>JAFTPO010000001.1 GCA_017463225.1 Lachnospiraceae bacterium | reverse complement strand
CGTGCGATTCTGCTCCGTGACACGGGTGCAACAATTTCTCCGTTCAACGCATTTCTCCTCTTGCAAGGAGTTGAAACACTTTCCCTCCGTCTTGACAGACACGCTGAGAACACCAAAAAGGTTGTTGAGTTCCTGAAAAATCATCCGCAGGTTGAAAAAGTCAACCATCCTTCACTTGCTGAACACCCCGACCACGAGCTGTACGAAAAATATTTCCCTAACGGCGGTGGTTCGATCTTCACCTTTGAAATCAAGGGCGGCGTAAAAGAGGCACACAAGTTTATCGACAATCTGAAAATTTTCTCGCTTCTTGCAAATGTTGCTGACGCTAAATCGCTGGTAATTCATCCCGCAACAACAACTCACAGTCAATTGAGTGCGGAGGAGCTTCTTGAACAGGATATCAAACCGAATACAATCCGCCTTTCAATAGGCACAGAGCATATTGATGATATTATCGCAGACCTTGAAAACGGTTTTGCGGCAGTAAAGGAGTGATTATTATGGCTAAAATATATACATCAGCTGACCAGCTTATTGGCAGAACACCATTACTTGAACTTACTCACATTGAAACTAATCTCGGACTTAAAGCGAAGATTCTCGCAAAGCTTGAATACTTCAACCCTGCAGGTTCTGTAAAGGACAGAATTGCAAAGGCAATGATTGATGACGCAGAGGCAAGCGGAAAGCTTACTCCCGACTCTGTAATCATTGAGCCGACTTCAGGCAACACAGGTATCGGTCTTGCGGCTGTTGCGGCGGCAAGAGGATACAGAATTATCATTGTAATGCCCGAAACAATGTCCATTGAGCGCAGACAGCTTATGATGGCTTACGGCGCAGAGCTTGTTCTAACTGAGGGTACAAAGGGAATGAAGGGCGCAATCGCAAAGGCTGAGGAGCTTGCAAAGGAAATTCCCAATAGCTTTATTCCGTCCCAGTTCACAAATCCTGCAAACCCGAAGGCACACGTTGAAACAACAGGCCCCGAAATCTGGGAGGACACCGACGGAAAGGTTGACATCTTCGTTGCAGGTGTTGGCACAGGCGGCACGGTAACAGGTGTGGGTGAGTATCTTAAATCAAAAAATCCCGACGTGAAAATTGTTGCAGTTGAGCCGGCTTCTTCTGCTGTACTTTCAACAGGAGTTGCTGGTTCTCACAAAATTCAGGGTATCGGTGCAGGCTTTGTTCCGCAGGTTTTAAACACCAAAATCTACGATGAAATTGTCGCCGTTTCAAACGAGGACGCTTTTGAAACGGGCAGACTCATCGGCAGAAGCGAGGGCGTGCTTGTGGGAATTTCATCGGGTGCGGCAACTTATGCGGCAATTGTGCTTGCAAAACGTCCCGAAAATGAGGGTAAAAACATTGTTGTTCTTCTTCCCGACACAGGCGACAGATATTTGTCAACACCACTTTTTCTGAGTAATTGACAATTCCACAGATTTTTGATACAATAAGCGGGAGGTGTTTGATATGATGATTTCAACAAGAGGCAGATACGCTCTGCGTGTTATGATAGATTTGGCAGAGCATAAAACTGACGGCTATATACCTATGAAGGAGGTTGCGGCACGTCAGGAAATCTCGCTGAAATATCTTGAAAGAATACTTCCCGTTCTTGTGAAAAACGGACTTGTTGAGGGTGTTCAGGGCAAAGGCGGTGGCTATAGACTAAGCCGTGCTCCCGAAGAATGTACCGTAGGTGAGATTTTAAGACTTACTGAAGGGAATCTTGCTCCTGTGGCTTGTCTTGACTGCAACGCCGAGGTCTGTGAAAAGAAAAACACCTGTAAAACACTGTCTATGTGGACGGAGTTTCATCGTCTGACCAATCAGTATTTTGACGGTATCACCATTTCAGAACTGGCAAACGGCAAGTCTTTATAAAAGCTGAAATATGAGCGGTAATGCATAATCTGTATTACCGCTTTTTCGGTTGAAAAAATAAATACAAGGAGAAGAAAAATGAACGCAAACAGTGAAAAACAGACATTTAAGACCCGGCTCAAATCCGAAATACTCGATAAACTTTCTATACGGCGTATTGTGACTTATTGCCTCGGATTTTTTCTTATTGCAATCGGAATCAGTATTTCCGCAAAGTCATCTCTTGGCGTATCTCCTGTAAATTCCGTTCCTTACACAGTAAGTCTGCTGACAGGTTTTGAACAGGGATTATGTACAACAGCGTTTTTCCTTATACTTATTTTTGTGCAATTTCTGATTTCACCGAAAAATTTTTCTCCGTTCTCTTTTCTGCAGATTATATGCTCATTTGTTTTCGGATGGTTTGTGACCCTTGCCAATATTTGCACTGCGTTTATTCCTACTCCCGAAAGCTACATTATCAAAATGATTTACATAATAATAAGCCTGTTTTTCGTCGCTGTCGGAGTTTTCCTGTATGTCAATTCCGATTTTCTCCCACTGCCAAGCGAGGGAGTTATGCTCACTTTTTCAAAAAGGACAAACATTCCATTTCATATCTGCAAAATTGGTTTTGATTGCTCGGTTGTAGTAATTGCCGCACTCATTTCCCTGATTGCACGTGGAGAGCTTCTCGGCGTAAGAGAAGGAACTGTTATAGCCGCAGTTTTTGTCGGAATAATCATCAAGCCGATTTCAAAAAGCTTTTTGGTAAAACTGAAAAAATTTCTGAGAGATGCATCAAAATAATATATAAAAGCAAAAGCAGTACCGCATTAAGCGATACTGCTCTGTTTGTTTCATTAGCCACCGTTTAGACAATAACCATTAGTGTTTTTGAATACTTCTATATGGTCATCACCCTAACAGGTAGCTTTTTTTGTCTTATAAATGTGAACAAAACTTCACATTTATTACAAACTTTGAACACAGTTATCTTGTATATTAACACTTGTAAGAGCTTTTCATATATTTGAATCCTCTCTCCCCTCAAAAAGGTGATGTTGATTTCCTCCCCGGAGTCACATCACCTTTTTACATTTACTGAGTTATTCTTATCTCTGCAATCTCATCCTTGGTTACATAGGTTATGATTATCTTACAGCTTTTTGTACCGGTGGTCATAGAATATTCTTTAACTGAATCATAGGATAAGCTGGTGCTTATTCCACTGTGCTTACCATATCCCATAATAGCCTCCACCTCTGCCTGAGTCATATCAGAATTAACTTTATTTCTCAGTGTTATCTTTGGAGAGTTTAGTATCTCATAATTCTCGTAATACTCATACATCTCCTCCATATACTCCTGATGATTCTGATTAGCCTGTTCTATCTGCTCCGGAGTCATTTCCAAGTCCGGATGCCAAAATTCTATGGAATTATAAGAGCTTATTATACCCTCATATCTATTACGAGGTGGTGCATATTCAAAGGTCATCTCATATATCTTACAGCTGGTTGCTATCTTTGGCTCCTCTTCATCATTCTCAAAACGAATTTCAAATCTTCTGCCATTATCATCTACCACTGTGTAGGTTTTACCATTTCGATCATATGGAGTTGAACTTCCCTTTATCTCCACTATCTCCTGTCCCTCTTCTATATCAAAGCCCATAGCCTGAATGTCCAGATAGTCGCAGGGAAAAGATATGCTGTATCCATCAATTGTCACATCCTTGTGTCCTAAGTTTGTTCTAATTAGAGAAGTAGCACCGGCCAAAAGTGATAAAGCACCTATAACCAGCAAAACAGCCCCTCCTACTCTTCTAGGCTCAACCTCCTCTTCACTATCTAAGAAGGAAAACAGCTCAGGATCTGATTTTGTCTCCCTTTTGGGCTCCCACAAAAAGCCATAAAACTTATAATATATTAAAGCTGCTAACCCACACAGCAATCCAAATATTAAAAAACCTATCCCCACTATTTTATCCTCCATTATTTTTCCTTTTAAATTTATATTATCTGCCTAACATTAGCTTTTATTTTATAATAGGTTTTGCTATAATAAAAGGGATTTTTTTACAGGAGGCATTATTATGATTAATGAAATGTACAAGGAGATGACAGGCAAGGGCTCTGTTATCAGAGAATTTTTTACATATGCAAATATGAGAGCTAAGGAGATTGGTGCAGAGAATATCTACAATTATTCTCTTGGCAATCCATCAGTTCCTGCCCCACAGGAATTTACAGATTATATGATGGAGCTTCTCTCTACTAAGGATCCTCTCACCCTTCACGGCTACAGCCCATCACTTGGTATTGATTCAACCAGAAAGGCTATCGCTGAATCATTAAACAAGAGATACGGTATGAGCTACACTGCAGACGAGATTTTCATGACAACAGGTGCTGCCGGCGCAGTTGCTCATGCATTAAGATGTGTTGTTAAGGATGGGGATGAGGTTATTACATTTGCACCTTACTTCCCTGAGTATGTTCCATATGTTGAGGGAACAGGTGCCAAGCTTACCATCGTTCCTGCAGATATCGAAACCTTCCAGATAAATTTTGAGCTCTTCGAGAAGGCACTTAACTCAAATGTTCAGGCAGTTCTTGTAAACTCACCTAACAATCCTTCAGGTATCGTTTATTCAACTGCTACTATAAAGAGACTTGCAGATATCCTAAGGGCTAAACAGGAGGAGTATGGTCATAATATCTACCTTGTGTCAGATGAGCCATACAGAGAGATAGTTTTTGAGGGTGCTGATGCTCCATTTATCTCAAGCTTCTACGATAACTCTATCTGCTGCTACTCATTCAGTAAGTCCCTTTCACTTCCTGGTGAAAGAATTGGATATGTAGCGGTTAATCCGGCCTGCAAGGATGCTAAGCTTATAGTTGCTATGTGTGGTCAGATTTCAAGATTTACAGGTCACAATTGTCCACCTTCCATTATCCAGCTTGCGGTAGAGAAGGTTCTTGACAAGACCAGCGACCTTTCTGTTTATGAAACTAATAAGAACATCTTATACAAGGAGCTTACAAGAATCGGTTACCATATAGTTGAGCCAGGCGGAACCTTCTATATGTTCCCACGTGCTCTGTGCGACGATGCAAATGAATTCTGCTGGAGAGCAGCTAAGGAGCTTAACCTTATCATCGTTCCCGGAGATAGCTTCAACTGCCCGGGACACTTTAGAATCTCCTACTGTGTAAATACTGAAATGGTTGAGCGAAGCATTCCAGCATTCGAGAAGCTTTATAAAATGTACAATTAATTAAGAGGCTGTGCGTTGTTACGTTGCTGGCCGACCTGCCTAGGGATAAGGCTTCGCTGACACTAAAACGGTCAGCTGCGCCTTACCCTGTCGCGGTCGGTTTGCAGATTACGGCGCACAGCCTCTTTAATTATACTAACTGGATAAATCATTAGCACCTCTCGTATTTCACTTAAAAGAGCCTTAAGATTTCCGTTGTTTTTTCTTATTATATTATGTATAATAGAAATGATGTGTAAAAACTAGGAGGACAGCATAATGTTGAACAACAACAGTGTTGGCAAGAAGCCACAAAAATATACAGGAATCCTATTGCACCCTACCAGCTTTCCAAGTCCTTATGGAATTGGTGAGTTAGGCGCAAGTGCTTATAGATTCATAGATTTCCTGGTTAGATCAGGACTTAACACATGGCAGGTTCTGCCACTGGGACATACCGGTTTTGGTGATTCACCATACCAGCCATTCTCCGCATTTGCAGGCCAGCCACTTATCATTAGTATAGACCATCTTAAGGAGCTTAAGCTTATCCACGACAGCGATCTTAAGGATATGCCGGTTTGGAATCCTGAGCAGGTTAGCTACGGAGAGCTTATAGAGTTTAAGACAGCTATCCTTAAGCTTGCCTATGATAGATTTACAGACGAAAATCTTGACGATGGAATTACCACCAGCAAGGAAATGATGAATGCCTACGAAAGCTTCTGCAAGGAAACCTTCTGGCTTGAGGATTATGCCCTCTTTATGGCTGGAAAGGATTACCATCAGGGAATGCCATGGTATATGTGGGAGGACAATCTTAAGAAGCCTACCAAGAAGCAGAAGGAAGCTTGGATTAAGAAGCTTGATAAGGAGATGGGCTACTACAAGTTCTTACAGTTCCTCTTTAACTATGAGTGGACAAAGCTTAAGAAATATGCCAACGACAAGGGTGTTAAGATAGTAGGAGATATTCCAATATTTATGGCATGGGACAGTGTGGATGTCTGGGCTAACCAGAATCTATTCCAGCTTGATTCTAAGGGATACCCAACCGTAGTTGCCGGTGTACCACCAGATTATTTCTCAGCTACAGGTCAGCTTTGGGGTAACCCACTTTACAACTGGAAGAAGCACACAGAGACAGGCTATGACTGGTGGCTTAAGAGAATCAAGTATCAGCTTACCTTAAGTGATTTCCTTAGAATCGACCACTTTAGAGGCTTCGATAAGTATTGGGCAGTGCCTTATGGTGAAGAGACTGCTATCAACGGTAAGTGGGTTGAAGCACCTGGTATCAACTTCTTCACACAGCTTGAGGCAACCTTAGGATATCACCTTCCTATCATAGCAGAGGACTTAGGTGAGATTGATGACTCAGTTATCGAGCTTCGTGACAAGTTCGGATTACCTGGTATGAAGATATTACAGTTTGCCTTCGAAAATCCGGAGGAAAATGACTTCCTACCACATAACTTTGTTAGAAATTGTGTGTGCTACACTGGTACTCACGATAATAATACAACTCTTGGCTGGTACAAGAATGCCTACGAGGCATCACGTGACAAGCTGAGAAGATACTACTCCACAGACGGACATGATATTTGCTGGATTCTTATAAGAGCCTGCTTTGGCTCCGTAGCTAATATGGCCATCGTACCTATGCAGGATGTTCTCTCCCTTGACTCATGGGCAAGATTTAACACACCTGGCGTAGGCGAGGGCAACTGGGCATGGAGATATAAGGACAGCGACCTGACTAAACAGCTTGAGGCACGACTTTACGAAACCTGTAAAATGTATGGAAGATAATTCTATAGAACAGGAGGATAATGATGAGAACTGTTATACTACTTATACTATTGATGATAGGCTTATTCTTCGGTTTGCCTTATCACCTCTATATGAAAAAGGTTAGGAAAACTGATCCGGCCAGAGCATGGGAAATGGCCAGAAAATATGTATCCGGATATTTTAGAGCCGGTCTATTCGTGTGCAGAGCCAAGATTAAGGTAATTGGTAAGGAAAATATTCCTGAAGAAGCAAGTCTCTTTGTTGGTAACCACAGAAGCTACTTCGATATACTTATCTCCCACGAGGCCATCGGAAAGCCAGCCGGCTTTGTGGCAAAAAAAGAGATGCTTAAGGTGGGACTCCTTGCACTTTATATGAAGGACATAGACTGTCTCTTCCTTGACAGAAACGATATCAAGCAGGGACTTGAGACTATGAATAAGGGTGGCGAGCTACTAAAGCAAGGCCACGATATGATACTTTTCCCTGAGGGAACCAGAAGCCAGAAGGCTGAAATGCTTCCATTTAAGGAAGGTGGCTTCAAGATGGCTGAGAAGGCAAAGTGTCCTATAGTACCATTTGCCATAACAAACTCAGACCTGCTTTTAGAGTCCAGACCTGATAAGGGAAGATTCAAGAAGGTAAGTGTAACTATCGAATTTGGAAAGCCTTTTTATCCTACCCAGATGGCACCTAAGGAGAGAAAGGCTATGTACGCTCAGCTTCCTGAGATAATTCAGGAGATGCGAGACAATCACTAAACATTGGAGGATTTAGAAGATATGAAATGGTGGATGATAATGTTAATCATTATGGTCGTAGCTATTGTAATACTGTTCATACTTTACAAGATTGGTAATAAGCTACAGGCCAGACAGATGGCTCAGAAGGAGCAGCTTGCTGAGAGCGCTCAGCCCGCAACTATGTTGATTATTGATAAGAAGTACCTTCCTATGAAGGACGCCGGACTTCCTAAGATGGTTTTAGAACAAACCCCTAAGAGATATCAGAAGCAGAAGCTTCCTATCGTTAAGGCTAAGGTGGGGCCACAGATTATCAACTTCATCTGTGACGATGCTATATATGATGACGTTCCAACCAAGGGCGAGGTTAAGGCCATGGTTAGCGGAATTTACATATTAAGCGTAAAGAGTGTTCGTAACAAGAAGAAGAACGCTCAGGTTGAGGAAGAAACTAAGAAGGAAAAGAAGGGCTTCGGTGCAAAGATGCGTGCTAAGCAGGCTCAGTACCAGAAGCAGATTAACGACGAGATAATGGCTAAGGCTCAGAACAAGGAGAAGAATCCTGAGAAGTCTAAGGCTCAGCTTAAGAAGGAAAAAGAGCGAGAGAAGATGATTTCTAAAAATGCAGTTAAGTAAGCTTTTAAACACAGACAAACCAAATATGAAATATGTATGGTTTATGTTTTTACCCATACTTGCAGTAATACTTATACAGTACGGTGTGGTAATTGGAGATATGCTAATTCTGTTTGTAAAAAACCTATTCTCCGACAGAGAGCTTCCAGAGGGAGCTACCGTGGAATATGTATTGAACAGTGATTACAATCAGCCTATGAATCTTGCATATCTTACACTGGTTCAATACCTGATATATATATTGCTTTTTGGGATATGGTATTACAGAGCGTTCTGTAAAGAAAAAGCTATATCAGACATTAGTTCCGGATTACTCTACATAAAGGACAAGCTACTTACCATAAAGACTATATGCCTTATAGTGGGAGGTTATTTTGCCCAGCTATTCGTAGACGGAATACTAACTCTGGTTGAACCGTATTTTACGGATTTATTTGCAAACTATGGTAAGATGGTGGATTCCATAACAGGAGTTGGTTCTTCCTGGGTAATGCTATTTGCAGTAATATTTGTAGCACCTATAGGCGAGGAGCTTTTGTTCCGAGGTTTGATTCAAAGCTATGGTCTAAAAAACTTCGCACCGGGTGTTGCCATCTTTTTGCAGGGACTTATATTCGGTCTATATCACGGCAATATAATCCAAGGAATATATGCATGTCTTATGGGTGTGATACTGGGCTTCGTAGCATATAAGCTTAAATCCATAATATATCCTATGATACTTCACATAAGCATAAATGCCAGTCTGTTACTGGTACCTGAGGTATTATATGACGGTACAGTAAAAACAGCTATTACTACTGCTGTTACAGGAGTAGGATTTGCGGTAATGATTTGGCTTTCTATGAGAAAAAGAGATAAACTAGAGAAATAATATATAAAAGAGCTACGGCAAGTGTGCTGTAGCTCTTTCTTAATTAAAAGAAGCTAGCAACTGGCAAGTCACTAGCCCCTTTTAGGTTCTGTCTATTAATTACTCCCCCACCTCATAGCTATACACATAGGCCTTCTCATCCGGGTCCAGCCTATACTCCGGTAGCTTCACTATATGCTCCAGCTTACATGGAAACTCTCTTATAGCACTCATCATATCGTAGGTACAATAGTAAAATATTATAGTCACACGTCTTGGATGCTCATCCACAGATTTTATAATCCTAGCCAGCACATCCTCCAGTATATTTTTCGAAAATGGGTTAAAGAAGTAAAAGCAGGTGTCCTCAGGAGCTATGTCATAGTCCTCCGCCTTCATATTAAGAAGAGTGAATTTCTCCCTCTGGCCTCCGAATCTTACATGATAAAACTCTGCATTATCCAGAAGCTTCTCGAAGATTTTCCTGTCATATTCTATACCCTTTACCTTACAGAAGAATCTCTGGTTACAGTAAAAAAGCACCCTTCCCATACCACATCCAAAATCCACCAAAGTATCCTCCGGTTTAAGTGATACAAGATCAAATATCTGCTCTAAGCCCTCGTATTCTGATGCCTCATAAAGGGAGTATTTTAATTTCTTTGTATTTCCGAAAACGATTTGCTCCTCATCAGTTTTTATGCCAAGGAACTGCTCGTACTGTTTTTCCTTGTCCATAGCTCTCCTTATATGCTTTACATACTAGCCACATTTTCCGCTTTGGTTATGGTAATCCTAATATCCATCTCCATGGGCTCATCCTCACCTACCTGAAGTGTGTATTTGGTTGCCACACGTATAACAAAGCCTATGTCCTCATCCTCTATGTCACCCTCTAGGCTATACTTATAACTCTTAGTTGTTACCGTTACCGGAAATGTTCCGTACACCGTGCCGTAGTTAGTATTGTGTACCATATTTTTTCCGTACATAAAGTCAGTGTTTGCCTCTCCACGTCTTATAATTCTAAGCTCCTCCGGAGACACAAAAAGTGTGGAGCGGGTTTTTATACCCTCCCCTGACAGATCCTCCACATAGGTAAGCTTAAAGTCAAATTCCCTAAGCTCCATTATGGCAAAGCTTTTTGTCTTAATTACCTCTCCGGTTATATCTCTGCTTTCAAATTCTACATTTACCTTCATAGCAACTCCCTCATAGGTGACACATCACTTAAACGCAAGCCCCTAGAGCTTATGACCCTAGGGGCTATCCTTCCTCTAATAGCTTTCAATATCTACTACATTAACCTCATCCACATTTACAGGAAGTACATCATCTGCAAATGCCTTAAATTTGTCAACTCCGTCACTTACATAAAATTCATATGTAGAGTTATGCTCCTTATCATTAAGCATACCCTTCTCAGACAGTATCTCCTTTAGACCCTTTGCGGTCTCATAGGCAGGGTTTACAAGAGTGACACCCTCTCCCATATATCTCTTTATAGGATTCATCAATAGTGGATAATGAGTACATCCTAATACTAAAGCATCTACGTTATAAGGCTTTAGCTCTGACAGATATCTATCCACCATATCATCAGTGATTCTATCCTCTAAGAGTCCTTCCTCCACAAGAGGCACGAAAAGTGGACAAGCCTTTCCCACAACAGTAATTGTTGGGTCTAAGCGTCTTATGTACTCTGTATATATACCGGACTTGATGGTTCCCTCAGTTCCGATAATTCCCACACTTTTAGTCTTGCTCATGGTGGCTGCCATCTTAGCACCCGGTCTTACCACACCGATTACAGGAATGTCTATCTCTTCCCTCATCTCCTCTAGGGCAAGGGCACTGGCAGTGTTACAGGCAAATACTATAGCCTTAACATTCTTGGTTCTTAAGAATCTCACAATCTGCTTAGAATACTTAAGAACTGTCTGCTTGGACTTGCTTCCGTATGGCACTCTGGCAGTGTCACCAAAATATATTACATTTTCATTAGGCAACTGGCGCATAATCTCCCTTACAACTGTAAGTCCGCCAACTCCTGAGTCAAATACTCCTATAGCCTGTTCCATATCTATCTCCTATTTACGGTCTCTCCACAGCCATCTCAATAAGCTCTTCCACCAAGCTTTCTATAGTATAGCCCTTAGCCTTCCACAGCATAGGGTACATACTTATGGATGTAAATCCCGGCAATGTGTTAATCTCGTTAAATACTACGCTTCCTGTGTCCTTCTCTAAGAAGAAATCAACTCTCGAAAGACCAAAGCCATCCAATGCATTAAATATCTTAACTGCACACTCTCTAATCTCCTCAGCCTTTCCCTCAGGAAGCTCAGGGTCTATAACAGTTTTAGATTCTGCGTTGTTATACTTAGCATCAAAGTCATAAAACTCTGCTGCCGCAAGAATCTCACCGATGCCTGAAGCCTTAGTAGTCTTGTCATAGCCTATAACCGCACACTCAAGCTCTCTGCCTACTATGGTTTCTTCAACTAGTATCTTATAATCATGCTTTGCTGCCTCAAGAAGACCTGCTATAAGCATCTCCCTGTTATCAGCCTTTGATACACCCTTAGATGAACCCGCCTTAGAAGGCTTAATAAATACAGGGTAGCTAAGTGTTGACTCAACCCTTGCAACCACGCTATCCATATTTTTAAGCTCACTGGCGATAACTCCCACGTAAATCGCCTGTCTGATACCAAGGGTATCCACCACCAGCTTAGTGTAAAACTTATCCATAGATGCTGCTGATGCAAATACTCCACATCCTACATAAGGAATACCAGCCATCTCGAAAAGTCCCTGTATGGTACCATCCTCACCAAACATTCCGTGAAGCACAGGGAAGATTACATCTATTTTAATATTTTCATCATAGCAATATGTACCGTCACTATTCTCCTTGCCAACAAGAAGCTCTCCCTTAGTATCCGGAGAGATGATGGCAACATCCTTAGACTGCTTCCAGCTTCCATCCTGTATATCAGCTATATCCTTAACCTTAATCCACTTACCCTCCTCAGTGATACCCACTAGGTGTAGCTGGTACTTGTCAAGGTTTACCGCCTTAATTATGGTCTGAACCGAGATACATGAAACTTCATGCTCTGATGAGCGACCGCCAAATATTACTGCCAAATTCTTTTTAGACATATTAGCTCCTCACTTAAATTATAATCATCTAGGGTCAATTATACCCACTTACACTATCAACTTCAAGTGTTTTTCAGCAGTAGCTACTCCTTACACTTCTACGTCCACTACAAGGGCCAAGAGATTACGGCCACTGAAAAAATGTGGCCTTCACCCCTTACCCCTGATACGTGGACCTAATATGTTTAACTTGCCTATATACTACTCAAATAACCACTCAAGAAATTTAAATCGTATCTCAATCTTATCATCCGGCACCTGTCGCTCCACAAAAAGCTTTCTAAACTGTTCCTCAGTAAGCTCCTCTCTTATCTCCTCCTTACCCTCATTGGTGATTACGGCACCTGCCTCCTCCGGTATACACATGGTAGGATAGAGAAGACACCAGAAGTTCTCCCCCTCAGCCATACCGATATCTATCCTTAGAGCATCATAGTAGCCTGCAGGAAGCACCATATCACCATACTGTCTTATGGGAAAGTAGTCCTTAGTAACATATGCCTTTACCGGATATCCATAATTCTCTTCTCTAAGTGCATCTACAGATATTTCCTCAATATAATCCAGATTATCTATTACATAATCCACAGCTTCCTCCTTTGTCTGGCAATGACTCATATCCTCTTCCATAGCCTCAAGCACCTTGTCTCGAACCTTGTATTTTAACTCTATATCCACCTGAGAATCGCTATGGGCACGGACATGTAATCTAAGAAGATTGTCTCCCAGAGAGTCCCCCATTTCTTCAGGCTGCTGATTAACAGGTTGCTTTATCTCAGCATCACTCTCTTTCTTATACACCTGACCACTTGTGGTTATAACCTCCTCCTGAGAGGATGAAAGCTCTGACAGGGAATCCTCATCATTTATATTTTCCACTCTTCCATAGGCTGCTGCCACATTTCTAGCTACACCTGTTATTCCCTGATTATCTAGAATACTTCTAAAGCCTTGATAATCAAAATTATCCTGCAGCTTCTCTTTATCAACCACAACCTGTATATTACTCTCACCGTCTGCCTCTAACGTTTTATCCTCCAAACTGTTTTCGGCCACCAGCTGCTGCCCCTTATCTGCTTTTATCCCCTGCTCCATATAGCTATACATATACATAGCTCCGCTAAGACTTACACCAACTAAAAGACCTAAGATTATTCCAACCAATGCACCTCTTATAATTCTATATGTCATAAGAACCTCCATAAAATATTATTTACGGAAATTCTTCCCCTGAATAAGCACATTTAATCAGTTGTCTTAAATCTATTTTTTTCTCTCCCTGTGAATCCTTAATAGTTACAACTACGGATTTGCCCATATGGCTTATATTGCTCATCTCCAAGGCATACTCTCTCACCCTATCATCCGCCACATCCTTAAAAGTGATTCCATCCAGATGACCTATATCAAGCTGCCTGCCATTTTCGTTATGATACTCATCCATAACCTGAGTCAAGCTCTCACCCGTAAGCTTTTCCTCCTTAGTTTCAAAGGTTCCGGTGGCATCCTTAATATATTTCTTTATATCTGCCACAGTAAAGGTGATGTCTTCTTCCCCATTAAAGGTAATATTTGTAACATACTCCCTTCCCTCTATAGATTCCCTGGCCTTTGATATTGGTGCAAACTCCTTGTTGACACAGCCCGAGAGAGAGGCTGTTATAAGAACAAGTATAACCACAGCTCCTAATTGTTTTTTTACGGCTTTAAGGGATGTTATACTTCCACTACGATTAAGCAGTATTACCGGAATAATCAGGCTTATAGCCACATCGGCCCAAAGCATATATTGGGCAAGATAAACGGAAATATCAGGAAGACTCCAAAGCCAGGCTGCAAGACATGCCAATATCATAACTATCCATAGGCTTAGTTTTCCCTTAGTCACAGCGCTGCCTTTGATACAGGCCCTACATATCTCCCATCCCTTTCTGGCATAAAAGATATACCCACTGACTATGGCAAACACACCTATAACCCAAAATATAAGCACAGGGTAATCGGCCCTTTCTATGAAACCTCCTGGAATAAAGGCTGCCTCCATAACATTTAAAGCTGCCTGACTGTCGCTGGCTACCCAGTGACCTCCCAAAATACCAATTATAAATATATATGCCAGAAATATTGATATTAATATCCAAAGACCAAGCTTTAGGGCGTTTCTCCAGCTATTTTCCTTCTGGTATGGCATGGTAAAAAGCAAAAGCTCTGAGGTGCTCATAACAAGAAAGCACACGTAACCGGCCTTAAGCACATCTAAAAACCCAGCCTCTCCCCTTATATTCTCATAATTTACCCCTCGTAATCCCTCCAAAAGCTCATCCAAATTTATATTACTTATGGCAAATACAGCCACAAGTATAATAGGCACCACCATCCAAGGAAACAGAAGCTCCAGCATCCTTCCCCGCTTTTCTATATCCCTGGCTGCACCGTAGCCGCACACCAGCACAAAGGCTATAATTATAACCCACAGATTATAGCTTTGAAGAAGATACTCCTGCATGGTTTTTCCGAAAAAATACAGTACGATACCTATCCTTATAAGGAATCTTATACTGTACAATATTCCTATAGCTCCACCTACACCCTTTAAGCTCTTTAAATCCTCCAAGGTATCCTTTGTAACCGACTTAGACAGTGCATACATAAAAGCCATATACACTCCACCCATTAAAAGACCTATAAGCATAGCGGGAAAATGCCACTTACCTGCCAGATTTACAGACACATAAGGTATTACCACCATACCTAGAGTTATATTTTCCAGAATGCCCGTCCTAAAGCACTGCCTTGTGGATATCATATTATTCTGCGTATACATTAATCTCTCTCCTTTAATCTGTCCCTATTCTTATAATTTGTCCAAAATGGCCTCTTCCTCATAGTTTTAATAGGGGCTCTGAATATGAAATCTCCATTGGCCCAGGCTCTCTCCCCATCTCCTGCCACTGCGGGAGTCATGTAAGGAACTCCAAAGCTTTTTAGCTCAGACAGATGTATGGCTATAACTAGAAGTCCTAGCATAAAGCCAAACAACCCCAAGGTGGCAGAGGTTATTATGATAAAGAATTTCATAAGACGATACACGGATACAAACTCTTCGTTTGGTATGGCGAAAGAGGCTATGGCAGACAGTGCCACCACTATAACAACTATGGTACTTACTATTCCTGCCTCCACTGCAGACTGTCCAACTATAAGACCTCCCACTATTCCGATGGTATTTCCCAGAGGCCCGGGAAGCCTTATTCCCGCCTCTCTTAATAGCTCAAATAAAAACTCCATAATAAGCATCTCCACCACTATGGGAAATGTAACCATAGACCTGGCTGAGGCTATAGCGTAAAGTAGCTTGGTGGGAAGTATCTCACTGTGAAACATGGTTGCAGCTATATAAAAGCCCGGCAGTGTAATGGCTATTAATGCCGCCACATATCTGATAAGTCTGGCAAAGGTTCCCACCGCCCATCTGTTGTAATAATCATCCGATGCCTGAAGTAGCATATTAAAATTACAGGGAGCTAAAACCACCTCCGGTGAATTGTCAAATACAACGGCAACCCTTCCCTCTAATATTCCCGATGCCACCTTGTCTGGTCTTGTGGTAGCCTGAAACATAGGAAATACAGAGTACCAGTTATCCTCCATAAGGTGCTCTGCCATTCCACTGTCAAATATTCCATCTATATCATAAGCATTAAGCTTCTCCTTGATTTTTTTTACCAGCTCTGGCTCCGCCAAATCCTTGATGTACATTATTCCGTAATCTGTTTTGCTTCGCTGACCTATGGTTCCCTGCTCACACTTTAGCTTGGGGTCTCTTATCCTTCTTCTAATAAGAGCTGTGGAGAATCTAAAGCTTTCATTAAAGCTGTCCCTAGGTCCTCTAAGTCCACCCTCTGTATCATTTTCACTGATACTTCTTAAAGGATATTTTTTCGTAGACACAATCAGTGCCTGATCATAGCCCTGAATGAATATGGCAGTGTCTCCCTTTAGGATTCCAAGCAAAACCTTATCGAAGTCCGGCTCCTTTTTGATATCCACTGTATGTGTCTCCCGATGTAGAATGGATTCCATCAAATCTCTTCCGTCAGTCAGTCTCCACTCATATAAAAGTGGCTTTAAAATTCCATCCTCAATAACTCCCCTGTCAACCAGACCATCAACATAAACCACATAAATTCTTATGCTTCCCTGTATTCTTCTAAGATAAAACTCCTTTTGAACTATATCTCCTGCATCAGCAAAAAGCTTTTTCAGGATATCGATATTCACATCCAGCTGCTTATTTATAGCCGGCTTAAAATGATTGTTTTCATCAAACCACTTTTCATATAGCTTGTCGTATTTATCCATGACCCTGTGACACCCTCCTTTAAATACTTAAGTTTCATAATCTAATACCCATATTTTTCCCTTATGCGTTAAAAGTATTCTAAAGCCTGCCACAAAAATAACAGGTGTCCCTTAAGACACCTGCTACTTACCTATCACTATTTATCTAAGAATTTGCATTTCTAACATTCTGTATAACTATCTGCTCCTGATTATAAATATGCTCATTCATAACCCTCTCTGCGCTTTCCTTATCACCCTTAAGTATGGCCATAGTTATCTGGTCATGCTCTCTGATAAGATTATCGTGATAAGAGAAATCCTTAACATATTCAACCCTGTATCTGTAAACCTGCTCTCTAAGAGTTGATGCCATATTTATAAGCTTAGGATTCTTGGCTGCCTTGTAGATAACATTGTGAAAATGCTCATCTGCCTTAACTATAGCCGGCACAAGCTTAGAGTTAATAGCCTCCTTAAAGGACATACAGGCTGCCTTTAGCTCCTCCTTACCCTCTTCGTCTATTCTCTCGCAGGCAAGTCTTACAGAAAGTGCCTCAAGTGCCATTCTAACCTCTAGGGCATCCTTAAGGTCCTTAACAGTAATGTTAGCAACCTCTGCACCTTTACGTGGAATCATAACCACCAAGCCTTCAAGCTCAAGCATTCTAATCGCCTCTCTTACAGGAGTACGGCTAACGCCCAGCTTTTTGGCAAGGGTTATCTCCATAAGTCGCTCTCCCGGCTGAAACTCTCCCTGAACTATGGCATTTCTAAGAGTTCTAAAAACCACCTCGCGAAGTGGCAGATACTCATCAATATTTATATCAAGCTTCATAGCTGCTCCTCCCTTCTTTTGTAATATTCTATATATTCTATGCATTTACCGGTCTGGTAATGAATACCTCCGGAGCTAACTCTCTGTCTCCTATAACCATGGCGCAGTCCCATACCTTATCCTTGTCATCAAATATTCCAAACACTGTAGGACCACTGCCACTCATAATTGCATTTAAAGCTCCCATCTCTTTCATCAAAGCTTTAAGCTCTTCAATCTCAGGATGCATATTTACAGTTACTGTCTCTAGGACATTTGACATTCTTTCTGTAATACCCTGAAGGTTTCCGCCCTCAAGAGCCTCCACCATACCATCCACGTCCGGATGCTCCTTTAGCTCATTGGCTTTTAAGTTTGTATATATCTCTTTGGTGCTTACATTTACCGGTGGCTTAGCCACTAAAACGTGACAATTAGGCAAGCCCTTAATAGGTGTCAGCACCTCTCCTATTCCCTCTGATATGGAGGTTTTTCCCAGCACGCAATAAGGCACATCTGCGCCTAAGCGCACACCTCTCTTCATAAGCTCCTCTGTGGTAAGTCCTAAATCGTACAAAGCATTAACAGCCTTAAGTGCTGCTGCACAGTCTGTGCTGCCTCCAGCCATACCTGCCTCCGCAGGGATATTTTTTATAAGGTTCACATTGATGTGACTCTTTATATTAAATTCCTCAAAAAGTAATGCTATAGCCTTGTTCACCAGATTCCTCTGGTCTGTAGGAATCCCCGGCTTATTTACTGATAATGTAATCCTTGTATCCTCTGTATCTCTAGCCAGCACCTCAAACTCCAGCTCGTCATATATATCAAGATTCTGCATTATCATCTTTACATCATGATAACCGTCCTCCCTCTTTCTTAAAACGTCTAAAGCCAGATTTACCTTTGCATAGGCCTTGAGTGTGAGAAAATTATTAGTTGAATCCGTCATGTAAGCCTCCTTGCATATGTCTTATCTGACTAAAATTATATCATTTGGCAATCTTGTATACAATGTACAATATAAACAAACATAATTGCAAAATATAGGAAAGAATTCCTCTGTGCCATGTTAAGACTTATAGACTACAGTCCGATATATATTACGTAAGAATAGATAAGGCTTCTATGCCCTTATGTGGCGGAGTCACTAAGGGACATGTTACCTTTTAGTTAACCAAGGAGGGTGTTAGTATGGAATTAAATGGAATTAGTTCAGTAGTATACCAGGCATCAACCTATACAGCTAAGGAAAGCAAGAAGGTTGAGGAGGCTCCTGCTAAGGCGGAGGAGTCAGCAGCAGTATACGAGAAATCAGAGACAGCGAAAAAAGCTACCTATGACAGTAAGAATCCTAAGGTAGATCAGGCAACTATAGACAAGCTCAAGGCAGATGCTGAGGCTAGATATGCATCCCTTGCATCCCTTGTTGAGAAGTGCTTAACTAAGCAGGGACAGACCTATCAGTTTGCAACCTTAAGCGACCTTATGAAGGGAGTTGTAAGCGGACAGGTAGAGGTTGACCCTGAGGTAGTGGAACAGGCTAAAAAGGACGTAGCAGAGGATGGCTACTGGGGCGTTGAGCAGACTGCAGAGAGAATCGTTTCCTTTGCAAAGGCTTTGACTGGTGGAGATGCCACTAAGCTTGAGGAGATGAGAAAGGCTATCGATAAGGGCTTTGGAGATGCTGAAAAGGTATGGGGCGATGAGCTTCCGGAAATCTCAGCAAAGACTCGTGACAGAATCAATGAAATGCTTGATGAGTGGGCCGCTGAGTAAATATCTCGACATATAGTACATATGCAGGCGGGAACTGTGCTTCGTCACAGTTCCCGCCTGTTTCACAAGTACGGACAGAAAAGACCACCTTATACTTTACCGGCCAGTATAGTTCCTCCTCGTCCTTTTTGCCCTATGATTTTACAACGATTATCTTGTCACCTTCCATTACAACGTCAGATTCTAATCCATTAACTTCTCTAATAGACTCTGTTGTGGCGTAGTACCTTCTGGCTATGGACCACAAGGTATCTCCCTTTTTTACCACATATCCGACTATTCCCGGCTGAGCTGCCTTCTTGGCTGTGTCAACCGGCTCTAGCTGCATATCTGTTATGGCTTCCACCTTATTCTTTGCAAAGATGGACATTCCAAGACTCACCATTCCCTTAAGCTCTATCTCCTGACTATTAATAAGACTGGCATTTAACTGGTCTATGCAAGGATATATTCTGACGGAATCCTCCGGTGACAGAGGTACTGTGTCTGCCACATAGGAAAATGGCACATCTACCTCCATACAGCTCATTGGCTCCTCTCCTGCAGATATATAAAGCACATTAGCCTTTACCACGCCCTCTACGGAAACTGAATCCTGATGAATTTCCACATCGTCTAACCATACATTTCCATATACGTGACATACCTGTAGAATCTTTGTATCCTCATCTCTTATAACCTGTCTGTGACTAAGCTTTGCCTTGGCCATATTTCTCATAAGCAGGTTATCGCACGTAATGGATTCCTTCTTTGGAATAATCTCCACATTTGGAGAGTACAGGTCACTGATAAGTCTCATTTCCTGATCCTGATACAGCTTTATGTTCATATCTACACTGTAATCAATACCTATGATTCTCTCCTCATTATCCTTGTCTCCACGTATGGATATCTCTCCCTTGCCAAGGGTACAGATTGCCTCTAGGAGCATGCCCTCCCCAGCCTTTTCACAATCTATTTCCTTGGAAATAGTTCTGGCTGAAAATAAGTACTGGATTGGTAGATGCTCCTCCTCACCCTTATATATGGCAAATATCTCCACCTCTCCCCGGACAGAAAGCTTATCCTCCATAGGTCTTACATCCATGTTTTTAAGCTCAACAAAGGACCACAATATCTCCTTAATGTTTGGCTTGCTCTGAGGTATCTCAATCTCTTCACGAATTTTGAATACATCATGCTTAGCTACAACTGTGTTTGTAATTGTGGCATCCTTATAAAGGCACTCTATGCCCTGACCATTTTCAAGCTGGCAGGTGGCATTAAGCCTCACATCCTGATATACATTTATAGAATTTGCAACCAGACATCTAACCTCCACCTTTCTGGAGTTGATTACTGCAACACTTAAGTCCTCTAGCTTTGACTGGCACTCTCCCTGATGGGTTCTATCCACACCCTCCATAATTATGGTTTGCTCGTAAGGAATGTCTCCCTCTAGGGTTTCAATATCCCCCTTTTCACCGGCTGTCTTATACATAATGGTAAAGTACAGGGTACCTATAACTCTTACCTTGCCCTCCTCACAGCTAACCTCTTCCAAAACTATGTAACCATTTTTTGCAATAACCTTGTCTATGTCATCCTTTGAATCCGGAATATTAAAATCGTCATCCATATTGTACTCCACCTGCTTTGAAGCCTTTAATATACTGGTATTTATCTCCTTTTTACTAAATTCCATATTTCCTCCTAAAACTATTTTATGGCCTGCTATTACTAATAAATATATTCCGTTAATCTTAAATTATAACTGTTTAATCAATCTCAAATACTACTGGCAAATCATACTTATCACACTTTAGAACTATGTATGGGTACATTGAGAGCTCTCCCACACCCACCGCATCAGTAGCTGAGGTTTTGTCAGTCTTCAATGTGGTGTCTATATATATTGCATTGCTTGTCATAAACAAATCATTCACCACTACATTCAAATTCTCCCTCTCCTTTTCTCCGTAGCACACCACGATGTACATATAGCTTCCATTGGCATAGGTAAACTTGCTGACATTTTCCTTCTTTTCCTCAATTATGGCGTATAGCTCCTCTGGTAGCATATCACGGGAGCAAACCGTAAATTCTATGTCATTGCGCTCCCCCTTCTTATCATCTTTTTTACAGCCCGTAATAATAAAAACCATAGAAAAAAGCAGCACTGTAAATAATGCTGCTTTTGTTAATAATCCTTTTTTTCTCATAGGTCTTTTCCTTGCTTTTCTTGTTAATATACTATGAATATTTCAAGGAAAATATAACCTTAAACCGCCTTGCCTATAAGCTTTAGCAAGTATGGTATAGCTGTCTCAAAGTTTACTCCATACCAACAACCATTTGGATCCTCCATGGTAATTCTAATACACTCTGCAGTAAAGTCTGCTGCTATCTTTAGAGACTCCTTCCAGGTAAATCCATTCATCATAGCACCTACTGTTGTGCTGGCAAATACATCCCCGGTTCCATGGTAGCTCTTAGGAAGAAGCTTGTTGGAATAATTATAAAACTCATCATTCTCCTTATCATATCCCATAACACCTGTTGTGCCCTCTTTAAAGCTTACTCCGGTAAGAACACTAATCTTAGCTCCAAGCTCTGAAAGTTTAAGTAGCATCTCCTTAATGTATGCCTCATCATACTTTTCCTTATATTCCATACCAGTCATAAAGCTTGCTTCAGTAATATTTGGCACTATGATATCCGCTTCACCACAAAGCTTTGCCATCTTAGCTGCAAAAGCCTCATCAAATGCAGGATAAAGCTTTCCATTATCAGCCATAACTGGGTCCACAAGAATAACATTATCAGAAGTTTTAAACTCTCTAAACATATTAGTAAGAATTTCAATCTGCTCATCTGAGCCAAGATAACCTGTATAAATTGCATCAAATCCCAGGTTCTCATCCTTCCAGTGATTTGTTATAGGTACTATCTCCTCTGTTAAATCCTTACATGTAAAATTCGAAAACATGGTGTGTGTTGAAAGCACTGCTGTCGGTATTATAGCAGTCTCTACACCCATAGCTGATATAATAGGAAGAGCAACTGTAAGTGAGCACTTTCCAACACATGATATATCCTGAACTGTCACGATTCTTTTCATAAATACAACCTCTTTTCCTGTTTACATTTCTAATGATACCCATTATACTAATTCTTGACCATATTAAAATAATCAATTTTGCACTTTTTTCTATGGTCAGATAGGAGGTTTTTTGATGTTAACCTATTCATTTGAGGATAAAGGCAAGGACAGCCTTTACGAATACCTATACAAACAAATTAAAAATGACATTTTGGCATATAAGCTATCTCCTGGTGAGAAGCTTCCATCTAAGAGAGCCTTCGCTAAGCACTTAAATATAAGCACCATAACTGTGGAAAATGCTTATATTCAGCTACTTGCAGAAGGGTATATCTACTCCGTACCAAAGAGTGGCTACTATGTAAGTGACCTCTCTTCCACTAAAGCGTTAGAAGAGAAGCCTGCTGCAAAAAGGGTAGTGGAAAACTTCGCTGAAGATAGGATATTTGCGGATTTTACCTCTAATTCTACAGCCAAGGACAGCTTCCCCTTTACCATATGGACCAAAACTCTTCGCCAAATAATGTCAGATTACGAGAGAGAGCTTATGGTCAGATCTCCTTACTGTGGCATTCTATTACTTCGTGTGGCAATATCCGACTACCTCTACCAGTTCCGTGGCATGAATGTGGAACCGGAACAAATAATAATAGGCGCTGGAACAGAGTATCTGTATGGTATGCTTATACAGCTCCTTGGTCGTGATAAGAGATATGCCGTGGAAGACCCTGGCTATCAGAAGATAACCAGAATATATCAGGCAAACCAAGTAGACTGCTGCCATATTCCTATGGATAATAATGGAGTCAACATGCAGGCTTTGGAAAAATCAGAGTCTGACATACTTCATATTTCTCCTTCCCACCACTTTCCAACAGGAATAGTGACCCCGGTTAGCAGACGCTATGAGCTTCTATCATGGGCAGCAAAAACCAATGACAGATATATAATCGAGGATGACTATGACAGTGAATTCAGGCTGGTAGGTAAACCTATACCATCCCTTCAAAGCATTGATGTGGCGGACAAGGTTATCTATATGAATACATTCTCCAAGAGCTTAAGCTCCACCATAAGAATAAGCTATATGGTGCTACCAAAATCCCTGGCAGCACTCTATAAAGAAAAACTAGGCTTCTACTCCTGCACCGTTCCAAACTTTGAGCAGTACACTCTGTATCGCTTCATAGAGCAGGGACACCTTGAAAAGCACATTAATCGTATGCGCAATTACTATAGAATTCAAAGAGACAAGATACTTGAGTGTTTTAAGAATGAAAAGAATTATAATAAGGTTGAAATATTAGAAGAAAATTCCGGACTACATTTCCTCATGAAGGTTCATACAGATTTAAGTGATGAAGAGCTTATGCTAAAGGCCAAAGAAAATGGTATTGCAATCTCCTGCTTAAGTCAGTATTCTTACTTAGAGGAAAATGCTACAGAGCATACTATTATAATCAACTATTCAGGTATTAAAACTGAGATTATTCCGGAGGCGGTAGACAGGTTATTTAACAGCCTTTGGGATAAATAGATATCACTTACGAAAGAGGTTTATTATGGAACTTACAATTGGAACTTTTCTTTTTGTGTGTCCCCTACTATTTCTAGCTGGACTTGTGGACGCCATTGGGGGTGGAGGCGGACTTATATCCCTGCCTGCATACCTTATTGCAGGAGTACCTGTACATCAGGCTATTGCAACCAATAAATTATCCTCAACCTGTGGCACAACCCTTGCAACCGCAAGATTTATAAAAAACAAATTGGTAAATATAAAGCTTGCCATACCATCGGTTATCAGCGCTATAATGGGCTCAGCCATAGGAGCTAAGCTTTCACTTATTATGGATGAAAAAATTCTGGAGTACGTGCTCTTTGCAGTTCTTCCCATAGCTGCATTTATTGTCCTTAACAAGAAGCTTTTTAAGGACAAGCCTGAAGGTGAGGTGGACGTTATTCTTAACAAGCGTACCTTTGTGGTAGCCTGCATAGCAGCCCTAATCATCGGTATGTATGATGGCTTCTATGGTCCGGGCACAGGTACCTTTCTTATCATAGCTTTTACAGTCTTTGCCGGTATGAGTGTAGGTGTGGCAAATGCCCAGGCCAAGGTTATAAATCTAACTACAAACATTACATCGCTAATAATCTTCATTGCCAACGGACAGGTGCTTTTTACCCTTGGAATAGCTGCTGCCATAAGCAACATGATAGGTGGTTACATAGGAGCAGGACTGGTTATGAAAAAGGGAAGTAAAATAGTGAAGCCAACTATCATTCTTGTACTTATTTTGCTGGCACTTAAAGTGGCTGGGGTATATTAAATTGCAAATGAGTGTGGTAATTATACCACACTCATTTGCAATACTTACTATCTATTCATATTCTATATTTTCGCCCATTAAATCTATTGAAATATCCAAAACCTTATCATCACACTCTACACGTATACCATTAATATCCTCATAATGCCAATATGCATCACAGCTTATGTTCAATAAATATTTAGATATATCTTCTTTAATGTTGAATAAATAATAATATTTTTCGTCAAACTCTCCGTTATCATTTAAAACGCCCAACGCTACTCTTACATTATGACCATTCATATCCATACCTATCTCTTCCTTTATATTGACAGTAAGATACACACTTTCATACTCATTTGCAAGAGTCTTGTCAATTATATAATATTCATCTTTTTTTTCTAAAGTTTTAATATATTCTCTATTATTACCCTCTTCCAAATTCGCCCAAATGTATGGTAAATAACCTATTTCATAAATATGCAACTGTATACTGTCTAAGTTAACGTCATATGTAATGTTATGCGAAGTATTATTTTTTTGTAGCTTTTTATACATTTCTTCATATCTTTCAGGATAGCACCATATGGTGAAATAATTATCAATTGTACAAAGAGGAACATAGTTTCTAAAGATATAGTCTGATACCAAATAATATCTAAAATTATGTTCAATAAAATCCATAGCTTGGTTTATTCTTCCATATCGCTCTGCTGACATAACTACGACGGGTACATCTTTAATCTGTTCTATATATTGCTTTTGTGTATATGTTCCCGAAAGCTGAATCGGTGATTGACTAACATATACCGGACACTCTCTGTTAATTGCAGAATATATGAAACTTTCATTACAAAAATCTACATATGTCTCGTTTTCTTTCAAGATGATATCTAGGGTATCTTTATATGCTTTTACCCTTTCAACTTCAGTTTCTCCATCTTTATCAAGCTGTATTCTTTCCACTACACATTTTTCTAAATTCAATTTTTGCCAATACGTTACGTTTTCTATTTTACCATTTTCATAATAAACATAACTTTCATCTGTCCAGCTTTCTATTATAGGTTCAATAGTATTTAAGCTCGCATTAGCCAATATTTCTCTTTCCTGTATTATACTATCATTGCTGTTTACTAGCAACAATCCTAATGTTACAGTTATAATAAACCACTCTTTTTTTTCAGAAATATGAACCATGAAAATAGCTATAGCAATTATTGAACTAAATAATACTATATAAATTGAACCACTCTCAAACATAGAGTGTCTTACTAAGCCTCTTGAAAAATTTGCTATATATATCCACCCAAAGAGACTTCCATATAACCAAATTTCTTTCTCAATTACAACATTTGTCATTATAAAATAAATCAAACAACCAATAACACAAAACGGTATTACTATATAAACCCATTCAATTTTGGTTATTCCTATTGTAGGATAAGCCCAATTACTATTTGAAGCTGATATATCAATAAATTCCAATAGTCTTTTGATAGGATTAATGTCCTTACGTAGACATAATATACCCCATAAAGATACTCCGACTACCAAATAAGTTATCATCGATATAACTAACTGTTTTATAATAATATCCTTGTTTCTATATTTTATAATATAAAATAATACTGTGATTATGCATCCTATAGCACAGGCAACGCCAACATCAAGTTTAATTAATATGTTTAATATTATAGATGCCCAAACAAGAAATGCTTTTTTATATGTTGGTTTGCGAACATAAGCTACGACCACTAAGCAGCTTATCATAGATAGACCAAAACTTCCCCACATCCATTCCCATGGATAAAATACTATAATCAATATTGCTGCGTTATCGTCCCAAATTTCTCTAATCAAAAAAAACAACAGCACTGATACAATTATTTTTCCACATCCACTATATGGACTCACAATTGCACCATAAAAATCTTGATTTATTACTCCATACAACACACCTTCTAATACATATGTAAGCATGTGTCCACCATAATGCTCTATTAATGGTATTTTACCATAATTTAAAAAATCACTTATCAAAACACTATAGTTTGCACTTTCATAAATCCATGGTGAATATGTCTGCTGTAGCTGAATCTGCACAGACAACATAGAAACACCCATAATAATACAAATATATGACCATATTTTCCAATTTTGATCCGAGCAAGTTGTTTTTCTAAACCTGAAACCAAAATAATATGCCAACAAAAGTATTATGCCCAAAGAGAATATATACCACATTCTAGGATTAGACACAAAAACATTATGCTGATTTAATATGTTAATAACCTCAATGTATATTGATGTAAATACTGGTATAATCGAAGCAATAAACACACAAATTGATAAATTATATTGTTTCGATATATTTTCAGTTCGACATATCTTTATCACAAGTATATTAGCAATCAACAATACCGATACTAGAATTAAATAAACATACGAGATATTCAAACTTGTTTTTATAATAACTGTGAAACCAAAGCTTAACATAGCCATTATAATATTAACCTTTAAATAATCTTCTTCACTTATTTTGCATTTTAAATTTAATACTTGATATAAAATTACAGAAATAAACATTAAAGTTAAACACGAATATGCGAATCTAAAATCTATGCCTAGGTGTCCAAAGAAATCTATAAGAATTAAAGTTACCATAACTAGTAAAATATAATATGATTTACTACTTATTATTCTCTCAGTTGCTTTCCTTAGATTTATAGTCATAAAATCTATTAAAACACTTACGTTTTTCAGCTGTTTGTCTTCTTTAATCTTATTTATTACTATGTTTATCACGGAAATCATTATTAATAAAAAAAACACTAAATAGCTTATCTCACCATAAAATGGCATAAATACAAGTATTGTCCATGACAATTCTTTCATCATAAATGTGTTGTATAGAAAATATAATAATACAAATAATAATGCAACTGCGGTATAAACTAACACATTGGGAGTATCGATAAATAAGAATTCTATAACCAAACCTTCCCAAATATTACCTATAACACTTTTATCCATATTTTTTGCCAGGTTTTTTATTTCAAATGATATATTTAAATTGCTTAAAACAATATAAATTCCCGTAATAATATATATCATATCAATATATCTTGAATTATGAATTATCCTATCAAGAAAAAAGTTAGTAGAACCTTTCTTATCCGACAAATTCAACACCAAAAAAGCTACAAAAAAGCCAATAATATGTATATAAAAGAACTCTCTTGTATCATAACTATCATTCCCAACTATTATTGATAATACCTGACACACTACTAATACAAACACATTTACTAATGCATACTTCTTAATAGATAATACATCACTTTTGTTTGCAAACGCATACAAGATTAACTGAATACAAAGCAATGCAATAATTGCATATGAATAATTAACATATTCCCACCTCATATTTTTCGACACAATATCTCTTAACTCAAAAATAAAACCCAACAATAAAATTACAAATGATATGCTACAGTATTTTTTTATTTTGTATATATGTTCCTTGTTTTTTTGAACAAAAAAATTCAAGGTGAGACTCACTACCAGTAGATTCATTGCAAACAGCAACATCATAAAATAATAGCTATTTATTCTTTTTGATGGATCAATGTTATTGATAATAGCCTGTCCAATCTGTCCTGTGAATTTTTCTACACTATAATCACTATATGCTATTGGATTATACAAAAAAATAGTTATCCAACAAGATATTATAAAGTAAATCCAAAAATATTCTTTGCTACTAGATTTTTTATAACTTTCAATATAATCATCTAATCTAATAATTAACAATAAAACAATGCATAAATATATTCCCAAACATATTATTCCAATCATTGCCTCAAAATAAGATGATAACAACCTTTCCTTAGCAATTTGAATGCATGTCGCAACTCTATATTTTGATGCAAATAAAACTACCACAGAAAGTAATGAACAAAATACTATTCTTTTTATCATTTCAACATTTATCTTCATCGTTATTTCTCCTATGGAAGATACTCACCAAAAGCATTTTTAAGTAACACGCTCATCAATCGCATATTACCCTTAACAGGGGTGATTTTTGTTGGTGTTTTACCTTTTGGGGGATATGCTCTAGTTACAGGTATTTCACATACTTTATAACCAAGCTGTGATGCTCTTACAGACAAATATGCCAACAGCTCGTACTCCATAAATATATCTCTTAATGGAGCAACTCTTTCGTCCTTAAGATACTTTATAGAATACGCTCTATAGGCATTAGTAGTATCAGTAAATTTATATCTTGCTGTTAAAGATATAACCGGTGCATGTATTATTCTAACCGCTAAATTTCTTATTGCAGGTGTATTTATTGCTCTTCCACCCTTTATATACCTTGACCCTTGAACAAAATCATATCCCTGTCGTAACTTATCTATAAATTTAGGCACATCCTCTATGCTATCTTTATTGTTTCCATCTATAGTTATTATTCCTCTGTACCCTCTTTCCAAGGCCCACCATATACCCATTCTCAACTGTGCACCTTGTTTTCCTACATCCTGTTTAACCAATAGTGAATTCACTTTAAGTTTCTTTAACAGTGTTTCATCTACACACCCATCTGTGGACCCTCCATCACAGATTACTATATCAGCATAGTTTGGAACATTTGCTCTATATGCTCGTTTTAACTCTTTAATTATTCTTTCTCCCTCGTTGATTATAGGAATCAAAACTACATAATCTTTTTCTTTCCCGCGATATTCACAACTTGAAAATTTCGGCACACCTTTCTTTCTCTCATAAACCAATGTTATATTCTCCTTCTTTACTAATTGAATTGCTAAACCAGATTGATAATATACTTTATACTCTCTTCAATTATATTTATTTCTTCAACTGTTCCCATTTCAATTGACACAAATCCCTTGTAATTTCCTTGTCTAAGAACTTCTATTATCTCATTATGTATCATACGTTGTCTCAGTGGCTTAAGTTCTGGTTCACTAATGTGAACGTGATTTATGATATCTATGCTATCTTCTATAACTTCCACCAGTTCTTCATTACAAATCATTGTCCCAATATCCAGATTAAGCTTAAAGCCTTCTGAGCCTACTTTACGAATTAATTCTATAGCTGAGGCTGTATCATTAATATAATTTGTATTATAAATAACCGGATTCGCCTCCATACCAATGACTGTATTATGCTTCATTGCATAATCACCCAACTCTCTAAAAAAACTTACTGCAATTTCTCCATCCTCTCCGTCAGGTAAATAACGGTTTTTAGGACATCCAAACACTAAATTTTTACAATGAATAGCCTCCGCAAAATCTATAGCCTTCTTTGTATATTCAAAAAGAATATGTCTTTCCTCTTCTGATCCAAATATGTTTTCTTTTCTTCCGTACCAAATAGATTGCATAGATGGTATGGAAAACTTATATATTTCACATATTCCATTGTACCAAGTTTTGGCTTCCTCAATACTATCATATGGATTCTCTGCTATTACTCTGGTTGGTGCTATCTCCAAACCCTCTATCCCATAATTTCTCATAATTCTATATATTTTTTCATCCTGTTCTTTTTTCCACGCAATATTTGATATAGATAAATTCATTATATTTCCTCTTCTAAACATTTCTTCCAACAAACTCTTTTATATCTTTTACTATCTCTTCCTTTGTACAAATATATCCGTCTGATCCACCAAACAAATCATCATAAACAGTTTTAAAATTATACATAGCCGGTGTTCCACCAAGTATATTCTCAAACTCCTCTCCCGATGTTAACCCTTTATATAATTCCTTCACCGAAATAGGTTCTGTAGCCGGATGCCACAGTTTAATACCATTCATTATTAACACATTAATATCATCCCAAAGTCTGCTAAGGGGATAAAACTGATATATACTTCTACTATCTGTAAAATTTAGCGCTGTATATTCTAGTTTTTTAAATTTATCTTTTAATATTTCTCTGTTATTCTTATCTAATTCTTTACACTTAAAAAAATCATTATCTGATTTTACGTAATATTCCGATAAAGAATGCTCTTTACGTAAAAGCTCTTCATACTTTTGTTGCTTCAACATAAAAGGAATAACATTTATATAATCATATATAAAGTTCTTTTTTAAGTTTAATCCATACAAACCTGGCAATCTAATAATTACAGCATCTTGATAGTTTTCCCGCACCCACTGTTCTAAATAATATCTATGTAAACCATAAGGATGTAATCCTTCTGTTTCAACAAACGAGTTCTCATCCTTATTATATGAATCCTTAAATACATCCACTGTTGAAATAAGAACTAATTTCTTAGGATTAATATTTATTATATTCTTTTCCGCTTCTAATATCTGTTGATAATCCCTTTCAGGACTATTATTTGCCAAATATTTTTCAGCCCGTAACCCACAATATATGAGAATATCTGGACACAGTCCATAAGCTTTATTTATATTTTTTGAATTATATACCCTATCAATATTTCCTTTTGCACAAATATTACTTCCTACAAATCCTGTATATCCTACTAAAGCTATCATATCATCACTCCTACTTCGATAGTTTTTCTACACTTTCAAAACAATATTGTTTTCTCTTAAATATTAAACTTAATAATAGCTGTAAATACTTTATCACTATACTAATCACAGCAAATAATCCAAAAAATGCTACTGCCAAAAAAAGTATGGTAGTCGTCCACCCCTCCACTGGCTGCGCCATTATAAATACTACCACTGAATAAATTACCATAAACGCCGAAACTAACATCATAAGCAATGTCATTGTCAAGGATAACCTGTATCCCACATCCGTAAAAAGAATAAGCGAATCAATAGCCAATCTAACTCTATATTTTTGTTCTGTCTTATCCTTTTTGTATGTACTCTTATCTTTCACACTGTAGTAAATTTTATCTGATTTTAATCCACTATTTGCATAAATAAGCTTTCTATATGGAACTGTCTTATTCATAGATGATGCTCTATTAATTATTCTTCTACTTAATATCCTAAAGCACTCCGTATTCATAACATCTTCAATATTTGAACATTTTCTTACAACCCAATAAAATAGCTTTGAAGTTATTTTTTCTGGTTTGTTTGGTACTGCACCAACCATATCATAACCCTCTAAACATCTTTTATAAACTTGCATAACTGTATCAATATCATAATCAATCATACAATCATCAAATTCAAATATATAGTCACCTATAGCAAATTCCATTCCAGCATTCATAGATAACTCTAACCCATGAAAATAGCTCATATTTACTATTGTCAAACTTGTGGTCTCTACTATATCATTTTTTGCTTTAGCTATCTGTATACTATTGTCACCTGATGCATCATTGACACATATTATCTCTGAATGTTCAAAGTTTTCTTCAAAAAATGGTATTAATTTATCTAGAAAATTTCCTATATATAATTCATCATTATGAACATAAACAACTGCAGACACAAAATTTTTTTCTTTATTTTTCATCAATAAGTACCTCGTCCAAATCATAAATTGTGTTAATTTTTCCTGATAGCACAGATATAAACGTAGGTTTCTCCGACCACTTTATTACAACTGTTGGTCGTGAATCATCTATCTCTGAACTAAGTAATATAGGCTTCATTGAATATAGGGATTTAATATACCCAAAATCATATTCATCCAACAAATACTTTCTGCTAAGATTCTTCATGTACGGATATGCTGTTTGTGGTTTTGCCACACATAAATTACAATTCCCTAATTTCAAACTTGAACAATATCCACCACTATTTTGCTGACACTTAAATGTTGGAAATTCTTCATAACTGGTTGAATGTGGTGTAAAAGTTACCGATGTCAAAGAATGAAGCCCTGTTTTCCCAAAAGGCATAACAGAAAAAAATGGTCCATCCATAATCGTAAATCCTATATTGTTAAGATTTTCATTTGCCCGACATAGAATTATCTCGCATAGCTCATATTTTATCTTCATAGAATCAAAACCTGCTATGTGTGATACTTGATTTGTACTTGCATATGTTGTATTTAATACAAAGGAAGTTTCTACTGTTTCTCCTTCTCTTGTATGTATAATAAACCGATCTTGCTCTTTTTCAATTCTTTCAATATTTCTATTATATCTAATTTGAACATTTCTACATTTTTATAATTCATTTATAAAATAGCCATTTAACACTTTTGCATCATACGTGTATTCTTTTGTTAGAAAAGCCCCATCACACATATCATTCTTAAAATATTTATTAACATTAACCTCTTCGCAAGGAATTCCTGCATTATGACAAAAGGCTTTGAATTGCTCCCCATCTGTCCAAGAAAATTGACTGGATGTTGCATATATTTGATCAAATTCGTTATTAATACAAAAACTGAAATCTTGACAAAACCTTGTAAAATATCCAGCCGATTTCACTGCTGTTGCTATAGATCTAGGGTAATGATACCCCTGATGAACTCTTGCTTGATTGATATATGTAGCTCTTGTAAAAGAATTAGATTCACATTCTAAAACCAACACCCGTTCTTTATTTTTTCCACACAAATTCGCAGAATATAATCCATAGAGCCCTGCACCTATTATTACTTTGTCAAACTTTTCATTTATATCTTTCATATTCTTTCTCCATAGTGGACTAATTTGCCATATTGAAACACACAATTCTACATACAATATATTATATCAAATGTTCCATTAATTTACTATTATAAAAATAAGCAAACAAAGCACTGTAAGATGCTTTATTTGCTTAGCATTTTTTACACCCTTAATCTTGCCACCTTGCCCCATGGAGGATTTGTCTCTTCATTATTAATAATCCACAATACAGGTATATCATCCGCGTCAGACTCATCAGGCCATGGAGCATAGCCATCTGTAAGTATTACTATGCTGGCAGGCTTTTTGTCGCTCATAAACTCTTTCACATAATCAAATATCACGTGAAAGCTTGTTCCTCCACCTCCTCTGGGAAGAATACTTAGAAGACTTTCCTCATCTACGAATTCCACAGGCTCTGTAACTGCTGCGTCGAAGAAACCTAACCATCCTTTTAGCTTTCCATCAAACTGGTCTATGGCACCCTTAACCTCAGAATATGCCAAGGCTATCATATCATCAGACATAGAGGCTGAGGTATCTATCATAAACAGGATATCCTCCACCCTATCCTCCTTCTCGTTAAAATCAGGAAGGAAAAATGGTGAATCTACAAATCTTCTATCAGGTGGTGAAAAGGAATAATCACAAATCTCCTCCTGAACGAATTCATTGAGTATTGTACGCCAATCTGTCTGAGGATTCGTAAGCTCCTTTATAAGTCTTTGAACACACAAAGGCAACAGACCCCTACTATTGCTAGGATCTTTAATGGATATGGCTTCAGCCGCATCCATTAATCTCTTTGTCCAGATTTCCTTGAGCTTATTATTACCAGCTGTACTGCCCCACTGGGAGTGGTCATCCCAGGTAGCAGACTGCCCCTTTCCATCCTTATTGTATATGACATTTTCCTTAAGACTCTGATTATCGTTACACTTGTTTCCCATGGCCGCGCCTATCATACCATACACCTGCTCTGCGGTATAGTTATAGCCCTCCTTCCCATCAGGTGCAAGATGCATAGACTCTCCATACTCATACAAAGTGATACTACTAATCTTCATATCATTATCTTTTAATATATTGGAATTAACCACTATATCACAGGCAATATTAAATTGCTCCTTATCCTTATCACCCACTCTTAAGCAGTGCTGTAGAGCCACGTGAAGCACCTCATGCATCAATATAAAGTCCAACTCTCTGTCACTTAAAGACTCTAAAAACTCAGGATTAAACGATATTCTCTCCCCATTGGTTGCCGCAGTCTCAAAACTATCATCTATAGCAAACTTCATATGCATAAGCAAAAGCCCATAAAAACCGTGATTACTTAGCAGTCGCATCCTGGACAATAGCAGTCTTTTAACATATTCATTTGTCTTCTCCCTAGACATGTCCATTTATCAATCTCCCCTTCTCACGAATCCATTTGTTATACTGTGGCAGCTTCATCAGCTTTAGACTATAGTCCTTCTCCAAGTAGACATAATCCTTTAACACTACAGCTGAAAAATCCGGTGGCATCCTATCTGCATAAGCTATGGAATTACCTATAGCCTCCATATCATTCTTATGCTCTCTGGCATAAGTTATCATAGCCGCGGTAAGGGCATACAATGCATCGGTGTTTCCCGGTAGCTTAGGATTCTTACCTGAAAATATATCCTCTATATTTGGAAGCTCATCAAACACCTTAGCCCATGTGCTAAATTCTACAGCAACCCCTGTGCCCACAAGTCCTGATATCATTGGATACATAGTCTCCACATCATCATTTACCAGAGTAAGAATATTGCTTACCATCTCCCATGAACGAGGTGTGGCAAAGGCAAGATCCTCTGTAGCAGCATCAAAGTTCATAAGGTAGTTTTGTCTGAAGGATAAAAATCCTAAAACCTTCTTATTGATGCCATTTCTCACTGCCCACTGCTTCCAAACCTCAAAGCTACCCTCTACCTGAATATGCATAAGTCTGTTAGCCAAGGCCTTTGGCATCTTATATGCCACTGACTTATCAGTGGTTCTGTTACCGGCAGCGATAACTATACAGTTGTCCGGAAGCTTATGCTCTCCCACTGTCCTATCTAATGTAATCTGATAGGCTGCGGCCTGAACAGACTGCGGAGCTGCAGATATCTCGTCTAAAAAGAGTATGTTGACCACATCATCTGCCTCATCCATCTGAAATATTTTAGGCTTAAGCCATACTGCCAAAGTCTTATCCTCATTGGCGGTAGGTATACCTCTAAGGTCGATAGGATTAAAGAGTAATAATCTCACATCTGTGACATTAACCTTCTTCTCTGTGTCAAGCTCAAGCTCCTTGGCAAGCTGTCTTATCGCCTGGGACTTTCCAACTCCCGGTGGACCCCAAAGCATAACCGAAGGTAATAATCTCATAGAATATCCCGACCTGATAACAGGACTATACATATCTCTAAGCTGATCTACTACGCCTCCTACATTCATAGTAGGAATATTTGCTAAACTTACATCTCTACTCATCCTTATTCACCCCTAATCTCTCATCTAAATCCTTAAGTCTATCCTGACATTTCTTGATTCTATGTCCATAATTCTCGGTCTTAAGAACCTCTAGCTTAAGATCCTGCTGCCTCTTTTCAAGCAGCTTAAGTCCATCAATATACTTAGCTTTCTCCTCCTCTAAACCATCAAGGAAGTTGTCTACTCTTACTAAGGCACCTACCTCACTGTCTCCAATCTCAACCTTATATCTACAGTTATTCTTAAGCCAGATATAAGGCTTTTCCATAGTCATATTTGCAGGTAGAATTACTCTAAAGCCCTTATAGGTCAGAAGCTCTCGTTCCGTAAGGCTAAGTACATTATCTAAAATAACCTGATGTAATTTAACTCGAATATCCTTGCGAGCTTCCTTATCCAAGCTGTTCTTAAGCTGGTTGTAAATCTCAATGTCCGCAGCGCATCCATTCACAAGCTGCTCCTGCTTAAGTATCTTATCAGGAAGCTCAAGCAACTCTCTCTCCATATTAATATGGTTTTCGATGAATCTTGCTCTAAGGCATTTTAATCTGTTAAGCTCATTTGCAGTCTCCACTCGCTGCTTTACCAAAGGATTTCCCACTGCAAGCGCCTTAACCTCGGCATAATCTAACACTGTACCCTCCACATCGGAGCCACTTCTCTCTTCCAAGGAACCTGAAAGAAGGTCAGTTATAAATCGCTGCTTAGTCTCAAGTAGCTGCCATGAATAGGCATCGAAGCTTCCCTCGGTTATATATCTAAAGATGTAAACCTTAGGGTTGGTATTTCCCTGTCTTAGGATACGGCCCTCTCTCTGAGTCATATCTGCAGGTCTCCAAGGTACATCTAAATGATGAATAGCAACTAGCTTGTCCTGAACATTTACACCCATACCCAGCTTAAGCGTTGAGCCAATCAGGACTCTTAGAGTTCCTTTATTTATCTCACCGAATAGCTTCTTTCTTCTAGCCTCGGTGTCGGCATCATGCACGAAGGCTATCTCCTCCTCAGGAATACCCATATTGACCAATAGGGTTTTAAGCTCATCGTACATATTAAAGTCCTTCTTCGGTGTGGAATTATCGCAGAACACTAACTGTGTACCTTTCACACTATCAGACTGGGCATATAGCTTGTACACATTTGCAGCACAGCCATACACCTTAGAGCTTGTGGAAAATCCTGCTCTGCTATCCACCAATCTAAGGTCTAAAGCAGCCTTTCTTCCATCGGTGGTAATCTTAAGCATATTGTCAACGGATTTCCTAACCCTACCATTTCTAATGGCGTCCGCTCTCTTGGATATCTTATCCAAATAGTTGGATAGACCTGAGGTCTTGCGTATAAGACTATCACTATAGCCATCAAACTCAGGCAAATCAGCAGTAGGATCAAGCTGATGAAAATCTGCTATATAAGAAAGCATGCCCGTAAGCTCAGGCAGATTGTGGAACCTCTTAAATCTAGTGGCCATACGATATGAATTCGTGTCCACATCAATCTCAAAATCTGTAGCTCTCTCTGCGAACATACCAAGCCAGCTATCAAAGCTCTGAAGGTCAAGCATAGAAAGCTCGCCACTTTGAAGATATAGCTGCATGGCAAATACATCTGTGATGGAATTAGTAATAGGTGTTCCTGTAGCCATAACCACGCCACCACCATCATTGAGTCGCTGTATCATATGCACCTTATCAAGCATATCCTTACACTTTTTAGACCCTCTTGCACTAATGCCCAGTACATGGTCTGCCTTAGTGTCTATAGGAAGATTCTTGAAATTATGAGCCTCATCCACAAACATTCTGGTTATACCCAGCTCATCAAAGTAAACACAGTCGTCACTATCCTTCTCCTTTACAGTAAGCTCCGCCAGCTTCTTATTAATCTCGTCAATCTTTCTAGTAAGTCTTCCTGTTCTCTTTCCGAAGTCAGCAGTAAGCTTACGAAGCTGATCTCGGGTGTCAATAAGCTCATCCATGTGGAACTGCTTAGACAAAGGAATCATCTCAAAACAACTGTATGCCATAATGATTCCATCAAAGTCTCCCTGACTAATAGTCTTTAAAACCTGCTGTCGTTTGTCCGGCTTAAAGCTCTTTGGCTCTACAGTCATCACCTTAGCATTTGGATACATTTTTAAGAAAATATCCCTCCACTGACCTACAATATTGTTTGGCACCACATAAAGATTTTTCTTGGAAAGTCCCATACGCTTAAGCTCCATACCTGCAGCTATCATAATAAAGGTCTTACCGGAACCCACATCATGTGCAAGAAGAGTGTTTGGAGAAAAAAGGATTCTGGCAGTTGCATCCTTTTGATAAGGAAATAACTCCACCTGGTCACTGAGCCCTGGAAACTTTAAAAAAGAGCCATCAAACTTTCTTCTCTTGACGCAACTATATCGCTCCTCGTATATAGCTTCAAGCCTAGCCTTTCTCCTCTTGTCCCTCCATATCCACTGCTGGAAGGTGGTCACAAGAAGCTTTTGCTTCTCGAGGGCCAGAGCAGTCTCATCATGGTTAATAACTCTGGTATAGCCCGACTTAGTATCCTTGCAAGGCTTCTCATCTGTGACTACCACCGACTTCATATTGAGAGTTCTCTCTAATATATTCATGGCATCTATACGTCTTGTTCCGTAGGTCTGCTGTGTTGCCACATAAAATCTGTAGTTTATCAAGCCTTTATTTGGTATCTCCCAGGTTCCTGTAGCTTCATCATGCCTTGTACCAATGGAGCCGTATAGTCTCCCACCTAACAAGTAGTTAATAAAAGAATCTATAACATCTGTAGGAACCCATGGAGAGCCCAAGGTTACATAAATATCCTTTGAGGTAAGCTGCTTGGGCATAGCCTGCTGCAATGCCTCAATATTATCCTCAAAATATCCGGGAAATTCCTCATCAGCCTCCCATGCCGCATTAAGCTTACGCATAAGGTTTCCTGACAGATACTCCTCCGCAGTCTCCCACCCCTTGTAATAACACTTCTCCCAGGTAGCAGGATTTTGGTATATGGAACCCTTAAGCTCGCTGATTATATCCCTCATATCCTTCCCAGTAAGCATGGACATATACTCTATATCTACCTTAGCCTTGTTCGCAAGAGACATAATAAGAGCATCTGCCACGTCCTCTACCTGGTCCAATTCAAGTCCATCCTGTACAAGTACATCATTCCAATCCATACTAAGCTCTTCAATCTCACCCTTTAGCTTGGTATTGTCAGCCTTATCCTCTCCGTGTACAACTGAGTACTGCACATATGCTCCGATATTTATGTCCTTATGTATTGCTGTATCATTCTTATTCATAATCCATACCCCCTTAATCAAACTATAAATTACTCAAACCATCCTCTTTTACTTTACTAATCAGTAAGTGTAATAAACGCACCTTTATCCCTAAGGATAGTCTCCTAATCATAATTATAGTTATAACAACGAGGTATTTCACTTAACCAATAGTTTAAAAAAGCTCCTGCCTTAGGTTTTACCTAAAGCAAGAGCTCCTACATCGTAAATTATTAAGTTATCTTACCCCCGATTAAACACTTCCTTATCCAGTGCACCCTCCTGTTTAGCAACAATGGTTGTACAAACCGCATCACCGGTAATATTTACCGCAGTTCTCAGCATATCAAGGATTCTATCAATACCCATGATAAGTGCGATACCCTCTGTTGGAAGACCAACTGAGTTAAGCACCATGGCAAGAGTTACAAGTCCAACACTAGGAACTCCCGCAGTTCCGATTGAGGCGATAGTTGCTGTAAGTACTACCGTTGCCAGGTTGCCAAGAGTAAGGTCTATGCCATATGCCTGGGCGATAAATACTACCGCAACACCCTGCATGATAGATGTTCCATCCATGTTGATGGTAGCTCCAAGTGGTATGGTAAATGATGAAATTCTCTTAGATACACCCATCTTTTTATCAAGAGTATCAATTGACATAGGTATGGTTGCATTTGAAGTTGCTGTTGAGAATGCAAAGCCCATAACCGGAAGGAATTTCTTGATAAACTTTAGTGGATTTAATCTTGTAAATATAAAGAGTAAAATCTGGTATATTACAAAACACTGTAAGCAAAGTGCTAAAATTACACTTCCCATATACTTAAGCATAGGCTGGAAGGCTGAGAAGCCTAAGTTTGCAAAGGTTCTGGCTATGAGACAGAACACTCCGATAGGAGCTATCTTCATAATAGCCATAGTCATCTCCATCATTACATCATTAAACTGGCTGAAAAATGTAGCCACTGTGCTAGCCTTACTACCAAGCTTAGCAAGCATAATTCCTACAAAAAGAGCAAACACAATTATAGGAAGCATGTCTCCACTTGCCATAGCACCAATAGGATTCTTAGGTATAATATTAAGCAATGTATCTACTATACTTGTTCCACTATCTGTATTAGATACTGTTCCCTTCTGAATAGAATCCATATCAAGACCGATACCCGGATTAATAAGATAAGCCACGGAAAGCGCTATGGTTACCGCAAGAGCTGTAGTTGCAATGTAAAATACTATAGTCTTTACACCAACCTTACCCAGTGTCTTAGTATCTCCGATTGCCATGGCACCACATACCAATGAGCAGAATACAAGAGGTACTACAAGCATCTGCATAAGTCGGATAAAGCCCTGTCCAACTACATAGAAAACACCTTCTATAATAATGTCATTCTTTAAGCTTGTTCCATCACCTATAGTTACATCCGGCATAACATAATGAATTGCTACACCCACAAGTGCACCAACTATAAGGGCTATAAATATTTTAGTGGAAAGACCTATGCCCTTCTTCTCATTACCTTCAACATTAATCTTTTTATCTGACATTACTCAAGCCCTCCTGTCTCTTCAAGATACTCCTTAAGAGCCACTCTCCACTCTGCAGGCTCCTCGATTCCTGATAATCTAAGCATCATATTATCAAGCACACAATAATCAGGACGAAGAACGTCGTGCTTTTCAACCGGTACCAGCTTTAGCTTGTCTGTATTTCCGGTATACTCAAGTATTGCCTGAGCATACTCATATCTGTTACAGCTTCCCTTACAAACTGCGTGATATAAACCATATTCGTCATTATCTATAAAATATCTGATAACCTTTGCTAGCTCCTTACATGAGGTAGGCACACCGTATCTGTTCTCAGCTACTAAAAATTCCTCTTCCTTACCCACAGCACCAAGCAACTCATCCACGAAATCCTTTCCTATACCATAGGTCCATGAGCTTCTGATTATAACAAATCTCTTACACAGCTGACTTACAAATCTCTCACCAGCCTCCTTAGACTTACCATAGATACTCTTTGGATGTGTCTTGTCAAACTCATTGTAAGGTCTTGAAGAATTTGCACAAAATACGTCATCAGTAGACATATGTATAAGCTTTCCGCTTATCTCCTCCACTGCTGCCGCAACATTTCTTACACCTAATGCATTAACATTATAAGCCTCATCCACATGCTCCTCACAGTACTTAACATCTGTAAGAGATGCACAGTTAATAACCACGTCCGGTCTGTGAAGACGGGCATAATGAGTTACCTGCTCTAAATCTGTAACATCAATATCCTCCTTGTCTGTGTTAAGAAGCTGATACTTACTTGTGTCAAGCAGCTTGTTTAGTGCCGAACCCACATGGCCCGAAGCACCTGTAATCCACACCTTTAACATTAAATTAACCCTCCTGATTTTACTTTTGATACATAGATTTTTAAATGTAAAAAGAAAAGAGCAACTTATGCTATTTAAGTTGCTCTTCAATTAATTTATTATATCAAATCTTGTTTTTTCTTGTCAATGGAAACAGGTTTCAAAAAGGTTTAAAATGACCTGTCAACAAATGGCACTCCCATATGAATATAGGTTATATCCTCCACCGGAACATATTCGAAGGCTATATTTACATTTACCTTAGAATCATCCTGATACACAAACTCATCAATATTTCTGGAATAACCATAAATCATATATACATTATCAAACTCTATGGTATCAACCTCTTTAGAATCTGTATTATCTAAGAACTCCTCTATGCGCTGCTGTCTCTCCCATGGTGTAAGCTCACCCTTGCTGGTGCTGAGAAGATATATGTTGGTTGTGGTCTCCATACCTAGGCTTATATATATGTCCTTAAGACTGTCCGAAAAATAGTTTACCTCTCCTGCCGCAGAGCCCTTTAATGTAAGCTCTATGGCAATATAGTTTTCGATTTTAGTTTCACCCTGTTCATCCTCTGAGCTTAGGGATATAATCTCTATTTTGGTGTCTCCATTCTTCCCCAGCTTGGTAAAGGTTGTTGTCCTTCCCCTTCTATTATCCTCATGTTTTATCTGGTAGTCTGAGCTTATACCCAGCTTTCTCGCCAGCTTCAACGCCATCTCCTCCCTAGCCAAATCACTAAGCTCCATATCTCCATAATATCCATAAGCTCTCACACTACCCTCCATTAGATTATCCTCCTGATTGGACATAACCTGCTTTACCAGCTGCTCCTCTCTGTTAATGGAATTATTTATTCCCAGCTGTAGCAAAGCCGCTGCCCATATAAGTACAATTAGGTATATCTTTGATTTCTTGTTCATACTGACACTCCTTTTTAATCTAGATGACCTAATTATTTCCACATGAATTAGCTTCTATACCAAAAATGCAAAAAACACTTTAGCAATTTACATCATTAAATTGACACCCTATTTTCAATGTGCTATATTTTCTTTAGAAAAATAAAAGGATGGTGTCTCATATGACAGTTGGAATAGTTGGTCTAGGTCTTATCGGTGGTTCCTTCGCCAAGGCCTACAGCGAAAATGATGAACATAGAGTTTACGCTTATGATATAAACGAGCAGGTTATGAAGGATGCTTACAACATGAAGATAATCGAGGGTGAGCTAAATGCTACAACCATCCCTAACTGCGACCTGATACTTTTGGCACTATATCCACAGGCATCCATCGACTACCTAAAGAATAACGCTAACCACATCCCAAGCAGTACTATGGTTATAGACTGCTGTGGTGTTAAGGAATATGTATGTAATGAATGCTTTCCTATAGCAAAGGAGCATGGCTTCACCTTCGTAGGTGGCCATCCTATGGCTGGTCGTCATTACTCCGGTTTAGAATATAGTATGAAAACTATGTACAACGGGGCCTCAATGGTTTTAGTTCCTGAGGACTTAAATGATACAGGCACCATCGAGAAAGCAAAGAAGCTTCTCTCCCCTATCAAATTTGGAAAGTTTACTATCTGCGATGCAAGCCGTCATGACTCTATGATAGCTTTCACCTCTCAGATGGCTCATGTTGTGTCAAATGCCTACGTTAAAAGTCCAACCGCCAAGAACCACGATGGCTTCTCAGCAGGAAGCTACAAGGATTTGACCAGAGTTGCATGGCTTAACGAAAATATGTGGACAGAGCTGTTCTTAGAAAACAAGGACCACCTCATAGAAGAGTTAAACTGCTTTATAAACTCATTGACAGAATACAAAGAAGCTATGGAACAACAAGACGCAGACAAACTCCGCGCCCTCCTGGCCGAAGGAAAAAAATGCAAGGAAGAAATCGACGGAATTCATAGTTGAAAGATTGACTAGCCCTTAAGCATATATGCTTGGGGCTTTCTTTATGTCCAGGTATAATCCCTGCTGTGATTTAAGTTACACACATTCTCGCATTGTTTTTCTAACGCCCGGAGCAAGATTTTCTTATAGTTCGCCACCGCCTCAGAGTCGCCGTCCTTGGCTCCTCAGAGGCTGCCACAGACGTCCATGTCTGTGGCTGGCTACTTCATTAAACCGGGCATAAGAAAAAGCAAATGCTCAAATGCAAAAGCAGCTTAAATCACAGCAGGGATCACACCTTACTTTTTCAAGCCTACGCATATATACTTAAGGGCATCAATCTTTCAATGCCTCCGGCAGATATCTGACCTTAAGGCTTTTATCGCCGTAAGGCGATGGAAAGCTTTATGTCCCCATGTATGTGCGGGAGCTTGTATATTTTGAGATGACTGGGTAATAGACGTCTAACATTGGGACGAGAGGTAGATTTTCTTATGTCCAAGCTTGATAGTGTAGGGGAGCGCTGGCACGGACGCCAGCGCAGTTCCATACCGTGCACGGATGCACGGCATGGAACGTGCCCCGACGGTTTTGAATGACTTTACTTGGACATTAGAAAATCACCTCACAGTCACACGGCAGACGTCTATTAGCCAGTCATCAAGGCATTGAAAAAGCCCGCACATACATGCGGACCCATAAAACTTTCCACTTACATACTTGCTATGACTTCCTTCACCAAAGCCTGGAACTTTGGTGCCACAGCATCTCCTGCTGCCTTAACCTCCTCGTGGGAAAGAGGTGTCTCACTAATGCCGGAAGCTAAGTTAGAGATAAAGGATATACCACATATCTTCATCTTCATATGGTTAGCCACAACTGCCTCCACCGCTGTACTCATTCCAACAGCTGAAGCTCCTAACAGCTTGCACATGCGAACCTCTGCCGGAGTTTCATAGGATGGTCCTGTAAGCTGAAGATAAACTCCCTGCTTAACCGGTATATTAAGCTTTGCACTGGTGTCGAAGATAAGCTGCTGCAAATCCTTGTCGTATACATTACTCATATCAGGGAAACGAACTCCCAATGCATCCTCATTAGGACCTAACAATGGATTAGGTACAAAGCAGCTAATATGATCTGTGATAACCATAAGGTCACCTGCCTTAAAGCCATCACCTAAGCCACCTGCCGCATTGGTCAGGAATAAGGTGCCTGCCCCCAAGCTATGCATAATTCTAATTGGAAGAACCACATCCTCCATAGTGTAGCCTTCATAGTAGTGAACTCTTCCCTGCATAATGACTACCGGGGTTTCACCTATATGTCCAAATACAAATCTTCCCTTGTGTCCTGCAACTGTGGACTGAGGAAAGCCCTGAATGTCTGAATAATCTACACTTGCCACTACCTCAATCTGTTCTGCTAAGTCACCTAGGCCGGAGCCTAATATCAATGCCACTTTTGGAACAAAACCGTCTATCTTAGACTTAATGTAATCGCAGCATTTGTCAACTCTATCAACTATCTTACCCATATATTTACCTCCTTAAATCTTGATTTTGTAACCTACTGTCATTATAATCTAAAATGAACAAATCAACAACTATAAAAGCATATAAGCACCACATAAAAAGGGGGATACCAATGATTCACAACACCTATGATATATCAGTAGAGGGAAGCGTAAACAACCCTACATTAACTACATATATTATCGATTCATCAGAATCATTTATTATTAACGAAAGGCCTATGATAATAATCTGTCCCGGTGGCGGGTACTGCCACGTGTCTGACAGAGAGGGGGAGATGCTGGCACTGCAGTTTTTATCAGCAGGCTATCACACTGCGGTATTAAGATATTCCGTTTCGCCTGCAAACTATCCAACTCAACTTTTAGAACTGGCAAAATCAGTAGCCTTAATCAGAGAGCATGCCAAGGAATGGCACATAATCCCTGATAAGATATTTATACAGGGCTCATCTGCAGGAGGTCACCTGGCAGCTTCCTATGGTTGCTTCTGGAAGAGGGATTTTATAGTACAGCAGACTTTAAAAACTGACACTGATCCTGAACTGCTCAGACCTAACGGACTTATCTTAAGCTATCCAGTTATTACATCCGGTGAACACGCTCACAGAGGCTCATTTGTGGAGCTCCTCGGGGATAGATATCAGGAGCTTGTAGATGAAATGTCTTTAGAGTTTAAGGTCAATTTAGATACACCAAAAACCTTCTTGTGGCACACCTTTGAGGATGATACTGTACCTGTAGAAAACACTATGCTTTTTATGCAGGCACTAAAAGCAAAATCCATTCCATTTGAATGTCACATATACCCTAAAGGCGTACATGGTCTTTCATTAGGAAATGAGCTCACATTAAGTCCAAACAAATCCGAGCTACAGCTAGAAATTGGAACCTGGATTGAGCTGGCAAAAACCTTTGTTAAAAATTTTTAATATGCATAAATGTTTCCACTTGACTTTTTATTTCACTAGTTCTAAAATCAATATAATTTCATATTAACAGCTATGATGAGACGAGTACCATACAAAACGGTCTACAGAGAGAATTCCACTACCCGCTGAGAGAGAATTTAGAACACGCTTATGGGAAAACTACCTCGGAGCTGCCTATGCAAAACATAGGCCGTTGATTACGTTACAATCATAAAAGAGTGTCACTTTGTAAGGTCCCTATGTATTATTTTGATGTGGATTTTCACAAGGTGGAACTAGGGTGGAACCGCGATTTATCGTCCCTAGCGTAAGATTACGCTAGGGACTTTCTTTCGCGTAAGCAATGAGCAGTGCATGAATAATTTATAGCCATCTGTGTAAGCTTGCTTACTAACAGATGAGATATAAATTATTCATATAGGGCGAATGCCCGCGACCGACTGCGTTAGCAGGAGGTGCACTGCGGGTTATAACATATAGAAAGGAAAAAAGAACTATGATTATCACTTTAAAAGACGGATCATCAAAAGAGTACGCTCAGCCAATGAGTGCCTACGACATAGCCGCTGATATCAGCGAGGGTCTTGCACGTATGGCTTGTGCAGCAGAGATTAACGGAGAGGTATGTGACCTTAGAACAATTGTTGACAAGGACTCTACTCTTAACATTTTCACATTTAATGATGAGGCAGGTAAGAAAATCTTCTGGCATACAGCAAGCCACATTCTAGCACAGGCTGTTAAGCACCTTTACCCAGAGGCAAAGTGTGCCATCGGACCTGCTATTGACAACGGATTTTACTATGACTTTGATATACCTTCACTTAGCCGTGAGGATTTAGATAAGATTGAGGCTGAGATGAAGAAGCTTGTAAAGGAGGGCTCTGAGGTTAGAGCATTTACCCTTCCTAGAGCTGAGGCAATCAAGCTTATGGAGGAGAAGGATGAGCCATACAAGGTAGAGCTTATCAACGACCTTCCAGAGGACGCAACTATTAGCTTCTATACTATGGGTGATTTTACTGACCTTTGTGCAGGTCCACACCTTATGAATACTAAGGCTGTTAAGTTCTTCAAGTTAACATCTTCATCAGGTGCTTACTGGAGAGGAAACTCAGATAACAAGATGCTTACTCGTATCTACGGTACTGCATTTACTAAGAAGGCAGACCTTGAGGAAAGACTTGAGTTCTTAGAGAACATTAAGCTTCGTGACCACAATAAGCTTGGTCGTGAGCTTGAGCTTTTCACAACTGTTGATGTTATCGGTCAGGGACTTCCACTTCTTATGCCAAAGGGTGTTCAGATTATCCAGACTCTTCAGAGATGGATTGAGGACGAGGAGGAAAAGCGTGGTTATGTAAGAACCAAAACTCCTCTTATGGCAAAGAGCGACCTTTACAAAATTTCTGGACACTGGGATCACTACAAGGATGGTATGTTCGTCCTTGGCGATGAGGAAAAGGATAAGGAGGTATTCGCCCTTCGTCCTATGACTTGTCCATTCCAGTACTATGTATATAAGGCAAGTCAGAAGTCATACAGAGACTTACCTATCAGATATGGCGAGACTTCTACCTTATTTAGAAATGAGGACTCAGGCGAGATGCACGGTTTAACTCGTGTTCGCCAGTTTACTATCTCAGAAGGTCACCTTATCGTTAGACCTGACCAGATGATTAGCGAGTTTAAGGATTGTATCGCCCTTGCACAGTACTGCTTACAGACCTTAGGTGTTGAAGAGGATGTAACATACCACTTATCAAAGTGGGATCCTGAAAATAAGGAAAAATACATCGGTGAGCCAGAGGTTTGGGAGAAGACAGAGCAGGATATTAGAAATATTCTTAATGAGTTAAATATTCCATTTACAGAGGATGTAGGAGAGGCTGCATTCTATGGTCCTAAGGTAGATATTAATGCTAAGAATGTTTACGGCAAGGAAGACACTATGATTACTATTCAGTGGGATGCTTTACTTGCAGAGCAGTTCGATATGTATTTCATTAACAAGGATGGCGAGAAGGAAAGACCATACATCATCCACAGAACTTCAATGGGATGCTACGAGAGAACTCTTGCTTGGCTTATAGAAAAGTATGCAGGTGCATTCCCAACTTGGTTATCACCTGAGCAGGTTAGAATCCTTCCTATATCAGAGAAACACCATGAGTATGCAGGAGAAATCCTTGCAAAGCTTAGAGCTGCAGGCGTTCGCGCTACTATGGATGAAAGAGCAGAAAAGATTGGCTACAAGATTCGTGAGGCTAGATTAAACAAGCTTCCTTATATGCTTATCATCGGTGCCAACGAGGAGGAGTCAGGCACTGTATCAGTAAGAAAGCGTGGCGAGGATGGCGACCTTGGAAGCGTGGAAGCTGATAAGTTTATCGCTGATATCGTTAAGGAGATTCAGGATAAGGTTATCGGATAAGTATAACGTACACCAAATGAATGAAAAAGCATGATATTAGTTTATTTTTAATCCAATATTATGTATTATTTTGTCAGATATTATGATACAATGTGGGAAGAGTTTGATTTTCAGGCTCTTCCTATTTTATTTAAACGAAAGAGAGGTATATATCATGCAATGTCCTATATGTAATGCTCAGGTGCCGGACGGTATTCCTTACTGCCCTGACTGTGGAAGCCCACTCGGAAGCGCTCCTCAGACTGCAGCACCTGTTAACAATACTCCTGTGCAGCCAACTGCACCGGTAGATAACACTCCTGCACAGCCGGAAGTTCCTGAGGTAGAGGATGCTACAACACTTCTTTCCTCTATGGATAATATTCCTGCACAGCCGGTTAATAACCAGCCTAGCCAGCCAAGCTTTGTAAATTCACAGCCTATGCAGCCTAACAGTCAGCCAGGCTTTGGTGCTCCGGTTCCACCTGTGAATCAGGGAGCTCCTAACCAGCAGCCTATGGGTTATGGTGCACCTATGGGTGGCATGCCACAGAATCCATATCAGTTTAATCAGCCTGGTAATCAGGCGGCTCCTGCCCCTGCTAAGAAGGGCTCAAAGCTTCCTATAATTATAGTAATTGCGTTAGTTGTTATTGCTCTTATAGTTGGAATAGTTCTTATATTACGTGACAAGGATGATAAGGACAAGAAGGAGCCAACCACTACTGAAGCTACTACTACCGAAGCTACTACTACAGAGGCTACCACAACTGAGGCTACTACCACAGAAGCTACAACCGAAGCCACTACTACAGAGGCTACTACAGAAGCTCCTATAGATGACTCCGAAGCTGTCAGAGAGGGTGATTACCTTTTCACAGGTGCCACAGTAGAGGGTGTTTACTATACCAGAGAAGAGCTGGAGCTTGCCGGTGGACAAACTTATGATATGACACTTACAATAAATGGTTCTATATGTGTAGTTGATGGTTCAGCCATGGGATACAACATTGGATCCTGTAGCTTTACTCAGGATGGTGAGGATATAACCTTAAAAGATTTGACCGGAGAGATATACGGAACCTACGATGCTGATGAGTTAAAGCTTACTATAGATGCTGATGGCGTTTTACTTGAGTTCGTACACGAGGATATAGCTGACAATCCTGTTCTTAGCGGAGATTTAAATGATGCCACAGCTACTCTTCATGGAACCTATGAGCTTGCTTCAACAGCATCAGGCGGACAGTCCTTCACCGTTGAGGAGATGGAGGAAATATCCGGAGAAACTTATGCTATGACACTTACCATTAACAGTGGCTTCTGTCTTGTAGATGCATCAGAAATGGGGGCCGGACAGGGAATGGCTACTATTTATGTGGATGATAACAATAATGTTACCTTAGATGATGGAGCTGAGGTATTATATGGTACCTACGATCCGGTTGCTGATACCATCACCATTACTATGGATGGTATAGATATGGTTTTTGAAAAGTCCGAGGAATAATTATCCTTTATCGGTAACCAAAAGTAACCTTTTTGGACCAATGTAAATATTATTCAACAAAACTTGATATTTTTTGAAAAAAAACTATGGTTTTTTCAAATGATATGTGCTAATGTAGAAGGAGCTTGTAATTTACAAGCTCCTTTATAATTTATAAGAGAGAAAGAGAGGATTTAACTTATGGTATGTCAGAATTGTGGAACACAGTTACCAGACGGAACTCCAGTATGTAGCACTTGTGGTGCAGCTTTAGTAGCACCTCAGCAGCCATACATGGATCCTAACCAGCCTGTTTACAGTGCAGCTCCTGCAAAGAAGAACAACACTGGTATGATCGTTGGTATCATCGCAGCTATCGTTGCTATCGCTATCGTTGCTGTTGTACTTGTAAAGGTTCTTGGAGGAAGCGATTACGATGGAACTTACAAGTTCTCAAAGGCTTCTATGTACGGTATGGAGTATACTGTTGAGGAGATGGAGGCTATGTCAGGCGAGAGCTTTGATATGACTTTAACTGTTAAGGGAAGCAAGTGTACTCTTGAGGCTCCAGCTATGGGATATGACTCAGCATCATGCAAGATTAAGTTCGACGGTGATGAGGTAACTCTTATCGATGGCGATGAGACATTAGTTGGTACTTATGATGCAGATGAGAAGAGCATTACTATCACAGCATCAGGCGTTGCTATGACTTTCACATTAGATTAATTTAATCTATCATACTTTAACATAAAAATGGCACAGCATTAAGCTGTGCTATTTTTATATTCTAATATTCCTTTATTCTTGTGAAGCAGCTAATTAAAGCCACAATCACACCTACTACCATTATATATATACCAGGCATTAAAGCCTTAAAGATTTCTCCTGTACTAACTTTAGTTTCCAGATTGATTCCCAGTTTATCCAAGGTTTCGTTTGCCCAGCTTACAAGATTTCCCATATCCGCCAGCATCAATATAAACATACAAAGAATAAGCACCACTGGCAATATTTTAAGCACCGGTATCCTTATAAAGGATAGAATTACCAACAATATAATCCCGCCAACTATAGCATAGGGAATCACATTCCACATAGCTGATATAAGTCCAACATTCTTTCCTAGCTTAAACAGATTATACTGAAGCTCTACCTCCGAATGAAAATGAGACAAATCTATAGCCGGAAGCATTAAACCTACCAGTATTATCACAGCACCTAAAAGTCCCAGTATCATACTAGCATTTACAAAGCTTTTCTTAGCTTGTGGTGGCTGTGGTGGAATATACTGTCCGTACATATAATTATTGTATCCGTTATCCATTACTTCTTCCCCTTTACAGCATCAAGTAATACAGACACTCCATAGATTACCATACCAACTATAAGAATCACCATACCTGCGCCGGTACCGCCATTGTAATTAGATGCAGCACCTATAGCCTTAGCTGTTTCCACCTGACTTGCTATACTGTCAACAGCCATCTGGTACTTATCTCCATTGATTATAAGAAGTAAGAATATAGTGGCTACAACTATTGGCAGGAGACGAACTATGTAATTCTTCTCAAACATTTTAAGAGGACCAATATATTTACATGCTGAAAATGCTATCATATCTATAGAGCTAAGTATGATAAATATAGCGCAAACTATAATACCTGTAGAATATAAGGCAAACTCTCCGTGCTTACCACCCAGTTCAAACAGATTGGCAGTAGCCTTTACATGGTGAAGCTTATACCATATCCAGGTATTAAAAGGAGCCATGTAAACTAATATGGCACCTATCAATCCAAGTAAGGCTGACATATCATTTCCCAATGACTTTACATAACCACTAAAGTCAAAGAATGGTCCCTCATAATCCTTCATATCTTTAAGTGTTTTCTTTTCCTTAATCACGCCGGCTTCAGCTGCCTCCTCTGCATTCTTAGGCTTAAGCTTTGTAAGCACCACCGGCTCATCTATTGGAGCTCCACACTCCATACAATATGTTGCTCCCTCAGGAATCTCCTTGTTACAATTACTACAAATCATCATTTATCCCCCTTTTCTTTATTGTTAAGCTATCCTTTACGTAATCTATAAAATATAAAATATAAGCTCCCACCTTTGAGAATATAGCCAAGGCTAAACCTGAAATATATAGCACAGGACCTACCCCTCTGTTACAGTGACCAGTTGCTTCATCAATCCAGTACTCTAGAGCTTTTATCTCTCCCTGTCGATAACTCATTATCTCCCGAAGAGCTTCATTGTTCATAGCTGCTATAACCATAATTATCAAAACTATATATAAAATAATCTCTATGGCTAGAGTTGCTGCTAACCTGCTTCTTAGCTTCATCCTATAATCCTTGTATTCTATAATGAGCAGACCAAAGCCCACCAGCATAGTGAATATACCAAGCGCTATATAGCTTTTATCCTTTACCAGCTCTCCGGCTAAGCCAAACATAGATAACTTTGTCTCCTCACTTACCCCTGTGTAGCTTAGAGCTGATGAATACCAGCTAAACCAAGGTGATATTATAATTAATATATATCCCAAGATGCTTAGCAGTACCATTTTCTCCCTCAGAGAGTATCCTATGAAGCTCAATATATTGTAAATCTTGTCCTTCATATTTTTTCCATCCTAATCGGTGAATTTTCCCCTTGATTATAGCACAACTTTATTATCAAGTGAACTATATCTTTATTAACATACAAGAAGGGCAATGTTAAGCATTATATAAGTTTTTTGCTCACTAAAATTCCAGTACATAATACGGGCAAGGCCAAGCTCCTCCAGCTTATCCATCAATATAGCCTTATATATTCTGCGATGCCAATGCTCATTTCCTGCCACAGTTATATACTTTTCTTCTTCACCGGATAGGAAGCATCCTCCTGCCATACCGGTTTCAAAGCCTTCTGCATATTCAGCGCCCCTTGTCTCAGCCTCTTCCATTGACTCGAAGCTTTCAACCTCATATCCGGTTATAATAAGTGTCTTTGTCAGCTGTCTTAATGCCACGTAAAGTCTTTCAACAGCTATTTTGTTTAAGCTATCCAACACAGACTGTATCCCATTCATATCAACATGCCCAAGCTTATCTTTATGCATATAAAGCAATGCGGCTAACCTGGCATTTAGCTGGCTGGCAAGTCCCACTACCACACTACAGTCTACCTGATATTTTTCCAAATTTGCAGGGTTAGGCATATGCTCTACCAATTCTCTTAGAAATATTTCCAGCTCATCCTGGTCCGCTCTGTCAATAATCAGGGACTCAAATAGTTTGTAGTCTTCTTCATCTATGGACCAAAATGCCACATCTGCTATCTTACAGCGGTCTTTTGATATGCCCAGGCGATTTCTCGTAAGCTCCAGAGTTTCTATATCACGATCTATGAGAAGAAGCTTATAGTCCTTTGACAGCTTAATTATGTCTATATCATTGCATCCGCCGGCTCCCCATATGGCAACCCAGCCATCTGATGGAATGTTGTCCTTAAGGGCAGTTGTTATGTATGATGTAAGCTGGTTTCTGTACTGTGTCCAGGCTTGGTATCGATTGTCTGTGTTTTCGGTTTTTATCATGTCCTGGTATTTCATGGTTATCTCCTTAAGATGGGAAATGGATAGGCAACACATCGCAAGCAGAGCTTGCGATGTGTTGCGTACTCGCCAAATAGATTCCACTGCATGCAGTGGAATCCCCCAAGCACCGTGCCCCCTCGTCTGTAACTTCGTTACACGAGGGTGTAAGGTGCTTGGAGGATTCACGCTCCGCGTGAATCTGCTTGGCTCGCTAGACGCACAAAAAAACACCGACCCCACAGCTTAAAATCTGCAAAACCGATGCCTTTAAAAGTGGGCCGCCGGGGGCTCGAACCCCGCACACCCTGATTAAGAGTCAGGTGCTCTACCAAATGAGCTAGCGGCCCGTATCAATTTGTGATGTCCTGTGTTTCACAAGAACAAAAACGATTATATAACAAGGTTTTAAATAATGCAAGCCTTTTTTTAAAAAAATTTTTAAAAATTTTATCTTTATGAATTATGTCCTATTTTTTTTACATTTTTGGCAGTTTTTCACAATTTCTAAATTCCTAAATAGATTGAGAAGTATCCTGTTCAGCCTTCTCTTTCCATAGCAATACGCATTAATTTTCCTTCTTAAACATCTTCTTCTCACAAATCAACCTACCTTATAGTCTTATTATAGACTATTCAGGGTATTCATAAGCTGTTACTTTTTATTTGGATGAAATACCACCCTACATATTGGATTTCCCATCTCTGAGAATTTTTGCTCATACTCAGTCATAACATTTCCCTCCACGTATTCTGAATTGTGAAGGTCAAAGGTCACGTTGTCCTTAATCCAACCGGCCTCATCTATCTGCTCCAATGAAAAATCAAACAAAGGTCTGTTATCAGTCTTAAAGGTTATGCCGGCACCATCAGCTAATATTCCCTCATATCTCTCCAAAAACTGTACTGAAGTAAGTCTTCTCTTAGCATGTCTATCCTTTGGCCATGGATCAGAGAAGTTAAGGTAAATATAGTCTACCTCTCCCTTATCGAAAACATTTCCTATGTACTCCGCTTCCATTCTGACAAAAAGAAGATTTGGAAGCTGCTCTTCCTGCTGCTTCTCAATAGCTCTTACTAAAACACTGGAGAATTTCTCAACTCCAACATAATTGATGTTTGGATTCTCCTTTGCAAGCTGGATTATAAATTTGCCCTTACCCATTCCGATTTCTATATGAATAGGATTGTCATTGCCAAAGCGCTCTCTCCACTTGCCCTTCATAGACTCCTCATCTCTAACTACAAAATCACTAACTGCAATAGTCTCTCTTGACCCCTTAACGTTTCTAAGTCTCATATCAAATGCTTATCCCTTTCAAATATATTCTATTCTAATGTATGATAACACCTAACAGCTTACTTTTCCACAAAAAATTTTAGATATAACCTTGTTATTTTTTCTATAATATAGGATAATAAGAAGATATGATAGATAAAATGCCATAACTATGTGATTTAGCTCTACAGCTATATTTCCCCATAGTTATAATTAAGAAGGATGGGAATTTTGAAGAGATTATTCGCTTCTATATTAATACTTATAATGACTCTCTCCACTCTCCTAAACCCTACCTACCTGAATGCCCAGGAGGATACTGAGGTTTACACTGATGACACATCAGAGGAGAATACTGAGGAGAGTACCACTGAAGAGCCTGTAGAAACAAAGGATGAAAACGGCTTTCCTATTATAACCTGTCAATCCGCCATAGTTATGGATGCAAAAACCGGACAGGTTATCTACGAAAAGGATGCCTACTCCAAGCAGTACCCTGCCAGCACAACTAAGCTGATGACTGCGCTTATAATCCTTGAACAGGGCAATATGAGTGACACACTTACTATGTCCGAAAATGCCATATGGGGCATAGACCGAGACAGCTCCAACATAGGACTTGATACCGGCGAGCAAATTTCTATGAAGGATGGTCTTTACGCCATACTGATGAGCTCCGCCAATGAGGTTTGCGTAGGCGCCGCAGAACACATTTCCGGCTCCACAGATGCCTTCGTTGCCCTTATGAATCAAAGAGCAACCGAGCTTGGCTGTACTCAGACCAACTTCGTAAATGTAAATGGTCTTCACGACGATAACCACTATACCTGTGCCTATGACCTAGCCCTTATGGCCAGAGAAGCACTAAATAATCAGACCTTTAGAGAAATATCTGCATGCACATATTATGAGGTACCACCTACTAATCTGATTAACGATATAAGGTATCTGTGGCAGAACAACGAGCTTATATGTGAAACCTCAGATTACTACTACTCATACTGTACAGGTGGTAAAACCGGATACACAGACCAGGCAGGAGGAACCCTTGTTTCCTGGGCTTCCTACAATGATATGGAGCTTATATGTGTAGTTATGAACACCCAGCCTAAAGCAAATATATTTGCAGATTCCATAAAGCTTTACGACTATATGTTCTATAACTACTACCATCATACACTTCTTCAGGATTACGAGTTCTCCCCTGAGGATTTGACATCTGCTCAAAAACTATTAGATGAGTATTATGGTTGCGAAAATGCGGGACAGCTAAAGCTTACAGCAGATACAGACCAAGAGCTGTTAATTAATTACTCTTCAGATTTAAACGGCATTTGGAACTCCCTGACATTGTCTACAGACAAGCTCGATCAGGGCATAATAGGAAGCTTAAAGGTTCACGACAACAAACTTACCTATATAGAACTTCCGGTATACTATTCCGGATATATTCGCTCCGATGATCCTGAAGCCATTAGAGTAGCCTATGCGGATGGCAGCCTGAGAACAATTCCTGAAAATAAAGCCACAAGCATACTAAAAAAGCTTGCTCTGTGGATTATAATATTTGTAATGATAGTAATATTCCTACCTGTCAGCTTTAGAAGAAGACCTAAGAAAAAAAAGCGTAAAGCATCCGGCAGGAATAACAATAAGTCTACGAGAAGGAGGTAGAGTATGGATTCAAATAATAAGGACGATTTAAGTATAATCGCAGCAGCCAACAAGGAGATGCTTGATTATTTTAACAATTTATTTCTAGAGAATCTTGAAGAGATTCAGGAGCTTAAAACTCAGTCCTTTGAGATAGATATCAAAATCGACGAGCTCGAGAAAACCAAAGATGTCTATGCCTTTAAGTCCAACTCTAGAAAAAGTGTATTCTCTCCTAACATAAGCGATGACACAGACTATGTTCGTGGACAGGTTATCGACCAGCAGATAGAAGAGCTTAAGAATGTTAAGGAAGGAATGTATTCCAAGCACAGAAACTTAGAGATTAAGCTTAATGGCTTAAAGCGACGCTTAAATTCCCTCAACCAGGCACAGGAGGCTATACAACGTTTTTCTCCTGCAGAATACACAGATGAGGATGAAGGCTTTGTATTTGTAGAAACAGATGAACCTACAAAAAAGGAAGTTAATCACGGACACAATGTACTTATGCTGGACGCCTTTGACAAAGCGTTTATCGCAACCTTACTTGATAGAAATATAAAAAGCAACATGCTTACTATGACCAACAAGCTGGAGCTTCTCCCATACTTACTTGGAACTGACATAAGCCGGGCAAAGCTTACAGTAAAGGAAGCTATTCAAAGCTCAAAAAATATTACCGGCTACGTTGATGATATTGGCAACAGACTTAATGGAGCAATTGATTCTGATAAAGCTCTTTGGATTCAGATAGACGAGTTTATTAACCGGCAAAGAGATAATAATCCGGAATATTTAATCGATGCAGATGTTGACTGTACTGACTATGAGCTGACACTACAGCCAATATTTGTAATCAATACTATGCTACTTTTAGATATTTTCTTTGACAATATATTTAAGCACTCCAATGCTAATAAGGTGGATTTTAAGCTTAACATTACACCTACAAATATTGAGTGTGAAATAAATGATAACGGCATAGGAATCAATGATAATTACCTGTCCACAAGCCCATGGTACTCAAGTCTACACAAGGCACAGGAGATAATTTATCTTCTTGGTGGAACACTTAACATAAACGGGGATATAACCACAGGAACATCTGTTCGATTTGAATTCCCATTATAAATTTTTTCTTATTTGGAGGACATTATGAAATCTAAAATTGTTGACTTACTTGCACAGAATGTAGAGGGACTTAGCATAGAGGATATCTCCTCTCTCATAGAGATACCTCCTAAACCGGAGCTTGGAGACTTTGCATTTCCTTGCTTTAGACTTGCAAAGACTATGAGAAAGGCACCTCAGATGATAGCTGCAGATATTAGAGACGCTATCGGTGAAGTTGAATATCTTGAGAAGATAGATGTTCAGGGTGCTTACCTTAACTTCTTCATCAAGAAGGAAATATTTGTTAAAACCATGGTTGAAGCTGCTTCAGCAGATAACTTCGGTGGCTCAACTATAGGTGAGGGACAGACTATATGTATAGATTACTCCTCTCCTAACGTTGCGAAAAACTTCCACGTTGGACACCTTCGTACAACCATCATCGGTAACTCTCTCTACAAGATTTACTCAAAGCTTGGGTACAATGTTGTAAGAATCAATCACCTTGGTGACTGGGGAACTCAGTTTGGTAAGCTTATTGTTGCATATAAGGCCTGGGGCGATGAGGAAACTGTTAAGCGTGACGGTGTTGGCGAGCTTATGAAGCTTTACGTAAAATTCCATGATGAGGCTGAGAAGAATCCTGCATTAAATGATGAGGCCAGAGCATGGTTTGCAAAGATGGAGCAGGGTGATGAGGAGGCTCTTAAGATTTGGCAGTGGTTTAAGGATATAAGTCTTATAGAGTACAAGCGTACCTATGACCTCCTTGGAATGGACTTCGATTACTATCTGGGAGAAAGCTTCTACAGAGATAAGACAGATGACGTAGTAAATAGATTAACTTCAGCAAACCTTCTCACAGAAAGTGAAGGTGCTAAGATTGTAAATCTTGAAGATTATGATATGGCTCCATGTCTTATACTTAAGAATGACGGAAGCTCTATATATGCAACCAGAGATTTAGCAGCAATCTTCTATCGTAAGGATACCTACAATTTTGTTAAATGTCTCTACGTTACAGGCCAGGAGCAGAAGCTTCACTTCGCCCAGGTATTTAAGGTTGTAGAACTTCTTGGCAATGAGTGGGCTAAGGATCAACTTATCCATATTCCTTATGGCTTAGTAAGTCTTGAGGGAGCAAAGCTTTCAACAAGAAGTGGAAATATCATATATGCAGAGGATATTCTTCTTGAGGCAGTATCTAAGGTTAAGGATATTATCCTTGAGAATATGGAGAAAAAGGGACAGGATATTCCTGATGTAGATGGAACCGCAAAAATGGTTGGTGTTGGTGCAGTGTTATTTAACGACCTTTACAATCAGAGAATTAAGGATGTTTCCTTTAGCTGGGATAAGCTTCTTAACTTCAATGGCGAGACAGGTCCTTATGTTCAGTACACCTACGCAAGATGCTCAAGTATCTTAAGAAACCTTGAGAATTATGATGAAAATGCACCTATAGATTATTCTCTTATAACAGATGCTGATTCTATCGACCTGCTTAAGGAGATTAACCGTTTCCCACAGGTTGTTGTTGATGCTTCTGAAAAATATGAGCCATCACAGGTTGCTCGTTTTGCAGTTGCAGTAGCTCAGTCCTTTAATAAATTCTATAATGCGAATAGAATTAATATAGATGATACTGAATTAAAGAATGCAAGAGCTGCTCTTGTTAAGCTTACCAGAAGCACAATCAAATCTGCTATGCTTCTTCTTGGTATTGATTGTCCTGAGCAAATGTAGTTATTTATATAGTATCATTTCACAAGCCCTTAAGAGTTTACTTAAGGGCTTGTTTTTTGGTTTCACATATATTTCTTCCTCTCAAAAATTATATATATGTGTGTTTTTCTCTATTTTGTCCACTTAATATTTAATTCTACAATATATTGTGGTCTATCTCTGTTTTTTTCTTCTATATGTTTCACGTGAAACATATAATTTCAATTTATTGTTGATAATTATGTTAGTGTTGTGGATAATATCTTTTATGTATGGTGGATAAGTATGTTATTATGTGGATAACTACTTATTTGCTTATGTGGATAAGTTAATATTGTTGTGGATATCTTATCATCTATTATATGTTTCACGTGAAACCTGATTGTCTTACTTAGCTTTATATTCTTATTTCGTGATTTCAGATTATTATAGTATTTTAAAATTCTTATTTGTCTTTTATGTGTTATGTGTATAATCTATTTGGTGTTCCCTTGTTTCACGTGAAACAAAAATACGAATATCATTCATTTTATATCATTGTTATTATTGTTATGAGTAATTCTTGCACCTTGCTCAATTTTAGTTTTTTATTACTGTAGATTTCAACTTAATATGAAATATACATATATAATTGTAATTATATTATTTTCATGTTATTTATATTAGTTTCACGTGAAACATCAACCTGATTATTATATGATATTAATTCTATGAAACAATTTATATCTATATAAAGTTTTATTAGATAATCAAATATTAATATAAAGTCTTCATATTGTACTTTTTATCCAAAAGCTTATCACTTGCCTCGGCTTTGGTTTACATAACATCTTGTGTGGGTATTCTATATTTTTTTACTTTTTGATATGTTTCACGTGAAACATATCAAAAATACTATATTTAGTAATAACTACATCAATCATAAAAAATATAAACTTAAACTTTTGTTATTATATTATTAATCTCATATTATATTTGTTATCATATGGTTTCACGTGAAACACTCAATTTTTATACTATGGACGAAAATCAACATATTGTACCCCGAGAAATTTCGACCCTATATTTAGATATAGCATTAAAATCAAAAAAATGTTATAATGTTTACTAATTATGGAGGTTTGAACATGGGAAGAATTATTGCAGTAGCCAACCAGAAGGGTGGCGTTGGTAAAACAACAACTTCAATTAATCTTGCAGCCTGTCTGGCGGAGAAAGGAAAAAAAGTCTTAGCTATAGATATGGATCCACAGGGAAACCTTACCAGTGGTCTTGGTATAGATAAGAATTCACTTGACCTGACTATCTACCAGGCTATTTGTGGTGAGTGCAATATCGGAGAATGTATGGTAATACGTCCCCTGGACAAAAAGCTTAACCTTAGCGTGCTTCCTTCTAACAGAAATTTGGCAGGTGCAGAGGTAGAGCTAATTAACGAGGACAAGCCTCAATATATACTGAAGAATCTTATTAAAGGAATTAGAAAGAACTTCGACTTTATTATCATAGATTGTCCACCTGCTCTTGGAATGCTTACCATTAATTCCATGACTGCAGCGGACACCGTGTTAGTTCCTATTCAATGTGAGTTCTTTGCATTAGATGGTCTATCACAGCTTATTTACACTATTGACTTGATTAAGAAGAGTCTGAACAAAAACCTTGAGATAGAGGGCGTTGTATTTACCATGTATGACTCTAGAACAAACCTTTCTCAAGAGGTTGTTGACAATGTTAAAAATCATCTTGACCAGTTTATATATAAGACTGTAATTCCTAGAAATGTTAGATTGGCTGAGGCACCAAGCTTTGGCTTGCCTATCAATCTCTATGACAGTCGCTCATCAGGAGCTCAAGGCTACAGAGATTTGGCAGATGAGGTTATTAAAAATAAATTGTTTCAATAAGGGTAAATCAACATTATTTTTAGTGTATATACTATGTGAAGAATTTACATACTTTAAGGAGGAAGGTTATGGCACCTAAAAAAAGCAGATTAGGTAGTGGTCTGGGAAGCTTTGGACTGCCTACAGAGGATATAGAAGCAACATCCGGTAAAGCCAAGGAAGCAAAGTCTTCCGGCAAAGCAACCACAAAAACCGTAGTGAAAGAAGTGGTTAAGGAGGTTGTTAAGCCGGTAGAGCAAACTGTAAATATTAATACCATTGAGCCAAACAAGAGTCAGCCTAGAAAGACTTTTGATTTGGATGCATTAGAGGAGCTTTCAGCATCCATTAAACAGTACGGTATTATCCAGCCTTTGGTTGTGGCAAAGCATAAGGATTATTATGAGTTAATCGCCGGAGAGAGACGTTGGAGAGCCGCAAAGATGGCAGGCTTAAAAGAGGTACCTGTAGTTATCAAGGACTACACTCCACAAGAGATAGTTGAAATTGCTCTCATAGAGAACATCCAAAGACAGGATCTTAATCCTATTGAGGAAGCTATGGCATATCAAAGACTTATAGAGGAGTTTGACCTTACACAGGATGAGGTGGCTGAAAAGGTTTCTAAGAGTAGACCTGCAGTTAGCAACTCCCTTAGACTTCTAAAGCTTACTAAGAAGGTTCAGCAGATGCTCATAGATGATATGCTTTCAATGGGTCATGTAAGAGCACTTATCTCCATAGAGGATGAGGAGCTTCAGTATGAGACTGCAATGTATGTATTTGATAAGCGCCTTAGCGTTAGAGAAACAGAGAGCTATGTAAAGAAGCTTCTGTCAGCTCCAAAAAATCCATCTGGAAAATCTGCTACCAAGGAAGATTTCTCATTCCTTTATAAGGATATCGAGGAACGCCTAAAGAGTAGTCTGGGAACAAAGGCAACTATCAAGGCTAAGAATAAGAATAAGGGTAAGATTGAGATAGAATACTATTCAGAGGATGACTTGGATAGAATTACCCAGATGCTATTAAGTGCTAGATAAAGTGAGGACATTTTAATGAAATCGGAAGCAGAAGCAATTACCGTACTCGGTATGAAGATTGAAACTGTTACTACTATATTATTTATATTAGTAATTCTGCTCATACTTATGATGCTATTTACCATTCATAAGATGAACATAATCAGTAGAAAATATAAAGCCTTAATGAGCGGCAAAAAGGGCGCAGACTTAGAAAAGGTTATTCGCTACCGCTTTAAGGAGATGGACAAGGTTAAGGCCAATGCCAAAAGAGTTACCAGAGAGCACAAAGAGATTAAAGCACATCTTAACAGAAGCATAAGTAAGACTGCTCTTATTAAATACGATGCATTTGACAAGATGGCCGGTAAGCTAAGCTTTGTAATCGCCCTGTTAGATGACAACCACACAGGTATAATTATTAACTCTATGCATTCTAGAGAAGGCTGCTTTACCTACGCTAAGGAAATTATTAAGGGAGAATCATTCATCCCACTTTCCGAGGAGGAAAAGGAAGCTCTTGAGAAAGCTAAAACAGTGGAAGAGGAAATTAACGGACTTAACACTGACACTGAAGATGATATTAATTTTGATGTATATGAATAAAGGAGATAATTATGTTAGACATTAAATTTGTACGTGAGAACCCAGAATTAGTAAAGGAGAATATCAAGAAGAAGTTTCAGGATGCTAAGCTTCCTCTTGTTGATGAGGTTATAGAGCTTGATAAGCAGTCAAGAGCACTTCAGCAGGAGGCTGATGAGCTTCGTGCTAAGAAGAATCAGATTGCAAAGCAGATTGGTGCTCTTATGGCACAGGGCAAGAAGGATGAGGCAGAGGTTGTTAAGCAGGAGGTTGCTAAGAATGCTGCTCGTCTTGCAGAGCTTGAAAAACAGGAGCCTGTTGTTAAGGAAGAGCTTAAGCAGAAGATGATGGTTATACCTAACATCATCGACCCTTCTGTACCTATAGGAAAGAATGATGAGGAGAATGTTGAGCTTGAGAAGTTCGGTGAGCCTGTTGTTCCAGAGTTTGAGGTTCCTTATCACACAGATATTATGGCTAAGTTCAACGGCATTGACCTTGAGAGTGCAGGTAAGGTTGCCGGAAATGGCTTCTATTACCTTATGGGAGATATAGCAAGACTTCACTCAGCTATAATTTCTTATGCAAGAGACTTTATGATTGACAGAGGCTTTACTTACTGTATTCCTCCTTTTATGATTAGATCAAATGTTGTTACCGGAGTTATGAGCTTTGCTGAGATGGATGCTATGATGTACAAGATTGAGGGTGAGGATCTCTACCTTATTGGTACCAGTGAGCACTCTATGATAGGTAAGTTTATCGATACACTTAATCCAGAGGAGAGCCTTCCTCAGACACTTACAAGCTACTCACCTTGCTTCAGAAAGGAGAAGGGAGCTCACGGTATTGAGGAGAGAGGCGTATACAGAATTCACCAGTTCGAGAAGCAGGAGATGATAGTTGTTTGTAAGCCAGAGGAAAGTATGGATTGGTTCCACAAGCTTTGGAAAAATACAGTTGACCTTTTCCGTTCTATGGATATTCCTGTTAGAACTATCGAGTGCTGTTCAGGAGACCTTGCAGACCTTAAGGTTAAGTCTTATGACGTTGAGGCTTGGTCACCTCGTCAAAAGAAGTACTTTGAGGTTGGTAGCTGTTCAAACCTTGGTGATGCTCAGGCACGTCGTCTTGGTATTAAGGTTAAGGCTGCTGACGGAACTAAGTATTTCGCACACACTTTAAATAACACTGTTGTTGCACCACCTCGTATGCTTATTGCTTTCCTCGAGAACAACTTAAATGAGGATGGAAGCGTTAATATACCAGAGGTTCTTCGTCCATATATGGGTGGCAAGGACGTTATCAGATAAAAGCTTTTTGATAGATAAGAGCTATACCCACAGTGAGCAGGGGGACCTGCTCACTTGTTGATTTTTATGTAAAGGAGATGAAGCTATGCATTCATATCTTAGAGCCATAGGCTTTAGTGAAATTAAAACTAGAAAGCTATTAGAAAATGTATACGTGTCTTCTTTAAAGACTCCTAACCGTAAGATGATTACTACCACTGGTATTGACACTTCCCTTATTCAATTTGAGAAGGACTTCGGTTCTAATCGAGAGAATATGGGGCTTACTCTTGTGGGTGAATTTGATATTAACGGCTCTCTTTCCATAGAGCATTATTTCCCTTATCTCAAGGGAGACACTTATATGGAATTTGAGAATATTGCCGTAGAAAAGCAAACAGACAAGGAATCCTATGCAGGTGTATGCGAGGACTATCGTCTAGGTATGACTCTTATTTTTTATATGCTAAATATATCCGATTATGCTAAATCAAAATGGCTAAATTACTCCAATAGAAATCTTACACGAGTTAAGTTTTCCGGACTTTCCATAGGTGGAACCATTTTACTTGGTGTTATGAAGGATGAGAGTCAGCAGATATATGAGGAGAAGCTGAAGAAGCGAAGAAACCATCTTTTAGCAGAGGCTAGAGAGGGCAACACTGATGCCATCGAAAGTCTTACCTTAGAGGAGATGGACACCTATACTACTGTTGCCGGCAGAGTCAGACATGAGGATATTATGTCTATAGTTGAAACCAGCTTTATGCCATGTGGAGTTGAGTGTGACCACTATATGATTACTGCTCATATATTAAAGGTTGCCACTATAACCAACTCCTACTCTAAGGAGCTGATTTATAACCTGTCACTAAAATGCAATGATATCTACTTGAACGTTGCTATCAATGCCAAGGACCTCCAGGGAGAGCCGGCAGTTGGACGACGCTTCCGTGGAGAAATCTGGTTGCAGGGACATGTGCAGATATAATTTCTGATAAAACAGCAGTAGCGAACGGTACAGCGACCCCAGACCACAGGGCATAGAAAACACGCTTTCGCTCGGGCGAACACGTAGCGGATTAAACTGTATACGCAGTGACAGACTGTACAGTGACTCCAGACCACAGGGTATGTAAAACACGCTTTCGCTCGGGCGAACACGTAGCGGTACTAAGCTCAGCTGCGCTTACGCTTGCTTCCCTAAGGACCGACGTGTTCTTACGGTTTTCCATACCCTATGGTCTGGAGTCACTGATGGCTATAAATGTATGAGACCAATTGAGTCTGATTTGCTCTATTTTTTGCGAATATTAGATATTTACTTTTAGAAAAATTTATTTTAAAATAGGTAGGTGCTCCTAAGGGGCATCAAAAATATAATCTTTTAAATGCCGCTTTAGTTAAACGGATATAACAAGCCCCTCCTAAGGGCTAGTTGAGGGTTCGATTCCCCCAGGCGGTGCTATAATTAAAGCCGAAGCTCCTTGGTTTTCCAAGGGTCTTCGGCTTTATTTTTTGTTTTAATATTCTATTTTAAATTCTACTTTCCTTAATCCTGCTCTTTAAGCTTTCTTTTGATTATCATCATAATAAATGCACTAAATGTAGCCAAAGCAGCTGCTATCATAACCATAGGAGAATCTCCTGTTTTAGGTGAGTCTGTTGGATTGCTTGCAGGAGCCTTTTCTTCTTCCTTATCATCCTTTGGCATTTCAACAGGCTTGCTTTCTTCTTCCTCATTTGGCTCTTCCACCTTAATATAGTGTATCTTGCTCTCTATCTCCTGAGAATTATTCTTAGTCAGCTCGTTATTATACTCAACTGCATCGTACCCTTCCCCGGAAATTGCTTCTATAAGGTAAACCTCCGGATAATAGTAATCTGTTTCATTAAGCTTACTTACTGCCTTTTCGATAAGTTCTTCCTTCTTATCATTACACAACTCAATCATAGACGATATTAATTCCTTTTGTTCTTCCATACTCAAACCGGCGGCATCCATAGCATCAAGCATTTTCTGACAAGCTTCACTACCGGCTGAAGAATCGATAGCCCACAGGGATTTACCTGTTTCCGCCTCAAACATTTCGTCGATTACGTACCAATAGTTCTCATACACCCATTTACTTCCATCTTCAGAATTAATAGCAATATATGCCAGATAGTGTAAATCATTCAGGGCACCCACTCTTACAAAATTCATAGCTTCATAATGAGAGTCAAAATCATCATAAGTATACATATAATCAAAATCATCTATGTTAAAGGATTCATTATCATACAATAAAGCAATTCCGGCATGTCCATCCGGACCTAAACTTTCTCCTCCGGATATAGTGCCTTCTACGTACAGGGTACCTGCCTCTGCCTCATTAGCTTCATCAACCGCCTTACATTCTATGTACACACCACATCCTGCATAGGCACCATCACCACTTGCTGAACCGCCTGTCACATCTCCATATACTGTTATGTTAGCAGTTGAGCTCATAGTAACACCGTCTCCGCCGTAGCCCTCCATATCTTTCTTATGCTTAACCTCAGGGTCGGCTATCTGATTACCGCCGGTTACATTACCATTAACTATTACCTTAGACTCATCATAAGCCATAACACCGTCTCCGGCATAACTGTATGTACCATAGGAATCACCACCGGCTACGTTACCATTAACTGTTACTGTTGCTTCACCATATGTTTCCACACCTAATCCACCATCAGAAAATCCCTCTGGATCACTCATTGTACCTTCATCAAGTTTGCCTTTCTCGTCCGGTGCTTTTCCATCCATACCTGAAACATTGCCATTAACTGTAACCTTAGCTGTATCACTTGCAGCTACACCCACATCATATCCAGTAACATCTCCTGTTACAACCACAGTAGATGAACCATCTGCTAAGATTCCGTCATCATCCTTTGCAGTTACATTACCCTTTACTGTAACCTGTGCATTATCATCGGTGTCGATTCCATCATTGTCACTGGTTGTTATATTTCCAGTCATATCAACCCTAGAATCACCTTCAGCTATAATACCATCACTTTGGGCTGTAATGTCACCTTTCACTGTAACCTGTGCATTATCATAAGTCCCTAAACCATCGTTAACACCTGTTATATCACCATTAAGAGTTACCTTTGCATCACCTTCAACAGCAAGGGCTACGCCTGCATCAGTTGTTCCATCTATATCGGAATTAATCTCAACTGTTCCTGAACCGTCAATTTGCACATCTGTCAATGTGTAATTCCCACCATTTATAGTATAGCTTTGACCCTCACCTGATGTAAGGGTGTTCTCACACTTAATATCTCCAGTCAAATTTATCTCAACTTCCTCGTCCTTATCCTCTTGGAAAACCTGAGCCAGCTTAGACCAAGCATCCACATCATCCCAGGTTGCAGCCATAGATGTAAGTGGCATAGATATTGCCAGTCCTGCAACCACTATTCCCGTAAATAATTTAGTTTTTCTCATAAGCATTCTCCTTTCCAGTTAATACAGTAATTTTAACATATATTTGTCGCATTAACAATAATTTTTCTATCAATATCGGATAATGACTAAAATCTTTACTATTACATAAAATAATTATTAAATGGACAAAAAATCCATAACGCGATATAATGTTTCAGACTTTATTATATTAGGAGATTAGATATGTCCAGTACAAATCAGGAAAAAATATATATTATCGGTCATAAAAATCCGGATACAGATTCAATCTGCTCAGCTATAAGCTATGCCTATCTTAAGAACAAGCTTACCGGCTTAAACTATGTTCCCATGAGGGCAGGAAAGTTAAATGCTGAAACTGAATATGTGCTTAATGCATTTAATTTTAACCCGCCTAACCTGGTGGAAAATGTATACACTCAGGTTCAGGATGTGGAGTACAGACACTTAGACGGTGTATCAGGAGAGATATCCATTAAGAAGGCTTGGGAGATACTTAGCAGCTCTCACTGTACAACTCTCCCTTCAGTAGATGAGTACAACAACCTGACAGGTATCATAACAGTTAAGGACATTGCCATGACATATATGGAGGTCTATGACAATGAAATTATTGCAACTGCAAGGACTCCATATCAGAATATTTTGGATACCCTTTCAGCTAAGCTTGTTGTTGGAAATCCTGAAGCTATGGTTTCTACAGGTAAGGTGCTTATCGCTGCAGCCAATCCTGATATGATGGAAAACTACATCGAGAAAAACGATATAGTTATCCTTGGAAACCGCTATGAGTCTCAGCTTTGTGCCATAGAGATGGAGGCTCAATGTATCATCATTTGCGATGGCGCAGATGTATCTAAGACTATAACTAAGCTGGCTGAGGACAGAGGCTGTTCTATAATTATTACACCTTACGACACCTATACTGTAGCCAGACTTATTAACCAGAGTATACCTATCAGACACTTTATGAAGAAGGATAATCTTATTACCTTCTCAGATGAGGACTACATCAACGACATCAGGGACGTGATGGCCAGCAAGCGTCACCAGTACTATCCGGTACTTGATGAGAACGAAAAATACAAGGGCCTTATATCACAGCGTAACTATTTGAACGCCAATCCGAAGAAGGTTATACTGGTTGACCACAATGAGCGTTCCCAGACTGTGGACGGTATCGAGGATGTTAATCTTTTGGAGATTATTGACCATCACAGAATCGGCGGTCTTCAGACTATGAACCCTGTATATTTTAGAAATCAGCCTTTGGGATGTACCGCAACCATAATATATGAAATGTTTACTGAGACAGGCATAGATATTCCGGCCAATATAGCAGGACTTTTATGCTCCGCCATAATATCCGATACTTTAATGTTCAGGTCTCCAACCTGCACTGAGAAGGACAAGGCTGTATGTGAATGCTTAGCAGAGATTGCCGGCATCCAGATAGAGAAGTTTGGAGTAGATATGTTTAACGCAGGTAGTATGCTTAAGCATAAGACTGTTGAAGAAATCTTTAATCAGGACTACAAGGTTTTCTCTTCAGACAACTTAAGATTTGGAGTAGGTCAGATAACCTCCTTTAACAGCAATATCCTCAGTGACCTAAAGCCTAAGCTTTTAGCTCATATGGACGCAGAGCTTAAGTCTAAGGGTGTTGATATGCTGTTCTTTATGCTTACAAATATATTTACTGAGGACACGGAGCTTTTATATTACGGAAAGGATTCTGACAAGATATTAGCTAAAGCTTTTAAATTAGACGAGGTTAAGGATGGAAGTATTTTATTAGAGGATGTGGTATCCCGTAAGAAGCAGGTTATACCAAGTATTATGAACGCATTTTACCAGTAATAATTGATAAACATTTTAAACTGTGCTATGATTATAGTAGGTATGAAATGTAAGGAGGAATTCTATGAAAACCAGATCCCAGACCACACTTACCATAAGTGCTGTGGCATTTGTGGCGGCCCTGATAATTGATTTATATTTGATAATTGCATATCCTGCTAACATAGAGCTTATCATTGCAGTTTCTCTTATTGTAGTAGTTGACACTTATTTTCTGGTAGATGGAATTCTTGCTAAAGTAGATGATATAGCTTCCATAGCCATAGATAAGCAGAACGAGCTTACTAAGGTGGAGAAAGGAATCTACTCCGTTGCCAAGCGTGAGGAAGTTGCCCGTTCTCAGAGTATGTCAGCACTCCTTGACATGATGGTTGACATTAAGGAGGAGAATGCCAAGCTGTATCAGGAGATTATTGAGCAGGACAAGCTTATGGCTAAGCTCCAGATTAAGAAGGATGGAGACAACGCTACTAAGATTGTAAACAGCAATGAGCGTCTGGCTGTGCTTATAGCTCAGTCTGCCACTGCTAATGCCAAGTCTCAGAACGAGGCCATTGAGATTCTCAATGATATCTGCAAGGAGCTTGAACAGCGCAATGGCAATCTTAACAATGATTACTCACACCTAAGAGTGATGAAGTCCAGGGCAGAATAAGGTAAGACCCTGGCATAAAATAATTTTTAAGGAAGAATATATGAACTATGTAGTTTTCGATCTTGAATGGAATCAAAGCTACGGAGGATTTACTGAGAACCCACGTATGCCCTTTGAGATAATCGAGATCGGTGCAGTAAAGCTGGATTCAAAATTTAATATTATAGATAGCTTTTCCAGTTTGGTAAAGCCTAAGCTTTATAAGAAGCTACAGCCTCATATTCGCAGTATTCTAAACTACGATGAGAAGGATTTAAAAACTGGCAAACCATTTGATATGGTATGCAGAGACTTTATAAAATGGTGCGGTAGCGACGATTACATATTCTGCACCTGGGGTCCTATGGACTTAAGCTACCCACAAAACAATATGGATTATTACTATATGAAGCCACTTCCAACTCCGCTGAAATATTATAATGTTCAGCAGATATACACAGACCTAAAGGAGAAGGATGGCAATATAGTTAAGCTGGAGAAAGCGGTCAGCAGTCTATCCATAGATATAGACAGACCATTCCACTCAGCAGTAAATGATGCCTACTACACCGCACAGGTTTTGTCAAAGATTCATCCTAGAGATTTATCTGACAGATATAGCTACGATGTCTACAATAATCCTAAGGCAAAAGAGGATGAGATAATATCCTACCACAAGCATTATATGGAGCATATCTCCAGAGAGTTTGATGACAAGAAGGATATTATGATGGACAAGGAGCTTGTCACTATGCGATGCTACAAATGTGGCAAGAAAGCTGCTAAGAAGATTAAGTGGTTTACCAACACTCCAAATGCATACATTAGCGTGTGTAAGTGCTGGGCCCACGGACTTATGATTAGCAAGATTAAGATTAAGCAGAATAAAAACCTAAAGTATTTTGCTATCAAGACTGTTCTTCCAACTGATAAGGTAGGTCTGGAGAATATCAGACAGCGTCAGGAGGAACTAAGATTGAGAAGACAACAAAAACGTCACAAGGGAGATGACGTAGAGATTGTTGACATAGACACCAAACAATAATATAAATTACAATATATTTTAGATTTCCATATTTCGTATAGAGCCCATTAGCTCAAAAGTAAAACAGCCCCTTTTTTAAAGGGGCTGTTTGCTTGCTGTTCCGGCTTTTCTTGGATAAGCCTTAGGAGTAGCTTTAACTTTCTTTATAAATACAAAGCTTCTTCCTATATCTGAATCAGGAAGTGTAAGCTTTTCTACTTTTTCTAATTTGCCACCAAGGATAGATATGGCTTTTTTCCCGGTATCAAGCTCCTCATCCACTGTAAGTGTCTTATATGGGATAAAATATCCTCCTTCCTTTACAAATGGAAGAGTATACTCAGATAACACAGCCATATTTGCCACAGCACGGGAAACTACCAGGTCATACTTCTCACGCATATCCTTGTTGCGACCTCCTTCTTCAGCTCTGCCATGAATAGCTTCACAGTCCGTAAGACCTAGTTCATCTATAACACTCTGAAGAAATTTGATTCTCTTGTTAAGGGAATCAAATAAAGTAACCTTTAATTTAGGAAATGCTATCTTAAGTGGAATTCCCGGAAATCCTGCTCCCGTACCCACATCTATAACCTTAAGAGACTTATTCTTAATATTATGGTAACCCGCCAATGCCACACTATCCATAAAGTGCTTGAGAATAACCTCGTCCCTCTCAGTTATGGCTGTCAGATTCATAACCTTATTGGTTTCTATTAACATATCATAGTAGGTTTCAAATTGTTGAAGCTGAGTATCAGATAGGGGACTTCCAGTCAGATCCTCAACATACTTACTTAATCTATCCATATTAACTCCTATTTATTAGCTGTCAGGTATATCATAAGCACTGACACATCCGCTGGCGACACTCCTGATATTCTTGATGCCTGACCTAATGATGCAGGTCTTACCTGAGCAAGCTTTTGCCTAGCTTCCTTACGAAGATTTGACACATCATCATAGTTAATATCAGCAGGAATTATCTTTTTCTCCATCTTCTTAAAATGCTCCACCTGCTGCTTTTGTCTGGTGATATATCCCTCGTACTTAATATCTATGTTTATCTGTTCTATAACCTCCGGTGAAAGAGGACCAACTGTTTCTCTGTCAGGGTCAAGCTCTGCCAAAGCTTCGTAGTCAAGCTCAGGTCTTCTAATAAGCTCTGCCAGAGAGGCAGCAGTCTTAAGAGGTGTTGAATTATGTGCCTCTAAGAATTCCTGAACCTTCTTATTAGCGCCAACCATAATCTCTGATACTCTTTCTATCTCTGCATTAATTTGATTTCTCTTAGTACAAAATGCCTTATATCTATCCTCATCTATAAGACCAATCTCATAACCTATGTCTGTAAGTCTAAGGTCTGCATTGTCCTGTCTTAATAATAATCTGTACTCAGCACGTGAAGTCATCATACGATATGGCTCAAAGGTTTCCTTAGTAACAAGATCATCAATAAGAACTCCTATATAACCCTGTGATCTATCAAGGATAATTGGTTCCTTACCCTGTAGCTTTCTAGCAGCATTAATACCTGCCATAAGTCCCTGGGCAGCAGCCTCCTCGTAGCCTGAGCTACCATTGAGCTGACCTGCGGAAAAAAGTCCCTCGAAATTCTTAAACTCTAAAGATGCATCAAGATTAACCGCATTGATACAGTCGTATTCGATGGCATATGCATTTCTAATAATAGTGACATTTTCAAGTCCCGGAACTGTTCTTATCATAGCGTACTGAACATCCTCCGGAAGAGAAGATGACATACCACCCATATACATCTCATTGGTGAATTCACCCTCTGGCTCAATGAAGAGCTGATGGCGATTCTTATCGGGGAATTTCATAACCTTGTCCTCTATGGAAGGGCAGTATCTAGGACCTGTACCCTCGATAAATCCAGAAAAAAGAGGTGAACGGTCAATATTATCCTTTATAATCTGATGAGTCTCCTCATTGGTATAAGTAAGCCAGCAGGATATCTGGTCTCTCTTAATATCTTCCTCAGTATTGGTAAATGAGAATGGAACAATCCTCTCATCACCCTTTTGTTCCTCCATCTTGGAAAAATCTATAGTCTTCTTATCAAGTCTAGCTGGAGTACCTGTCTTAAATCTTCTAATAAATATTCCCGCATCACTCATAGAGTCAGATAAACCATTTGCAGCCTGAAGACCATTAGGACCTGTGTGATTAACCACATCTCCATAGATACATCTAGCCTTAAGATAGGTTCCTGTACAAAGGACAACTGCCTTGGCAAGGTAGGTTGCACCGGAAAATGTCTTTACTCCCTTAATAATTTTCTTAGTGGTTGCACTTTCTAAATTAACTTTTTCATCTGCATTAACAGGAACTTCCTCATATAAAAGCTCTGTAACCTCAGCCTGTCTTAAGGTAAGGTTATCAGTATTCTGAAGGGTAAGTCTCATATGCTTGGTATACTCCACCTTATCAGCCTGGGCGCGAAGAGAGTGAACTGCAGGGCCTTTAGATACATTTAACATCTTAGACTGTATATAAGTCTTATCAATATTCTTACCCATCTCGCCACCTAAAGCGTCAATCTCTCTAACTAAGTGACCCTTGGAGCTACCACCAATATTTGGATTACAAGGCATCAGGGCAACACTGTCCATACTTATAGTAAATAAAATTGTCTTAAATCCAAGTCTTGCCGCAGCAAGTGCCGCCTCACAGCCGGCATGTCCTGCACCAACAACAACGATATCATATTCTTCTTTAATATATGAATTAACTGCCATAGCCCTGTTCCTTTCTAAAATCACTAAACTCTATTTTAACAAATAATCTGTTAGTTGCAAGAAAAATAATTACAGATTATAATATCATTGATAAAATTATAAGGAGATATCCTATGAAAGACACAATCGCAGCCATTGCCACAGGTATGGGCAATTCTGGCATTGGAATAATTAGAATAAGCGGAGATGAGGCACTTAGCATAGTAGACAAGCTTTTCATCCCTAAGAATAAAAGTAAATCCATAGCCTCTATGGAAACCTACACCGCAGCATATGGTGTAATAAGCTATGATGGAGAAATCTATGACGAAGCTATAGCATTAGTTATGCGTGCTCCCGGAACCTACACTGCTGAGGATGTGGTGGAGCTTGATTGTCACGGTGGAATTACTGTATTAAAGAGAATCTTTGATTTGGTTATAAGACTCGGTGCAAGACCGGCAGAACCGGGAGAGTTTACTAAGAGAGCTTTCCTTAATGGACGTATAGATATGTCCCAGGCAGAATCTGTTATGGACCTAATACATGCTAAAAATGATATGGCTGCCAAGTCCTCACTTAAGCAGCTTTCAGGAGAATTAACAAAGATTATTAAGGAGATGAGAGAGAAGCTTTTGTATAACATAGCTTACATAGAATCAGCTCTTGATGACCCTGAAAATTACTCTCTCGACAATTTTCCACAACAGCTGGAAGGCACTGTGGAAAACATGTTGATAACTGTTGAAAAGCTAGTAAAATCAAGCACTAACGGACGTCTCATCAAGGAGGGTATAAGAACTGCCATAGTAGGTCGTCCAAATGCCGGCAAATCTTCAGTATTAAACATGCTTTTAGGTGAGGAAAGAGCCATAGTTACAGACATCGAGGGTACCACCAGAGATACCTTAGAGGAATATATCAATATAGATGGTATTACACTAAATATAGTGGACACTGCAGGAATCCGTACTACATCTGATACTGTTGAGAAAATCGGAGTTAACAAGGCATTAGCCTCAATTAAGGAGTCCGACCTGGTTCTTTACATAGTTGATGGAACCACCTCTTTAGATGAAAACGATTTCAATATAATGGAGCAAATTAAAGACAAAAAATCCATTACATTAATAAATAAAAATGACCTTAATCTTGTTGTGGATAAAGTGTTGATAACTGACACCCTGGATACCAAAATCCTTGAAATATCAGCAAAAGAAGGCACACGAAAGGAAAACCTTCACAGCCTCTTAAAAGATATGTTCTTCAACAACGAACTAAACTACAACGACGAGCTTTACATCACTAACCAGCGACACAAAGCTCTTCTCTATGAAGCAAGAGAAAGTTTAAGCAAAGTCATCGAAAGCATACAGCTTTCTATGGGAGAAGACTTCCTCACCATAGACCTTATGGCAGCCTATGCATCCCTTGGAAAAATCATTGGCGAAGAATTAGAAGACGACCTGGTAAACAAAATCTTTGCAGAGTTCTGTATGGGTAAATAAAGCCATCAAATACCTCAAGTATAACTAAATTAAACGATCACCCCCCAGACAATGCCTGGGGGTTTTTTCATGAATGACGAAAAATAATAGATGTGCAATTATACTATACTGGCCGGCCTGCCTAGGGTCGGTCCACGCTGACACTAAAACGGTCAGCTTAGTCCCGACCACTGTCGCGGCCGGAAGGTAATTAATCGGCACATCTATTATTTTTCTGTTTATTCATATCAATACACAGATTATGAAGGGGTTTTGCGCCAAATAATTTCAGTACGGGCGCGACAAGGTAAAGCGAAGCTGACCGTTTTAGTGTCAGCGGAGCTTTATCCTTAGGCAGCCCGCCGATAAAGTTGGTTCGCTCCCCTTCATAATCGTGATGAATAAAAAACCCCCGGCATATCAATAACCGGGGGTGATCGTTTAATTTAGTTCTTCTTAAGGTATACAACAACCTTACGATATGGCTCCTCGCCCTCACTTCTAGTTGCTACATACTTATCATTCTGAAGAGATGAATGAATAATTCTTCTCTCATATGGATTCATAGGCTCTAAAGTGAAGGATCTTCTT
>JAFTPO010000037.1 GCA_017463225.1 Lachnospiraceae bacterium | reverse complement strand
TGTCTTAGAGGATATGATCTCAGGAATCCTTATAGTTATAACTGTGTTCCTTACTATAGCAATCGTAGTGGCTTATGTATCATTTATGAGAAGCAGGGTAAATGAATACTGTCTCTACTCATCCATAGGATATTCCAGAAAAGCTATCTATTACATGATGATGAGGGAGCTTGGGATGATATTTGGTATAAGCATGGTAATAGGAGCAATTATTAGTATAGTAGCTATGATACTTTTAGGAGAGAATTTGCTGGCTTACCTAGGTCTTAGCTATAAGATGTTTTATCCTGATCAGATTGTGAAGATAATAGCTGTTTTCGCAGCTATAGTGGGTGTGCTTCAGATACCGATTTTAGCCACACTTTATAAGATTAAAACCATAGATATGATAGAGGAGTAGGAGGAAGATTATGTTTGAGATAAATGATATTAGCATGATATATGATATGGACACAGAGGAGAAAATGTACGCCTTAGATGGCTTTAACCTTAAGCTTCCGGATACAGGCTTGGTAGGAGTAATAGGTCCTAGTGGAAGTGGAAAGAGTACCCTTATGTACTGTATGTCAACCCTTAAAAGTCCTACCGAAGGTAGTATAATTTACAATGACAGAGAGCTCACCACTCTTTCTAATAAGGATAGAGAAAATCTAAGAAGAAATGAATTCGGCTTCATATTCCAGAAGCACTACTTAGTTCCATATATGAATGCTATGGACAATGTAGCTGTAGCCGGTACAGGAAATGTTAAGGATATTAAGGAGAAGGCTGCAGAGTATCTTAAGACTTTAGGCTTAAAGGAGCGAGAATTTAAGAAGAAGCCTGCCAAGCTTTCAGGTGGACAGTGCCAGAGAGTGGCTATAGCAAGGGCAATGATTAACGACCCAAAGGTTATATTTGCAGATGAGCCAACAGCATCCCTTGACCATGAGAATGCATTTAATGTTATGAAGATACTTAAGAAATATTCTAAGGATAGATTAGTAATAGTTGTAACTCACGACAGGTCAATACTTAGTGATGTGGATATGACTGTGGAGATGTGGGATGGAAAGCTTAGCCAGGTCACAACAGCATCCCAAAAGGAAGAAGGAGAGGAATAATATGAGGGACATAAAACCATTTTCGTCAATTTATTATATACGAGAAAATAAGGGTCGTGCCTTTATAGCTATGTTTATGATGTTTCTTACAGTGGGAATGTTAATTGCGGGAAATTATATTTACTCTCTGTACTGGACCTTTGAGCCGGAGATTGAGTTTGATGATAAGGTGATTTCTGCAGAGTATCTATCTATAGATGAAACAGGAGAGGATTTTCAGTCATTCTTAGAGGATGTAAGAGCAGATGAAAAACTAAAATGTGTAACTAGAACAGGGCGAGGATTTTCATCTATGCTTCATAACACAGTGTTAAATCTTCCTATAGGTGGCGATTCTTATACCTTTAATTCTGTGGAGGATATGGAAGCTGTCCTTTCCCATGTTGGCATAGAAGGAGATTTCTCTAACTGTAAGAATCGCAGTGCGGTACTAAGCGAGGAGTTTGCCAAGGATAAGGGCATAGAGCTTGGAGATATAATAGGACCGGAGTTTGATGAGGATTTGAGTACAGAGTGGATAGTGGATGCTATTATTCCCGGTGGGGGATTTGCAAGCTTTTACATATATGAGGATGATGAGTCAAATCATGCCAGAGCATATATTTATAGTGATACTATGGAAGGGCAGGAGCTTCGTGCTTACCTAATAAATATGTTGGGAGACAGACAGGTAGAGATAAAAAGACATTTTAAGGAGGACATAGACGAGCAGTTTAGAGCATATTTTGTAATATTCTATGCGGTGGTTATCCTTATAGCTGTGGTGCTTGCAGTTACTGTTAATTCAGTTGTGACAGGTCAGTATATGAAGCGAATCTATGAGTTTGGAGTGTACAGAGCTTTAGGAAGAAGTAAGAGAGAGGTAAAGACCAAGGTGGCAGCAGAGATAATCGGTATGAATGTAATGGCGTGTGCCGTAGGAATTGGAATAAGCTCAATATTTACCTACCTTATCAATGAGCTTTTATACATACCAACAGGAAGATATCTGCTTTACTTTTCAGACCTTGGCATAAAGGGATTTTTACTCTGTGACCTGCTGGTAGTTATACCACTTGTTTTAAGCAAGGGTAGGATGATGTGCAAGGCGGATGTGACAGAGTTTTAGGGGAAATGTGAATAAGAGATTATATACAAGTAGGCAACCGTGGGAGGTTGCCTATTTTTTACTGTAATTATAAGATTACTAAAGGGATAATTAGATATTGACTAATTTGTTGTAATAACTAAAATTATTATATAGATTTATGTTTTTTGGAGGTGTAAATATGAGGAAAAGACTTTTAATAATCATGATGATATCATTACTGGCTCTTTCTGCTTGTGGAAAATCAGAGGAAGGAAAAGGTACAGAGGCAAATCAAACTAGCACAGAGGTTACAACGCAAGCTACGGAAGCAACCACAGAGGCTACATCAGAGATGACAACAGAATCCGCAACAACTGCTGAGGCAACTACTGAGGCTATTGATTATTCTGATAGACTTGTTGCTTATGAACTTACAGAAACTGATAATCCTTACGTCAATGAGCTTCTTAATATGTCTGGAGAATATACAGACAGTGTAGATAATACTGGTACATATCACTATCAGATACCGCAGTTTAATGCTACCTCTGACAGCGCAAAAGCCTTGAATCAGAGGATAGAGGCTGACTTGTACAAGATAGTTGAAAACGAGATTATAAATATGGATGGAGGGTTTTCACTGATATGCTATAGCCTAACCTATGAGATATTTCAGTATGGAGACATAGTTGCAATAGTAGCTACAGCACCATATCCAAATGATTGTAAATATTATTACGCTTACACCTATGACTTTGAAAATGATAAGGAAGTAACTAACACGGAATTACTTGCTATGAATAACATGACTGCTGATGGATTTGTGGAAGAGGCTTGTAGAATGGAAGAGGGGCATTTTATGAGTATGGCAAATAGTGTTGGAATTACAGAACCAGAGGAAATAGAGTTTTATCTGGAGCCAGCAAGAGAGGATACAACAGCAGACCTTCCTATGTACTTAGATGAAAATGGCGTGTTAAATGTATACGTTCCATTTCCATCTGTGGCAGGTGCGTCATATTATTATACTTTGTGTGAATTTTAAAGAAAATTTATAAAAACTCTTGACTGTAAACCTTGTTTATACTTTACAGTGAGCCCATAGAAAGGGAAATGGGAGGTATTTCTTATGAAGATTAAAGAAGTTGAAGAGTGTTTACAAGTTCCAAGAGCGACCATAAGATTTTATGAAAAGGAAGGCTTGATAAAGCCCCAAAAAGGAGAAAATGGTTATCGGGAATATAGTGACTATGATATTTTGATTCTCAAGAAGATAATTGTTTTGAGAAAACTTGGCTTTTCCGTGGCTGATATTGAGGGAAATAGGCTGGTTAGTATTCCCAAAGCTATATTTTTAGTGATTATTAGCGTACTGATATTCGGACTTATGCAATGTTATTTTGATGGAGTATGGAATATTAGAACCTTCGCAGAGGGTCTTAAAATGCTCCTGGCGATAATAATATTGGAAATTATCGTGGGAATACCAATATATTTTGCAGGTAAGAAGAATCCAGATGTGATAAAGAATAGAGGAAAAATCAAACTAATAATATATACAGGAATGCTTTTGCTTTTTGTAGTGTTAATAATGCTTTTAGTTTATATATAATCAAGCTTTGGCATTATTATAAGATGTTTAGATGTAGAGGAAAGTATATGAAACGCTTACTGAAAATACAAATTATGATAATGACTTTGATAATGCTAGCAGGTTGTGGAAAGGATAAAAATGAATTCCATGAGTCCACACAAACCACAGCACAGGAGCAGACTGAAATTACAGAGAATATTTCTGACACAGATCAAGCCTACTGGACTCTCCGCGGCAGTGACCGAACCGGCTACGTATCAGTTCCTTACAATTGGGCGGAGGAAGAGTACGAATACGAGTTTGAGGGCAATTACTCCCTTATGTTAATTAGTCCGGAGCGTAATGCCATGGTTTCTCTTATAGAGAATAATTATGGCTACGATCCTAAACAGTATGACAGTCAGGAGCCGGCGGAGTATATTATGGAGGCATATGTGGCACAATATGAATCACAGGGTGGTGCTCATATGGGCTCAGATACTGTTGAGCTTGCAGGATATACATTTTATAAGTCCACAGACTGTTACCCTGCAGGAAGCTACGCAGAATATGACTATTATTTATATACCTATGTTGCATTTACAGGAGACAGATTCTATACCATAGTGATAGAGGGAGAATTAGGTGCCATATCTGAAATAAGTATAAAAGTAGAGGAAAGCTTCTCTGAAAGCAAACTACAGCTTCAATAAAAGCATATGAAGGAGTAAGCAGTGCAATATTTAATATCATTTTTAGAGGGAATAATTACATTTATCTCACCGTGCCTTTTGCCTATGCTACCTATTTATATATCTTACTTTGCAGGTGGCGGAGAGAGAACGGTGAAAAAGACATTGTCAGGAGCCTTAGGCTTTGTGCTGGGATTTACCACAGTTTTTGTAGCTATGGGAGCATTGGCGGGAACTCTGGGAAGATTCCTAAGCAGATACCAAATGGCTGTAAATATTATCTCAGGTCTAATAGTTATAATATTTGGATTGAATTTCCTGGGAGTGTTTAAGCTAAATATATTTAAGGGCTCAGGCAGAGAACTGAAAAGCTTAAGTATGGGTTTTGGCTCAGCTGTGCTGTTTGGAGTAATATTCTCTTTGGGATGGACTCCTTGTGTGGGAGCATTTCTTGGCTCAGCCTTGGTAATGGCTTCACAGCAGGGACAGGTGCTAATAGGGATGGGAATGCTGCTTTCTTACTCCATAGGATTAGGCATTCCTTTTGTAATCAGTGCAGTGCTTATTGACAAGCTGAAAAGCACCTTTGATTTTATTAAGAGGAACTATAAGGTAATTAATACAATAAGCGGAGGTCTGCTTATTGTAATCGGAATTCTTATGGCTACAGGGCTTATGGGAAGATTTATAAATTTGTTTAGCTAGGAGAAGAATATGGAAAAACAGGATGAGACAAATGTTAATACTGAAAATCAAAAAACAGCTTCAAGTAAGCCCATAGGTCTTATAATAACATTGGTAGCTTTGGTCGTACTTATAGCAGGTGCATCTATATTATATAAGAAGTTGGGAGATGATGTTGATGTATCTCAGCTTAAAACCGAAGCCACCACATCAGAAGCTACTGATAATACTACGTCTACAGCAGATAAGCAGGAGAATGCTCAGACTGGGACTGAGAGTGCGGGTGCTGAAGCCCAAGATAGCGAGGAGCTAACTACTGCACCGGATATAACATTTTACGACTTGGAGGGAAATGCCCACAAGCTTTCGGATTTTAGAGGGAAGCCGGTGGTAATGAATTTTTGGTCCAGCAACTGCGGCCCTTGTAAGGGAGAGATGCCGGAGTTTGAAGAGATGTATAAGCAGTATGGAGATGAAGTGCAGTTTCTTATGGTCAATGTTACTGACGGATATTGGGATACTTTAGAATCAGCTTCCACATTTATAGAAGACAGTGGTTATACATTTCCGGTATATTATGACACAGATAATAACGCAGCTTATGTGTATGGGGTTTCTGCATTGCCAACAACCTTCTTTTTAGACGAAGAGGGTTATGGCGTAGCCTACGCCATGGGAGCTATAGATATGGATACACTGATTAAGGGAATAGATATGATAACTAAGTAATTACAAGGTGCCGTTTTTGGCACCTTTTTTTAAACCACTGGTTTAATGCTAAAAACAAAAATTCTTACTATTTTGTGAGTAGAACAAATCATCACAAATAGGAGGATTCCATATGTATAGCAGAGACAACATTGTAGCAGAGTTCAAGAAGGCATACGGCCCTATGGCAGAATTTAAGCCGGGTCAGTTAGAGGCTATTGAGTCAGCACTGACAAATAAGAGATTACTCGTGGTGCAAAAGACAGGCTGGGGTAAGAGTGCAGTATACTTTTTAACCACCAAGCTAATTAGACGCAACACCGGTAAGTTTACCATTATAATCAGTCCGCTTTTGGCTCTCATGAAGAATCAGACAGATTCGGCTAAGAGACTCAATCTGGATGTGAGAACCATTAACTCAGAGAATCAGGATGAGTGGGATGATATAATCAAAGCAGTGAAAGCCAAGCAGCTTGACGGACTTATTATCTCGCCTGAGAGATTGGCAAATGCAGAGTTTAGAGAGATGCTTCAGAAGGAGTTATCTCAGGACATTGGCTGCTTTGTAGTTGATGAAGCGCACTGTATATCCGATTGGGGACATGATTTCAGACCGGATTATAGACGAATCATCGATGTGATTAACCTACTTCCAAAGAATGTGCCTGTTATAGCAACAACAGCAACCGCCAACGACAGAGTGGTGGAGGACATTAAGAGCCAGCTGGGAACAGATGTTGTGGTTCAAAGAGGCGAGCTTATACGAGACTCCATAGCTATACAGACCATTCATCTAGAGACTACCGAGGAAAAGCTTGCCTGGGTGGCAAAGCACATTGATGAGCTTCCCGGTACGGGAGTAATCTATTGCCTTACCATACGAGATTGCGAGATGGTAGCAGGCTGGCTTAATCAGAAAGGAATTAAGGCAGAGGCCTTCTACGGACAGCTTGAGCAGACACAAAAGGATGCTGTCATAGATCACTTTATGAATAATGACATAAAGGTAATGGTGGCAACCATAGCCTTTGGTATGGGCTATGATAAGGGTGACATCGGCTTTGTCATACATTTCCAGAAGCCGGGTAATCTGGTATCCTATTATCAGGAGATAGGGCGTGCCGGAAGAAGTATACCTGAGGCTTATGCCATACTTCTTTACGGTGATTCTGAGGATACTATCAATGAGCACTTCATTGATTCGGCCTTTCCTACAGAGGGACAAATGAATAGCGTAATACGTTATGTTACGGATAATCCGGGAGCAGGACTTTACAAGATTCTTTATGGAAGTAACATAAAGAAGGGAAGACTTGAAAAATGTCTCAAGTATCTGGAGGTAAATGGTGACATATATAAGTCTAACCGTCAGTATTTTAAGAGTGCAAAGATATGGGCTCCTGATATTGCCAAGAGCGATAGAATAACCCATATGAGATATGATGAGCTGGATAGAATCAGAGATTTCTGTAGAACCTCAGGCTGCTATATGGAGGCTGTAGCAAAGGAGCTTGATGACGTGACTGCCCACCGCTGTGGAAAGTGCTCTAACTGCTTAGGACATAAGCTGTTTGATGATTCTGTTACTAACACTGAGATATCTGAGGCACAGGATTATCTCAATAATCAGTGCAGGGTTATTAATCCTAGAAAGATGTGGCCTAGCAAGGAATGCTTTGGCCATGCTAAGATTGGAGTGGACCATATGGTTGAGCCGGGATTATGCCTAAGCAATTATGGCGATGCCGGTTGGGGCTCGGTTGTTGCAAAGGACAAGTATGAGAAAAAGAGCTTTAGTCCAGAGCTTATTGACGCAGCCACTGATCGTCTTAAGGACTTTGTTAAGGCAAATGATATAGAGTATATAACCTATGTCCCTTCCTTAAATCGTCCAAAGCTTGTTAAGGATATGGCTACTCAGCTGGCAGATAAGCTTGACCTGGAGCTGTTTGACGGTTTAGAGAAGACCAAGGCTACCGTGTGTCAGAAGGAGCTTAATAACAGCTATACTCAGTGGGAGAATGCACACAATTCCTTCGGAGTTTTAAACACTAGGGCTGGTAATACACTGTTGGTTGATGATATGATAGATTCAGGATGGACATTTACCTGCTGTGGCTATAAGCTACGTGCCGCAGGAAATGGAAGAGTGTATCCCTTTGCCCTGGCAAATACGTCAGGCAGGGATAACTAAGGGGAGAGTAGACTATGAGATATACAGACAATGAGATGAGCATAATACTTCTTTGCTCACAGCTTGGGCTGGATGGGGAGGCTGGCGTAAAGCCCCTCTCCTTAGGCCAGTGGAATACATTTCTGGATAATTTGATAAAATGTGGATTGGAGCCTAAGGTGATTTTGGAGAACTGTCAGGATATAAAGAATATGGGCTATGATGACCTAGAGCTTGAGCGCATTAAAAGACTGGCAGACAGAGGAGCTGCTGTAGCATTTGCCTTAGATGACTATGAGAAAAGAGGAATACATACCATTACTATGCTTAATGATAAGTATCCGGTTATGCTTAAGTCAAAGCTAAAGTCTAAGAAGCCACCAGTGCTTTTTTATGCAGGAAATATTGAGCTGGCAAGTAAGGTTGGAATAGGAGTGGTAGGCTCCAGAAACTTAAGTGTTGCAGGGGCTGATTTTGTAAGCAAACTGGTGGATAAGGCGGTTGAAGAACATCTTATGATATACTCCGGAGGAGCAAAAGGAGCGGATTCTATAGCCGAAAATATTGCTATGGCAAAGGGTGGAGCTGCAGTGGAATTTTTGGCAGATTCTCTGGCAAGTAAGATTAAGAAGAAAGAAGTAAGCCAAAGAATTCTCTCAGGTAATATGCTTCTTTTGTCAGATTACCTTCCGGTAGCGGGCTTTTCCGCAGCCAGAGCCATGAATAGAAACAAGTATATATACGGTTCAGCTTATGGAACCTTTGTGGCGGAATCTGACTTTGGTACCGGTGGAACCTGGTCAGGCGCTACTGAAGCTATGAAGCATGACTATGGCAAGGTGTTTGTATGGAAGGATACGGACTGCCAGGGGAATCAAAAGCTTATAGAACAAGGAGGAATACCATATTCCATAGAGGACAACAGAAGGCTGTATGATATTATCACCCAACCCATTATCAAATCTGGTAATGCTGAGGAGATAGAAGGACAGCAGCTGAACTTTATGAACATAATAAATAACAAGTAGGCAAGGTGGAGAATACTCCACCTTGTTTTTTTAAACTACGGGTTGAGAGATATTTTGCCGGAAATGTTCTATTCTATATTTAGATGTTTCCGGATTGATATATGTATTGAAATAGGGGTTGAAAATATTGCCATTTGATCCGCTTTATAGGATTGCATCGTTGCTAATATTATATTGATGCAGTAGCACTATTGGATACTCATTGTATTAATCCTGGATGATTATATATTAACTAGCTTTGTAAAGGAGAGATTGTTATGCATTATTTTAGGAACAAGTTTAATAGCAACTACGTAAATATTTCAAGAGGTACAGCGTATATTAAGAACACTCAGCCGTTGCCTACCTTCTTTTGGAGCAACTTCGATGCAAGAGATAGACTTTCAGGTCCTTATATGAAGGTGGTTAGAGACTATATTGATAGAAGAGGCGAGGGTGGTTTTCGACGAATAATCCTAGCAACTGATGATAGAAATATGGCTCTTAAGACTGCAGCGGTATTCGGTGGATATGGCTCAGCATCCTACGAGGTGGATGACTGGGAGTGGGATTGCGATTACGAGAGCTATGAGGACAGCTGCTGTGGTGTTACAACTGTTGATTTGGATCTTATAACCTTCTGCGACAGAGAGAAGAAGGAGCTAAACTTAGGAGTCACCCTTGCCAACATAAATAATAACAACGAGAGCGCAATCTTCATAAGCTCCGTGGATGTGTTCAATGATTGGGAGGATTTCTTTAGATGTATATCTTACTGTAAGACACCTTGTCAGTACATTCAGATATCCCCTAAGCTTATCAAGACTCCGGCAGTTCAAAGGCTAATCTACGATTTCGGCTTCGAGGTATTGGAGCTTCCGGAATTTCCTAAGGATTACTACGAGACACATGTTATGGATGTCTTGTTGGATGGAGAGATGTTTGAGCTCTCTAAGGATTGCGACAAGACAGCTATGGTTAGAAGCCTCGTAAAGAAAAGAGGCAAGTATATGAGCGAGGAGGATATCGCCACCTTTCTTGACCTTGCCAGAGACAATGCTGAGATGGATGGAAACCGCCTAGAGCTTAGATCTTCTGATTTTGAGGTTTCGGTGGTGGTGGATAGCCGTAACGCAACAGACAAGCTTAAGTCCATGGTTGGCCTTGACAATGTTAAGGAGGTTGTGGATGAGATTACCGCTCTGATGGTGGAGAGCAAGAGCAATCCACTATTAAAGAATACCAGAGAGCATATGGTATTCTTCGGAAATCCCGGAACCGGAAAGACCACCTGCGGCAAGCTTATTTCATCTATATTTGATGAGGCAGGCTGCGGAAACGGCAACTTTGTTATGGCCACCCGTAAGGACCTTATAGGTAAGTTTGTGGGACATACTGCAAATCAGGTTGCCAGAAAATTCAATGAGGCCAGAGGAGGCATTCTCTTCGTGGATGAGGCTGGTTTCTTCCTTAATAACAAGTCCGGTGACTTTGTTAACGAGGCTATTAAGGAGTTTGTTCGATACATGGAGGAGTACGATGACGTAACCGTAATATTCGCTATGTATCCTAGAGAGGCCACAGAATTCTTCCAGCTGGATGAAGGTTTAAGATCCAGAATTACCAGAGAGGTGGAGTTCGTGGATTACACCAGAGAGCAGCTTCTTGATATAGCTGTGGAAATGGTTAAGGAGAATGGCTATATCCTTAGAAAGGGTGCTAAGCAGGCAATTCTTGACTACGTTGACTTCGCTATGAATGATGACGAGGAGGAATTCGGAAATGCCAGAACCATGCGAAAGCTGGTAAAGGCTATGATAACTCAGGTAAGCTTAAGAAACCTTAAGTCTGACTCAAAGGACAGAGGTATAAGACTTGCGGACGTTAACAATGCCACAGTCAAGCTCAAGGGTATAAGAGAGGAGAAGCGAACCATAGGCTTCGCTCTCCAGGATACCAACTAGATTTTTACATTCAAAGGGGGGAATCAACATGGCTATAAAGGAGAGGAATAATAGAGAATTTGATTATCATCTCACACAGTATAAGAGGAGTACTCCTCAGATTGAGGAGACAAAAGCAGTTATAAATCTGTTGAAAAGCAACCTAAGAACCAACCTGCCACAGTTGATTCCTATTATGAACAGCTTTGATTTTGTTCCGGTAAAGGAAAAAGTACTGATGGTCACAGATGGGCTAAAGGTTTATTACAATCCTGTCAAATTGATGCTTAAGTACAATAGAGGCTCTTGCTATGAGTTAGAGTACAGATTGTTACATATGCTTATTCATGGAATACTGGGACATTTTGAGAGGAGCATAATGTATTCCGGTAAAAGGTTGATGTGGGGGCTTATGGATATACAGGCCTTTGATATGATAAGTAAACTTTCGTCTTATTATAGTGGACATAGGATGGTTTCTAACGACGGGGTGGAGCAGGCTCTTGGCAGAATAGTATACTCGCCTCTGTATAAAGATAAGCTGCAGGGAGATTCCCTGTATCATGTGGCTAAGGGAAGCAGGGCTTTGGCACTGGATATTTTGACCGGAGAAAAGGGTGTGAGAGCAGATGACCACAGATATTGGGGTAAGGATGTTTTAGGTTCCACTGAGAAAGCAAGTATGGATAATCTTGAGAATGCTATTAAGGAAATGTGGGAGAATGCCAGAGTGACCATATGTCAGATAACAGGTGTCTCAGATGTGAGGAATGCTTTGCTAATGCTGGGAGGTTCTAAAATTGCATTTGGACATCAGGCAGGAGACCTGAATGTATGTGTTACACCTAAAGAGGAAGGAGATAGAGGTGTATCCTATCAGCAGGTTATAAAGGAGCTTATTAGAGAACGGGAGCTGGTGGTTTTGGATGAGGATAGCATTGATTCTATGTTGTATACCTATGGTATGGATATGTATGGTGATATGCCACTTGTAGAGCCTAGAGAGGATAATGAGGTAAGCTACATAGATTCTCTGGTAATAGCTATTGATACAAGTGGTTCATGTAACGGAGATATAGCCAGTATGTTTTTGAGGGAGACCTATGAGCTATTTAGGGAGCTTAAGGAGACAGTGAGATTTGGAAATGTGCATTTGATTCAATGCGACTATGAGATACAGGAGGAGCTTTGCTTAAACCATGATGATATAGATTTTTTAGGAGAAGATATGGAGTTTAAGGGCTTTGGTGGAACCAGCTTTGTGCCGGTATTTGATAGGATTGCTCAGTTAAAGGATCAGGGAGAAAATGTTCAAGGATTGATATATCTGACTGACGCCTGTGGAGAGTTTCCTGATTATAAGCCGGATTATCCGGTGTATTTTGTGGTTCCTAAGGAGTGGGATTCAAGAGAGAATTATTACAGTGTAGACCTGCCTGAGTGGGTGAGGTTGATAGACATATAAAGGAAAGGGGGAAGATGATATGTATACAGTGGCTGAGGCTAAGGAGAATCTTATAGATGGAATCAGGGTTTATCTGCTTAAGGATATGTCTGATAATTATATAATGAAGGAGGTTAACAGACTTCCCTTTTATTTGGAGGGAGGACCGGGTATAGGAAAAACTGAGGTGGTGGCACAGGTGGCAGAGGAACTGGGAATAGGCTTTGTAAGCTTTAGCTTAACCCATCACACCAGAAATTCTCTATTGGGATTACCTGTTATAGAGGAGCTTCAGTGTGGCAAGTACACTGAGTACACTATGTCTGAGATAATTGCAAAGGTTATGGAGAAAAAAGAGCAGGGATACAAAGAGGGAATCCTGCTGCTAGATGAGTTTTCTTGTGTATCAGACAGTATTATGCCGGCTATGCTGGCCTTCCTTCAGACTAAGAATATTGGAGCTCACAGCTTGCCGGAGGGTTGGGTTATAGTGCTTTGTGGTAATCCTAAGGAGTATAACAAGAATGTCAGAAGCTTCGATGCTGCGGTGTTGGACAGACTGAGAAAGCTTAAGGTTAGATTCGAGCCAAAGGTATTTATAAGCTATGCCCGTGAGAAAGGATTTCATCCAACTATATGTGATTACCTGGAGAAGCATGAGAATTATGTATATAAATGTGTTGTAAATTCTAAGGAGGAGACCTTGGTTACCTGCAGAGGCTGGGAGAATCTAAGTCACGCCATATATGGCATGGAACAGCTGGATAAGCCTATATCTCTGTCACTGGTAACTCAGTTTATAAGAGATGAGAAGATAGCAGCAGGCTTTTTAGGACACTACAAGCTTAACTGTATAGGGCTTAGCAGGGATAAAATAGTTGATTTGATAAATGGCAATCAAAAATACTATGTGAAATACTTCGAGGGTGGAAGCTTGTTTTCTAAGTGGAATTCCTTGGAGGTTATAGCAGGAGTAATAGGTGATAAGGCTAAGGAATTAGTAGTCTTGGATGAAAGAAGGGATCTTGCTCAGTATTTTAAGGGCTATTTTGATACTGTAAATAATCTTTATCAGGCTATAAGCAACAGACTGGCTGGTATGGGTCCGGGGAATGTATTTGGTTACCAGGATGGTGGAGATATACCGAGATGGGATAAGGAGGATGTAGAGTATAAGGAGCTGGATGAAATAGAGGAGAGATTGTTGTATGACCTGATAGTTCCTGTAGAGGATGATGATTTTTATGATGTGGAAGAGACTGAAATGATATGTAATCAGGATATTATGGACAGATTGGATGAGATTATTGGTGAGACGGATAGAAGTATTCAGCTCCTAAAACTTGAAATCTCCGGAAATATCTCTAATTTTATTAGCTTTGCTGAGGATATTGATGAGGGAGCTTGTAGTATATGCTACAGATGCTATCAGCTTATCAATGAGAACAGAGATATATTGTCAGTGGCAGCAACTACCAGAAATCCGGATTATGTTAGACTGTGCAAGGCTAACTATGGAGTTTCGGCTTAAAGGGGGGATATTATGGGATTATCTGTTGTAAATTCTCATAGGGATGTTAAACTAGGCCATGAGGAAGATTTAAAGGATTGTAGCTTCCAGTCCTTAAAGACTGTGTTAAAGCAACTGAGGGATCCTGACACAATTATACTTAATAGTAGAGGAAATATGGGGCTTCGTATGACACACAAAGAGTATATGTCTAAGTTTGGGAGGGAGTACGAGGCTTTAGGATATGACAGTGATGATCCTGAGGATGGAAACATCTGTGTAGTGGCTCAGCCTGTGCTTATGGCCATATTTTTAGGAGAATATGCCTTGGCCGGAAATCTAATTAAGGATAAGAATACGCGTCTTACCTATGTATCCCCAAGCAAGACCGTATGTATGCATTGCTACTTGAACTTATACGAGGAGCGGAAAAATAAGGGTAAAGCACAGCTTTTCGGCAAAGGCTCCGGTGATATACTCAACTATGCCATAGCAGACCCCAAGATGCCGGATGACCTAAGGCTTCATATCTTCACTCAGATGAGCTGGGAGAGGAAACAATTTTACGGCATGGATAAACCACATTCCTTAAGAAGATTGTTAGAGCCAAGGAATATTACTAGCGGACATGTTTTTCCTATGAACAGGAAAAATATGGATTGGTCTACTGAGACAAAGTATTATAGGGAACAGAGCATATCTACATTAGAGCTTATCCTTAAGCGAAGAAAAAGATACTTTAGTAGGACAGGTGTTAAGGAATGGAAACATAGTTTTGATATTTTAAGTGGCCATGATGGTTTTGCAGAGAGAGTTATTCTAATACTGATGAAGCATAGGTACAAGGAGCAAAGAGACAGATTATGGCTTCTATACTATTATTTTGAAGAGTGTAATACTGTTGCATATATTCCGGATAGAATTAGTAGGTGGTACAGTGTTGACAAGCTAAAGCTTGTAGAGAAGATGTGTAGGTCAGATAAGGAAATGATGCAAATATTTTCTCAGGGAGTGGTAAGAGCTTATGTCAGCCTGATTCACAACTTTGTATGTACAAAGGTGGGAACTGTAGAAGACATTCAAAAAGGCAATTATAGTGTAGCTAAGAAAAATGCTGTATATGACCACAGATTTATAAATGAATTGAGAGACTATGCCAGAACAATGACTCCAAAAGGGGTATCCTTAAGTGCCTTTTTAGATGTGAGCTGCTTAGTTGAAAGTGATTGTATAAACAATATGTCAGTGGTATATCCTGATAAGGAGGTGCTGCTTTATGCCTATAAAAGCCTTACAGGGAATAGGATTATATTGGACAATACCGTATGCCAGCTTATAAGTGATGGAAAAGGTCTTTATGACTTTGATGAACAGGAGTATATGAAGGACCAAAACGGCGCCATAATGGTGATGAACTATGACTATGTTATGGTTGGTATAGAGGAGGCTATGTCGGAGGGCTTTAAGTGGGTTAAACAGGTGGATGAGTTTAGAGTAAAGGTGGCTGATATGACGCTTCCGTATTATAGGGATAGAGCTCTAAATACTCTTCAGCGAGAGTTGATAGACTACTGTGCTATGGATTTGTTTATTATGGCTATTAAAAAGGGAGCCTTTGCTGATAAAGCCTGCTTCGAAGGAGCAATTGCCTACGCTACTAAGGTAAAGCTTAATGGAGACAAGGTGGCCTGTCTGTTAGCTCATTGCACCTAATGGTTAGGAATCATATTCAGCTTGAAGATATTTGTCGGTAAAGAAATGGATAAGATGTCGTTTGTGACACTTAAAAAATATTGACAGTAAAAATCGATAGCTGTAAAATTCCCTCCATAAAAATAATATTAAGGCGAAAATATGTGTCTTATAGTGTGTAAAAAACAGACGCTGCAATATTATTTTGCAGCGTCTGTTTTTTAATTAACGGTTGGCTAGGTGATAGTAAACTCTTGCTATGAATTGACCATTTGTAGGTGTTCCCTTAAGTGGATTAACACTGTGTCTGAATAACCTATAGATGCTTTCGGTATTGCCCTGAGTACATCCCACCTCGATGGCGTGGCGTATGCAACGCTCCACTCTAGTAGGCGTAGAATCGTACTTTGAGGCGATTTCCTTGTAAAGCCCTTTGGTTATCTTTCTCATATAGCTTGGGTCAGCTAAAACCAGCTGCTCCGCGTAGGTGATATACATAAAGCCAAGTAAGCTTGAAGGGATGCCAATATCTAAAAGTACATCCTGAATATCATCTACCATTACATCGCACATTTCTCCTTGATACATAAATTTCATCCCCTTTCTGTGACGTCATAATATTACAAAATATTTTGGCGAGAAATATTATTTTTAACATTTTGTTTTTGAAAAATGTCGTAATGAAATGTCAAATTTGACATCGGTGTTTAAAGGAGGAATACATATGCTTTGCACAAGAATAAGAGACATCATGAATTCAAAGGGAATGACCATACAGCAGCTGGCTGACAAGGCCAATCTTCCTATAGAGACGGTTAAAAATGTATATTATGGAAAGACGGGTGACCCAAAGATATCTACGGTTATGAGTATAGCAGATGCATTTAACCTAAGTGTTAACTGCCTTATGGGGCATTGTCCCCACACTCACGAGGAGAAGAGACTTCTGCAGTACTATCGTCTGTGCGGTAATCACGGAAGAAGCTTAGTAGAGCTGGTTGCCAGACACGAGGCAACAGTTTCCAAATTGGATAGAGAGCACACAGATAGACATATGGTGCCTTGTCTTATACCCGCAGGAAGAATAAATCATGGCTTTGCATATACAGACAGCGAGGTTGTTGAGGTAAGTACCACTAAGCCAAACGCATACGTGGCTATAAAGATTATAAGCAACAGCTACGCCCCTGCATATTTAAAGGGAGATATTCTGCTTTTAGAGGACAGGTACCCTGACCATGGAGAGAAGGCTGTGTTTGTGAAAGAGGGAGTTGGCTATATTAGAAAATTCTTAGAAGAGGATGGAAAGTATATACTAAGATGCGTGGCCGGACACAGGGAGGATATTATACTTGAGGACCTGGAAGTGGTTGAATGTGTCGGAACCTGTATAGGAGTGTCGAGAGAGTAAGAAAACTCAATAATCCTTTACTAAATCTTCACTGAATATTCATTTACATTAAGAGGCAGCTTGTGTTAATATATGGAAAACATAAAGCAAATGCTAAAACAAAAAGGGAGTAGTTGCACACGGTGGTGTGTCCTATTATTCGTCATCACGTTCCTTTTATTTGAGCCAAAAGTGGGAACCGGGGAATAGGCAATGTATTGAACAAGACTTTTTGCGTGCTGGGAGATAGTGCGCGGAAAGTCTTTTTATATTGCCCGCACGTTACATATGGTAAATCTTTATGTTTCAGGAAGGAGAAATGAATATGAGAGAAATCTATCAAATCAGTAAGGAGGAGCTGCTTCAGGGAGTTGACTTAAAGGTAGGATTAACCTCAGATAAGGCAGGGGAGGTCTTAGAGAGGGATGGAGAAAACGTACTTAGGGAATCAGAGAGAAAGAGCGTGATGGCTGTATTCCTAAGTCAATTTGCGGATTTGCTGGTAATTATACTTATAGTAGCGGCTATCATATCTATGATATCTGGGAACGTGGAAAGTACCATAGTAATATTTGCAGTAATAATCCTAAACTCAGTCCTTGGAACAGTTCAGTATGTAAAGGCAGAGAAATCCTTAGAGGCCTTAAAAGCACTCTCATCACCTCATGTTAAGGTGCTCCGTGATGGAGTCAAACAGGAGATTGATTCTAAGCATGTGGTTAAGGGAGACCTGGTGCTTCTCGAGGCTGGAGATATGATTGCAGCTGATGGTCGTATCGTTAGCAATTATTCCCTGCAGGTGAATGAAAGCTCCCTTACCGGAGAATCCTTAAATGTAGACAAGAAAGACATAGAAATTGGGGAAAATATGCCTCTTGGAGACAGAGTGAATATGGTATATTCGGGAAGTCTTGTTACCTATGGAAGAGCTATGATTTTGGTAACAGCTACGGGAATGGATACGGAGATGGGAAAGATTGCTCAGCTTATGAATCTTACCAGCCAGAAGAAAACACCACTTCAGATAAGCTTAGATGACTTTGGCAGGAAGCTTGCCATAATTATAATGATAATATCCGGGATAGTGTTTGGTGTAAGATTGTGGCAGGGTGAGAAGCTGATTGATTCTCTGATGTTTGCTGTGGCTTTAGCCGTGGCTGCCATACCGGAGGCATTAAGCTCTATAGTAACCATAGTTCAGGCTATGGGAACCAGAAAGATGGCCTCGGAGAATGCCATAATTAAGGAGCTTAAGGCAGTGGAATCCTTGGGTTCAGTTTCTGTTATATGCTCAGATAAAACCGGAACTCTCACTCAAAATAAGATGACTGTAGAGGAGCTTTACATAGACCATACCTGCATAGCTCCAACACAGCTTGAGCTTGGGGAAAGAAGCCATAGATATTTCCTGTACAATGCTATGCTAAACAACGACTCATCCATAAGAGATGGAAAAGGAATCGGGGACCCTACAGAGTATTGTTTGCTGACTATGGCAAGGGAAGCCTGCTTTGATGAAAAAGGGATAGATGAGGAATACTTTAGAACAGCTATGGAGAGGCTGGAGGAGATACCATTTGACTCTGACAGAAAGCTGATGAGTTCAACCTATAGAGTTCATGGAGTGCCAACCTTATTTACCAAGGGAGCCTTAGATGTGCTTTTAGATAGAACTGTAAGCATATTGACCAGTGAGGGCGAACGACCTATAAAGGCTGAGGATGTGGAGAGAATTAAGGCGCAGAATCATAAGTTTTCAGAGTCAGGTCTGAGAGTATTAGCCTTTGCCTATAGGGAGCTTGATGAAGGGGAAAAGCTTGCTCTTGATGGAGAGAAGGACTATACCTTTATCGGACTATGCGCTATGGTTGACCCACCAAGAAAAGAGTCTAAGCAGGCTGTTGCAGATGCCAAGAGTGCCGGCATAAAGCCGGTTATGATTACGGGGGACCACAAGGTAACTGCCAGAGCCATAGCAAGGCAAATCGGCATATATGAGGATGGTGACCTGGCACTTACCGGCCAGGAGCTGGATAGTCTTAGTGATGGAGAACTGGATGACGTGCTGGAAAAGGTGTCTGTGTATGCCAGAGTATCACCGGAAAATAAGATTCGTATAGTAGATGCCTGGCAGAAGAAGGGACGCATAGTAGCCATGACGGGAGATGGTGTAAATGACGCTCCGGCCCTTAAGAAGGCTGACATAGGTGTAGCTATGGGCATTACAGGAACAGAGGTGTCTAAGGATGCTGCAGCCATGATACTGTCGGATGATAATTTTGCTACTATAATTAAGGCAGTTTTAAATGGTAGAAATGTATATAGGAATATTTTGAATGCCATTATGTTCCTTTTGTCTGGTAATCTGGCGGCTATTCTTGTGGTACTGTTTTGCTCCTTTATGGCACTACCTACACCTTTTGAACCGGTGCATCTTCTGTTTATAAATCTTTTGACAGATTCCTTGCCTGCACTTGCCATCGGTATGGAGCCTACAGACAGAAGTCTGCTTAAGAATAAGCCAAGGGATCCGAAGCAGGGATTCTTGAACAGAAGCTTTTTAATCCGTTTAATCTGTTATGCACTGCCTATAGCGGTGGTTACATTGGCAGCATTTTACGTGGGATATGAAGAATCGGCCATGAAGGCCAGCACTATGGCCTTTGCTACACTTACACTGGCTAGATTGCTACATGGCTTTAACTGTAGAAGTGATAAAACTATATTATCTGTAGGCTTTAGAAGCAATATGTGGAGTGTGTGGGCATTTGTTGTTGGCGTGCTGCTTTTAGGCTTTGTATTGACAATACCATTCTTAGGCAAGCTGTTTATGATAGCCCAGCTTACCATAGGCCAGCTTAAGACTATAGTAATTTTAGCCCTTGTGCCTATGATTATTATTCAGTTTTCAAAGAAGATTTCAAAAAAATAATAATTGTGCAATAAAAATAGGTTGGTTAATCGTATATATGTGTGATAGTATTATTTCAATATAAATTTAGAAGACAAAAGAAAATGTCAGATAAGGGGGAGACTATGTCAGAACAAAATAACAATCAGCAGGGATATGTACAGAATGGATATCCACAGCAGCAGGTTAATCAGCAAATGTATTATCAGCAACAGGGACAGATGAATCAGCAGGTATATCAGCAGCAGGTTCAGGGTTACCAGCAGATGAATCCACAGGGCTACCCACAGCAGGGAGCTCAGCCAAATCAAAATATGTACCAGCAGGGTTATATGCAGGGAGGACAGCCACAGGGCTATCCACAGCAGGGCTATCAGCAGCCTGCAGGTGGTAGCAGACCACCACAGCCTAAGAAGTCTAAGACAGGACTTATAGTGGGTATTGTGATTGCAGTTGTAGCTCTTATAGTAGGTGCTATATTGCTTATATTTAAGGATAAGATATTTGGCTCAGATGATAAGAAAACTACAGAGTCTACAATGGAAATAACTACAGAATTTGTGCCAGAGATAGTAACAAATGAGAATCCGGATCCTATTTTAGATGAAGAGGGTGGATTTGAGGATTATGAGGATCTTCTTCCAAGCTTCTGGGAGGCATTTGAGTATTGTGATGAGGAATTGATGAATCAGTGCTTCTATATGCCAAATGCGGAGTCAGCACAGGCTGCAGAGAATAATTATAATAACGCTTTAGCAAAGGCTGACAGTGTAGAGGTTCATTACTATGATATGATTGCAGAGTATGATGTGTATGGTGAGATGGGTCTGGTGGAAGAAGATATCGATGACAGAGACGTACTCCAGGTTAAGCAGTATCGCTGTGAGGTGCCTATGACTCAGGAGGTTGACGGAGTAACCTATGAGATAATTGATATCTACGAGGGAACTATCTACCAGCTTGATAACGAGAGATGGTATCTTTCTGTTATGCAGGAGGTTGATGTGCAGATAGTAAGTACTTCAGCAGGAGATACAACAGCTCCGGCAACTACAACAACACAGGAGCTTGGTGACACTAAGACTATGGGAAGCGATGAATGTGGATATATAGACGTTCCTACAGACTGGATGGAATTTTCAGAGATTGGTGGAATAGATGGTGTGGACGCGTCATATCAGGTAACAAGCTCTGATATGAAAACCATCGTTACTATGTGTGTATATAGTGGTATAGATCCATATGATGCAGCTACTAATATGTATAATGGCTTAGTAGCAGATGGAAATACATCAGACTTAGTTTCAGCTACTGCAACTATCGGAATATATGACGCATATCAGGTTTATGCAGTATATTCAGATTCATATTTTGTAACATATTTCTTTGAGGCTGAGGATGGAAAGACACATTATGTGGCAGTTGAGTTTCCTGTAGACCAGGCAGGCTCGGCTGTGGTTCAAAATATTGAGTCATCCTACAGATTAACACAGTAAAGAAAGTTGATAATTATAAGCACCTTTTGGTATACTATATATTAGTATATTAGGAGGTGCTTTATTATGTTAGATAAGGAGATATCTATCCCTTCCATACTTAAGATAGGAAAGGGTGTATTAGGAGAGATAGGAGGACTGTTAAAGTCCAGCGGAATAAGCAATGTGGTTGTTTACTTTGGAAATGGTCTCATAGATATGTTTGGACAGACCGTTATGAAATCCTTTGAAGATGCAGGTGTTGAAGTATTGCAGTACTGTGAGCTGGATACAGTGGACATAGATGACATTATTGACATTGCATTTTCTCTGGATGTTAAGACTCAGGCAGTAGTTGGAATCGGCGGTGGAAAGGTTATAGATGCGGCAAAGTACATGGGCTATCTTAGAAAGCTACCATTTATAAGTGTTCCAACTTCATCCTCCAGTGACGGCTTTTCATCAGCCTCTGCGTCACTTATTGTGAATGGCAGAAGAAATTCAGTTCCAGCTAAGCTTGCTTACGGAATTATAGTGGATACAGACGTGCTTAAGAGCGCTCCTGCTAAATTCTTATATTCAGGAATCGGAGACCTAGTATCAAAGATTACTGCAATATATGACTGGGTATACGAGGATAAAATGGGCTACACAACTGTAAATGACTTTGCAGTAATGATTGCAAAGAAAGCTGTAAACAGCTTTGTGAGAACGCCTTACGAAAGTATAACTGACGATATATTCCTAAGAGAGCTGGTTGATTCCCTTGCCATGAGTGGAATCGCCAATGAGATTGCAGGAAGCTCTGCACCTACCAGTGGCAGTGAGCATCTTATATCTCACGCCTTAGATAAGCTTTTAGAGCAGCCACAGCTTCACGGAGTACAGGTTGGAATCGCAACATACCTTATGGCTAAGGTCCACGACCACAGATACGTTAGAATAGATAAGGTATTTACAGATACAGGCTTCTGGGATTACGTTAAAACTCTTGGTATGAAGAAGGCTGATTTTGAGGCAGCTATAGATATGGCGCCATCCATAAAGCCACATAGACATGTATATCTTCATGAGGAAAAGTATAGAAAAATGGCCAAGGAACTGCTTTATACAGATAGCAGATTGAATGAAATTTTGATTTAATTGATGATTTTTGTCAAAATATACACAAATATGGAAGAATAAAGCTGTTGTTTTGGGAAAATAATTGATAATATTTCTCAAAAATGGTATAATATTTACACTTTAACAGCTGTGATGAGTATTAGACTTAGGTCAAATAATTAAGCACAGTAACATAACAGACAGTTTAGGAGATTAGTCATGAGTGAAGGTTGTACACATAATTGCGAAACCTGCAACGTAAGCGGGTGTAAGGATAGGACGGCTCAGAGCTTAGAGGTACCTGCCAATGAATTTTCTAATATAAAGAAGGTTATAGCAGTTGTCAGTGGCAAGGGCGGCGTAGGAAAGTCAATGGTTACTTCATTGCTTTCTGTTTTATCCAGAAGAAAGGGTTATGAGACAGCTATCATTGATGCAGACATTACCGGCCCATCTATACCTAAGACATTTAAGATTGACCAAAAGGCACTGGTTACAGATGAGGCAATTTTTCCTGTTTGCACTAAGACCGGCATAGAGATGATATCCATCAATTTATTGCTTGAGGATGAGACAAAGCCTGTAATATGGAGAGGACCTATACTTGCAGGTACTGTAAAGCAATTCTGGTCAGATGTTATGTGGCAGGATGTAGATATAATGTTTGTGGACTGTCCTCCGGGAACTGGAGATGTACCTTTAACTGTATTTCAGTCACTTCCTGTAGATGGTATAGTAGTTGTCACCTCCCCGCAGGATTTGGTTTCCATGATAGTGGAGAAGGCAGTTAAGATGGCGGATATGATGAATGTCCCTATTTTAGGTATAGTAGAAAATATGTCATACTTTGTGTGCGATAAGTGTGACGAAAAGCATTACATCTATGGACAGAGTAATATTGAAGAGCTGGCAAAGTCATACGGCATAGAGACCATAGCTAAGCTTCCTATAGAGAAGAAGCTAAGAAGTCTGGTTGATACAGGAGATATTGAGGACTTTGACGGACAGTGGTTAGATGAGCTTTTTGAGGCCATAGAAAAATGTTAGAAAAAGCGTAGGACAATCTTATCCGAGGTACAAAAAAGAGAAGGGAGTGGTTACATGTCTTTAGTATATACTAATGACAACTGTGTTGGTTGTAACAAATGTATTAGCACCTGTAGCTGTATGGGAGCTAATGTGCACGTAGAGGAAGATGGTATTTCAAAGATTCAGGTAGATGGGGACAGGTGCGTTGCTTGTGGAGCCTGCTTTGATGTATGTAAGCATGACGCCAGAGAGTTTAATGACGATACAGAGGCGTTCTTCGAGGCACTTAGAAGAGGCGAGAGAATATCTATTCTTATAGCCCCTGCATTTAAGGCTAATTACCCTAACGAGTATGAGAGAGTATTAGGAGCACTTAAGGCTGCAGGAGTAAATAGAATAATTAGTATCTCATTTGCAGCAGATATCACAACTTGGGGATATCTAAACTATGTGACTAAGTATAATTTTACCGGCGGTATCTCACAGCCATGTCCTGCAGTAGTCGGATATATTGAGAGATATATTCCGGAGCTTATACCAAAGCTTTTCCCTGTACATAGCCCTATGATGTGTGGAGCAATCTACGCAAAGAAGTATATGGGTATTACTGATAAGCTTGCATTTATCAGCCCATGTATAGCTAAGAAGATGGAGATTGATGATCCAAACTGTAACGGATACATAAGCTATAACGTTACATTTGATCATCTTATGAGATATATTAGAAAGAATAACCTTACAGGTACACCTTGCTCAGATGAGATTGACTACGGTCTTGGTTCAATCTATCCTATGCCAGGTGGACTTAAGGAAAATGTATACTGGTTCTGTGGTGACAGTGTTCTTATCCGTCAGGTTGAGGGTGAGAAGCATATGTATCACTACCTTGAGAAGAATAAGGATCGCATCGCAAAGAGTATGACACCATATCTCTTTATTGATGCACTTAATTGTGGCGAGGGTTGTCTGTACGGTACAGCTACAGAGAGCATTAAGAATGAGACTGAGGATCCACTTTACGAGATGCTTAGAATTCGTGAGGAGAGAAAGAAGACAACCAAGGATGCTAAAAAGGATCCATGGGGCAAGATGCTTACTCCTGAGGATAGATTAAAGTGGTTAAATAAGCAGTTTGAGAAGCTTAATTTAGATGACTTTATCAGAAGATATACTGACCGCTCACAGAGTGTAAAGATTAGTGAGCCATCACGTGCAGAGCTTGATGATATCTTTGACAGCATGGGTAAAACTACTGCAGAGAAGAGATGCATCGACTGTTCATGCTGTGGATATGATAGCTGTAAGGATATGGCTACAGCTATTCACAATGGCTTTAATGTTAAGGAGAATTGTATCCATTTCATTAAGGACTTAGCAGAGAAGGAGAGAGCTGAGATTACAGTTCTTATGGATGAGATTAACGCTCAGAAGGCCGGTATCGTGGCAGCAGTTGAGAGCATTAATCTTGAGTTCGAAGGACTTAATGTGGCAGTTGAGCATATGGAGTCAGGTAACAACTCCAACGCATCAGAGAGTACAGGTATATCAGAGGAGATTCAGACAGTTACAGAATTCTGTCAGAAGCTTGAGGCATCTCTTACTGAGATTTATGACCTTCTCTCAGAGCTTAGAGAGAATAATAATCAGGTAGTAGCTATATCATCTAAGACTAACCTGCTTGCGCTGAATGCTTCCATAGAGGCAGCCCGTGCAGGTGAGGCAGGACGAGGCTTCGCGGTAGTAGCAACTGAGATTAATGAGCTTGCAAAGAATTCAAGAGATACAGTGGAGAGCTCTAACCAGGGCCAGGAGAAGATAGAAAGGGCTATGCGCTCTATTAACGCAGAGGCTCAGAACCTCCTTGAGGTAGTTGCGAAGGTTTGCGATAGAACCCAGAACTTAGCAGCATCAACAGAGGAGATTGCAGCATCCTCAACTAACGTTATGGACATCAGTAACAACATCAAACAGATGATGGACGAGCTGGTAGCCGGCGTATAGAATACATAAACAACATTATAGGAAGTTGATTTGAAAGCCCTAGCACATATGTGCCAGGGCTTTTTGTGTGCCTCGGTATAAGGTGTTACCAGACTGACAGCTTCCGTACAACTGCGGAGTGATTTTCTAATGTCCAAGTATAAATATTCTTACATTACGGGGCTCGTTCCCTACCGTGCGTCCGTGCACGGGAGGGAACTGCGCTGGCATCCGTGCCAGCGCTCCCCTTGTTTAATGAATCTTGGACATAAGAAAATCATTCTCCTCGTTGTAATGTCAGCTTGTCAGTCTGGTAACACCTTATACCTTACACATATGTAGATTGGCACATATGCTCAGGGCACAAATCAACTTCATCGCCTATGGCGATATCCTTCATATTACATATGCCGAAGGCATTGAAGCAAGTCACCTTCTCGCAGCTTGCCGATATACTTTTGAGTATGAGGGGGACATAGCTGCCACCGCTACTTTTACGTAGGAGTGCCAGATTTTCTTATACCCGGAATGAGTTATTCAGCCACGCGATGACACGGATGTCAGCGCGAGCCCCATAGGAACCATGGACGGTGACTATGGGGCGGTGGCGAAATGTTTAGATACATTTACCCGGGTATTAGAAAATCAGCACGACGGAGTGTGTAGTGGTGTCAGCTATGTCCCCTCTCATACAAAGAGAAAACCCCTCCGCAAGCTGCGGAAGGGTTGACTTTGCTTCAACTTCCTATAATGTTGTTTATCTCATTATGATGTATGCTGTGTATACGATGTATCCCACAAGCATGATGATACCTTCGATGCGGTTAATCTTGGTTGATGATTTGCAGAAGATAGTGATAAGGACAGCTACTGCAATCATGATTACTGTATCGATGATAAGCTCTGGAGCAACTGTGATAGGTGCTAATACTGCTGCAATACCAAGGATGAACATAATGTTGAATAGATCTGAACCTACTGCGTTACCAAGAGAGATACCTGAGTCACCCTTCTTTGAAGCTGTAACTGAAGTAACGAGCTCTGGGAGAGAAGTTCCGATAGCTACGATGGTAAGACCAACTAATGCCTCGCTCATACCCCAAGCGATGGCGATTTCACTGGCATTGTCTACTACAAGATTGCCACCTAAGATAATCATAGCTAAGCCGATGATGGCGAAGATAATACTCTTAGGAACTGACATAGTTTCCTGAGCGTCGCTCTCAACACGATTCTTTAATGCGCTTCTAATCATAAGACCAATATATGTAACAAATGCAACTAAAAGGATAACACCATCCAGACGGCTAAGCTTCTTGTCTAAGATAAGGAGAAGTAAACCAACGCTGGCTGCGATGTTCCACCAAACATCTCTCTTCATAATATCTTTTGGTGTCTCTGCTGGGAAAATAATAGAGCAAAGACCAACTACAAACAAGATGTTGAAGATGTTAGAACCAACTACATTTCCGAGAGAAATATCAGCGTTACCTGCAAGTCCTGCGGTGATACTAACTGAAGCCTCTGGAGCACTGGTGCCCATAGCAACGATTGTAAGTCCAATAATAAGTGAAGGAACCTTAAGGATTCCAGCGATGGATGAAGAACCATCTACAAACATGTCAGCTCCCTTAACAAGCAATACAAAGCCGACGATTAACAGTAAATACATCATAACGATGCCCTCCTCTAATAGTTTTAAATCTGTGCAAAGAAAAAGACTTTCCTGCACAACAAAAAATGCAGTAAAAGTCTCGTAACATACAAAAAAGTGTAAGTGCATAGCCCGGACCCAATGGGACGTGATGACGAACGATGCAACGCGTATTACGCGCTCACTACTCCCTTTATACTAAGGAAAGAATAGCATAATGCCATAATAAATTCAATGAAACAGGTGGTTAAGAAATGGTAAAGAAAAAATGGTAACTTTTAGGTAACCTTTTTGAGCTAAAGAATTATTGTAATAATCTCATTTTTTGCTACAATATAGGTAGGTTACTTGGATTATAAAATGGGGGAGTAATGCTTCCCCTTTTAATTATTATATGGGGGAATTTGTTATGTTCGATATTATGATTGTTTTGCACGTGCTTTCCATATTTATGGTGTTAAGCTCGCTTATAGTAATGTTTAGGGGAGAAGCTACATATGGGCAGAAGCTATTAAGCTACTTTATGATAGCGGAGTTGGTTCACAGTTCAGGATATCTTCTTGAGTTGTTTTCTAAAACAAAGGAAGAAGCTATGATAGCGGTGAAATTTGAGTATCTGGGTTCTTCTGTAGTTGCAATATTTTATATGATGTTTATAAGGCATTATTGTGGATGTAAAGAAAGAAGACTGTTTGAGAGAAGTCTTTTGATATTGGCATTGGTGGGTGTGATTATAGTCTGGACAACACCTATGCATACTGTGTTCTACAAATCTATTGCCTTTGAGGTGGTAGACTTTAATTATCGTTTGGTGCTTGAGTATGGTCCATATTTCTATGTTCATTGTTTGATAGCAATAGTTATTCCGTGGGCAGTTGTGGCATGGACATTATTTGACAGTGTCAGGAAGGAAAAGGAGAAGAAAAAGCGTAGGAACCTTTTTATGATAATCGGAGGTAGCTTTATAGCCTTCTTTGTGTTCGTGATTTACACCTTGGGCGTATTCAATAGCTATGATCCAACCCCTGTAACTATGGCGACTATGCTATCTATAATGACCATATTTGTGTGGAATCGTAAGGATTACAACCTTACTAAGGCTGCGGCAAATAACGTACTCCAGGCCTTGAATGACGGTGTTATTACCTTGGATGAGCATTTCAAGGTAATAAGCTATAATAAGACTGCAGAGAAGGTGTTTCCTGGCATATCCACCTATAAAACCATAGGAGAAATATCGGAGTTCCCACTACAGGTTCTTGTGGAAGAAGATAAGAATGAGTTTATAGTAGATGGCAGAAACTACGAGGGACACATCAGCAGACTTAAGGATTTAGATGGGGATGTACGTGGTTATACCATATTGTTTACAGATGTAACTGACACTGTTGAATATATCAAGAATGTAAATCTGATGAGAGAGAAGGCTGAGGCGGCTAACCAGGCCAAAAGCCAGTTCTTAGCTAATATGTCTCATGAGATTAGAACACCGATGAATGCCATAGTTGGCTTAAGCGAGCTTATTATCGAGGAAAGTCGTGGCAGAAAAATGTACGATTTTGCCTGCGATATCAAGTCGGCAGCTCTTAATCTTTTAGGAATAATCAATGACATCCTGGACCTTTCTAAGGTTGAAGCTGGCAAGATGGAGCTTATTAACAGTGATTATTATGTACAGATTCTGGTGCAGGATACTGTAAATATGATAAAGGTAGCTGCGGCGCAGAAGGGACTAAAGGTGAATGTAGACGTAGCACAGGATATACCTTATAAGTTAAATGGTGATGAGGTGAGGATTAGGCAGGTACTTATTAATCTTCTAAACAATGCTTTGAAATTCACAAGACAGGGAAGTGTCAGTTTGAAGGCTTTCGGTGAGTTTGTGGATGATGAGAATTATAGAATGTGCTTTGAGGTTGAGGATACAGGTATTGGCATTAAGCCGGAGGATTTGGACCATATTTATGAGTCCTTCCAGCAGCTTGATATGAATATAAACCGTAAGGTAGAGGGAACCGGTTTAGGACTGGCTATCACTAAGAATCTGGTTCAGCTTATGGATGGTGATATTCAGGTAGAAAGTGAGTATGGCAGGGGAACAACATTTACGGTGGTTATAATTCAGAAGGTGGTAACAAGAGATACCATTAAGGACAATCCGATTACCAGAGAGGCACTTAAGAAAACGGATATGAGGATGTTTGAATGCCAAGGTCTTCGAGTGCTTGTTGTGGATGATAACATCATTAACCGCAAGGTTGTTGTTAAAATGATGACAGAATATAAGTTTGATATTCACGAGGCTGATAGTGGCAAGAAGGCCATAGAATTAGCTAAGGAGAATCAGTATGATATGATTCTTATGGATCATATGATGCCGGAGATGGATGGCGTTGAGGCCACACGTATAATACGCTCAGAAAGTGAGCTTAATAACAACACAGTGGTTATAGCCTTAACTGCAAATGCTATAGAGGGTGCGAAGGAAATGTACCTTAGCAACGGTTTCCAGGATTTTCTGGCGAAGCCATTTGAAAAGGTTCAGTTACATGAACTTTTAAGTAAGTGGATTGAGGTATCTAAGAAAAAATATTCAAACCAGATCGTTGGAGAGGATGATACTTCTGAGGAGAAGCTTGTGGAAACTATTGTGGATGACATAAGAAAGAATAGAGATTAGGGCATTTTTGACACAGATTTTTCTTTGACATCTAATATATGTAGTGATATTATGGTGCAGTAAACTGTTAAAGGATAATCTTTGGGAGGAGATATTTCTTTGACAAAATATGCTGATTATATAGGAGGAAAAACATGAAGACTAGAGTTGGAATATTGGGCTATGGTAACCTTGGAAGAGGTATAGAGTGCTCATTAAAGCAGAACGATGATATGGAGCTGGTAGCAGTATTTACCAGAAGAAATCCTGACACAGTTAAGATTTTAACTGAAGGTGTTAAGGTATACCATGTGGATGATGCACCGAAGATGAAGGATGATATAGATGTTATGATTCTCTGTGGAGGAAGTGCTACTGACCTTCCAGAGCAGACCAAGGAGTATGCTAAGTATTTTACCGTGGTAGACAGCTTTGACACTCATGCGAAGATTCCTGAGCATTTTGACAATGTAGATAAAGCAGCTTCTGAGAATGGAAATGTAGCAGTTATCTCAGCAGGCTGGGATCCTGGAATGTTTTCTATCAATAGATTATACGGCAATGCAATTCTGCCACAGGGTAAGGATTATACCTTCTGGGGTAAGGGTGTTAGCCAGGGACACTCAGATGCAATTCGTAGAGTAGAAGGTGTTGCAAATGGAAAGCAGTACACAGTACCTATAGATGCTGCGCTTGAGGCAGTTAGAAGTGGAGCTAATCCAGAGCTTACAACCAGAGAGAAGCACTTAAGAGAGTGCTATGTTGTAGCTGAGGAAGGTGCAGATCTTGCTAAGATAGAGGCGGAGATTAAGAATATGCCTAACTATTTTGCAGATTATGATACTACAGTTACATTTATTACTGAGGAAGAGCTTCAGCGTGACCATGCAGGTATTCCACATGGTGGATTTGTAATAAGAAGTGGAAAGACAGGATGGAATGGTGAGAATACTCACATTATCGAGTATAGTTTGAAGTTAGATTCTAATCCTGAGTTTACAGCTTCTGTAATAGTAGCCTGTGCCAGAGCTGCAGTTCGTATGAAGAAGGAGGGTATGAAGGGTTGTAAGACAATCTTTGATATTCCACCGGCATACCTAAGTAGCGCAAGTGGAGCAGAGCTGAGAAAGAATCTGCTATAAAATATAATATAGAGGGCTGTGCAAATTTACTTCTTGGCCGACCTGCCTAGGGATAAAGCTTCGCTGACACTAAAACGGTCAGCTCCGCTTTACCCTGTCGCGGTCGGAAGGAAGTGAACTGGCACAGCCCTCTTTTATTATTTATATCTATCTTAGTATGTCTGTTTTATACTTTTATCTAAGGCTCTGTATCTTTTTACCGACTTATCTTCTTATATTATAGTTCCGCCGCCGATTACTAGGTCTTCGTCGTAGAGTACCACTGCCTGACCCTTGGTTATGGCGCGCTGTGGCTCATCGAAGACTACCTGAATGGTATCACTGTCAAGCTGGGTTACTGTTGCCCATGCTTCCCTTGCATTGTATCTTGGTCTTGCCTTACATCTTAGCTCTCCCTTAATCTCAGGAATTGATATAAGGTTTATGTTGTTTGCTTGCAGGGTAGTGGTAAATAAGTCTTCGTTGTAGCCTAGGACAACGGTGTTGCTTATTGGGTCTACCTTTACCACATACATGGATTGTTTAAGGGAGAGTCCTAAGCCACGTCGCTGACCTATGGTATATCTGATAATTCCCTTGTGACGACCTAATACGTTTCCTTCCATATCTACGAAGTCACCCTCAGGATAATTCTTGCCTGTATATTGCTCTATAAAATCTGCGTATTTTCCATTTATTACAAAGCATATGTCCTGGCTGTCATGCTTGTTTGCATTGATAAAGCTGTTTGCTTCTGCCAGTTCTCTAACCTGTTCCTTATTCATATCCCAAAGAGGAAATAAGGTGTGAGACAGCTGCTCCTGAGTCATGGAGTAGAGTACATAGCTTTGATCCTTACTTGAATCCTTGGCCTTGTGAAGCTGATATCGGCCGGTGCTTTCGTTGAAGCTTATTCCTGCATAGTGTCCTGTAACTACATATTCGTAGCCTAATTCTCTGGCTTTGTTGTACAGGTGGTCAAACTTTAAATGTCTGTTACACTCTATACAAGGGTTTGGAGTCATGCCATTTTCGTAGCAGCTTACAAATTTGTCTACTACCTTCTCTTTGAAATTCTCAGAGAAATTAAGCACATAAAAGGGCATATCAAGAGCGGAGGCTACACGTCGTGCATCCTCCACATCGTCTATAGAGCAGCAGCTGTGCTCCTTGGAAAGTCCTATATCTTCATTTTGAAAAAGCTTCATAGTGGCGCCGATGCAGTGGTAGCCCTTTTCCTTCATAAGATAGGCTGCCACGCTGGAATCAACACCGCCACTCATGGCAATCAGTGCTTTGTTAGACATACTTCTTACCTCTTAGTGTCTAAAATCATAATTAACCCAGCTCAAGCATACGGTCTATGCAAGCCTTGGCTTTGGTTATGGTGTCATCATCTAAAATGATTTCCTTGCCTGAACCGTCAAGTAGTGTGTTGTATAAATCTACAAGAGTGGTAGCTTTCATATCGTTACATAGAAGTCTGGATGAAAGCTGATAAAACTTCTTATTCGGTATATCGCAGGCCAGATGCTCTGCGATGCTAATCTCAGTTCCTATGATAAATTCATCTGCCTCAGATTCCTGTGCATACTTCATTATAGCTGAAGTGGAGCCCACAAAGTCCGCCTGCTCTACAACCTCCGGCTTACACTCAGGGTGAACTAAGAATAGGGCATTAGGATGAAGCTTCTTCGCCTCTATAACATCCTGAGCAGTCATAGCTGCGTGAACCGGGCAGCCGCCATTTAACAGGATTACATTTTTCTCAGGTACCATTTTAGCCACGTAGCTTCCCAGGTTTATGTCAGGGATAAAAAGGATATCCTTATCCGGAAGCTGACTAACAATCTTAACAGCTGACGCGGATGTAACACACACATCGCAAATAGTCTTTAACGCGGCAGTTGTATTGATATAGGCAACAACCTTTGCACCTGGATGCTCCTTCTTAACAGACTCAATATATTCAGGGCTCATCTGCTCTGCCATAGGACAGCCTGCAGTGGTATTTGGCATAAGAACAGTTTTCTCCGGGGAAAGTATCTTAACAGTTTCCGCCATAAAACGAACTCCACACATAATAACTGTATCTGCGTCAACGGTAGTAGCCATCTGGCTTAGCTGAAATGAATCTCCCACGAAGTCAGCAACCTCAACGATAGGTCTTGACTGATAGCTGTGGGCTAATATGCAGATGTTTTTTTCCTTCTTTAATCTTATAATTTCCTCTTGAAGCTCTCTGGTATTCATATTATTTTCTCCTATATTTTCTCCATATATGTTCTTGTACATTAACTTTTATAATTAAAGCTACATTTTTGCGTGTCCTACATCCACAACTATGCTATATCCGGCTTTAATAACAGCTTCCTTAAGCTTATCTAAGCCTTCGGCAGCCTCTTCACCGGTGCTAAGCTTGTTGTTGTAGAGTGTATATTTTTCTCTCACACTGGCCGGGGACAGGTTTGGCATAATTACATTGGCACCATATTTTAACCCCAGCTCCCTTCCATTAGGATGAATGGTTCCTAAGGCTGTGGTGGCAGGTATAAGTGCCTTAGGGTGTCTTAATCGCAGGATGGAAATTAGCTTTAAGGTAAGCTCAAGACTTCCGCTTTCTCTGTCACCAAATGGCGTATCCTTATGAGTGATAAATGGCCCTATGCCTATCATATGAGGATTAAGCTGGCCCAAAAAGAGAATGTCCTCAGCCAGATTATCCAAGGTTTGAAATGGTGAACCAACCATAAAGCCTGACCCCACTTGAAAGCCTATATCCTTTAGGTTAAACAGGCATTCCTTGCGTGTATCAAGGCTCATGCCTTCTGGGTGAAGCTTGCTGTAATGCTCACTGCACGCAGTTTCGTGTCTCAGTAAGTATCTGTCGGCACCAGCATCATAAAATGCCTGATAGTCTTCTTTAGACCACTCTCCAACAGAAAGTGTAACTGCACAATCCGGATATTTTTGCTTTATGGATGAGACTATGTCACATATTTTTTCTCGGTTAAAAAAGCCGTCCTCTCCACCTTGAAGCACGAAGGTTCTAAAGCCCAGCCTATAACCCTCATGGCAGCAGCTCATAATGTCCTCGGTGGTTAATCTATATCTAAGGGCATTTCCATTATCTCTTCTAATGCCACAGTAGTAGCAGTTGTTTTTACAATAGTTTGTGAATTCGATTAGACCACGGATATACACCTCTGTTCCATAGCTTTCGCGTCTAAGGGAATCTGCCCGCCTTCTAAGTAGCTCTACAATGTATGGATCCTCACATCTAAGCAGGTTTACAAGCTCAGTTTTATGGACATGAGTGCCTGAATACAGATGTTCAATTGTGGTGGTAGGATCTTGGTACATACTAGCTCCTTAAAATACTTTAAAATTAAGATATATCATAGCATAAAACTAAAGAATTGTTAAATACAAAAACTCACCTTTTTTAGGTGAGTTTTTGTTATATTTGTCTATCTATTTATTGGAGTTAAGATGCTTTGTTATAAATACGATAAAGTCATTTCTAGGAATTGGCTTGGAGAAGTAGTAGCCCTGGATGTATTCGCATTTCATATCGGCGAATCTGGTTACAAGCTGCTCCGTTTCAATACCCTCTGCAACAATCTGCATATCCATGTCCTTAATCATCTTAACAGTATTCTCAAGAACGATGGAAAGCTTAGGATTCTCTTCGTGATTAACAAAGGTTCTGTCTAGCTTAACTATCTTAAGTGGAAGAGATGCAACTCTCTGCATATTAGAATATCCTGTTCCAAAGTCATCCAGTGAGAAGCTTACACCGGCCTCTGTAAGCTCCTGAAGATTCTTTAGCATAATGCTGTGGAGATTAGAGGTTGCGGTCTCTGTAATCTCAAGATTAATCTTGTCAGGAGAAACCTTATATTTATCTAAGATATTAAGCACCTGCTTTGATAAATCCTGGTGCATACACTGTGCAACTGAAAGGTTAATCTCTATGTAATCAATATTAAGCTTAGGTAAGTCTGAGCTTGCTATAAAGTCGCAAACCTCCTCTAAAACGTAGGCTCCGATTCGGTGGATAGCACCGCTTTTCTCTGCCGCCGGGATAAAAACATCCGGAGGTATAAATCCATAGGTGTCATCCTTAAGTCTAAGCAATGCCTCAGCAGAATTAAAACGCTTCTCCTCAGTGGAGTATATAGGCTGATAGTAAACCTGGAACTTGTGGTTTGTAATAGCGTTTTCTATAATGCTGTCAAGCTTGTTGAACAAATCATATCTTTCCTTGGAGAATAACTCTCTGGCTAAAAGTACATTGCCGGAGTATTCTATGTTGTCCGTAAATCTTTCTCCGAAGTGCATTAAAATCTCATAATCATCAACGTCGTAAGGACATCTTGTAATGCATACGTAGCAGATTAGGTTGAGATTGATGTGATTAACATCAAAATTCTTCTGGAGTGTGGTGTTAACCAGTTCAGCGATTTCTAAGCTTCGCTCACGCATATCTTCGTCAATGGTCAGTCTGAACTTACCCTTGCCGAGGTAGTATAAATCTGAGTTTAGCTTAGAAGATTTATTTACTGCCCTAAGCTTATTTGCAACCTCAACCAAAAGGTCGTTTGCAGCATCAAAGCCGATTATATCTCTCACTGAGTGGAAGTTTGCCACATTAATCATAATGATATCGAAAACCTTTTCGTTGTGGAAGTTTCTCTTGATGTCTATGCTGTAGGCTGTGGCATTCTGCAGGCCTGTTGTAAGGTCAATATTTTCCTCAGGCTTCTGGATAATCATAGATATGAATAGAAGACCTATGGTTGTGGCAAACATTTCGATAACTATTCCCGGCATAAACATCTGCAGGAAGGTAGCTGCGAAAACTAACAGAAATACAGACATAAGAGCCCAGAATCGACTTCTCTTAAATAATACTTTGTTGGCTAATATAAAGAAAATTCCGTAGATAGCATAGGCAAAGCCTGCTAAATATATGAATGCGAACAGTGAGCCTCTGGTATAGTGACCCTCAGCATTCATATAGAACACCTTATGGGTGAAGAAGTTACTGATAAGCAAAATGGTTACAATTATCATAGGAAGAGGAAGCAATATCTTGTGCAGTATGTTTCTCTTAAGTCTATGCCATATGTCAGCCAGGGAAACTATGTAACATATATAGATAACAACCATCAAACTATGGAAAAACAGATATAGCGAGTGAGAAATGTATTTTAAGGTTAGTGCACCCTCTGCGTATACATCAAGCACTATACTCCATACATCGAATACCGTAGTTAAAAAAGCACAAGCTAAAGTGGCAAGAAAAATCCTATTTTCCTTACCGTGAATCATACGTCTTGAAATGGTTGTGGACAAAAGCACAAACATAACAAGAAATGCAGAAAAATCAAATGCAAGTAATTTCTCCATACAAATATCGCCTGTGGCTGTCCTTTCTTTAATCTACACACCCTTATTATGACATATTGTGTCATATTTTGCAATTCATTTGGAAAAAATTTGTAATCGGTTTCAAGAGAAATTTTATCAATAAAAAATCTTGATAAAACACATATTACAGGTATATCATATACAGGAATAATAAGAATATGGAGATGACTATGACAAAGTATAATGTGACAGGTATGAGCTGTGCCGCATGCAGCGCCAGAGTTGAGAAAGCGGTGGGCTCGTTAGAGGGTGTATACAGTGTAAGTGTAAGCTTACTGACCAATACTATGTTGGTTGAGGGAGTTGCTACATCTGACAATATAATAAAAGCGGTGTCAGATGCAGGATATGGTGCCAGCCGGGTTTTTGCAGGCCAGGATAGCTCTGATGAAATACAGGGAAAGGACATCATAAAGGATATGGAGGATTCTCTAAAGGATATGGAGACACCTGTGCTTAAGAGAAGGTTTATAGCTTCTATAATACTTATGATTCCACTTATGTATGTGTCTATGGGGCACAGCATGTGGAGTTGGCCACTGCCTGAGCTTTTGGCGGGTAATCCTATGGCATTGGGACTGATACAGCTACTTATTGCCATAACAGTTATGATAATTAACAAAAAATTCTTCGTAAATGGATTAAAGGGTGTTCTTCACAGGGCACCTAACATGGATACCCTGGTGGCTCTTGGCTCAGGTGCATCCTTTGTGTACAGTGTGTATGGATTATTTGCCATGAGTCACTATGTGGTTCAAGGGAATCTTACAAGGGCTCATGGGTATCTGCATAATTTGTATTTTGAGTCTGCGGCCATGATACTTGCACTTATAACTTTAGGCAAGCTTCTGGAGGCTTATAGCAAGGGAAAGACCACAGATGCCATAAAGTCACTTATGAAGCTGGCTCCAAAGGTTGCCACAGTGGAACGTGATGGCAAGGAGCAACAGATACCTATAGAACAGGTTAGAGTAGATGATATATTTATAGTCCGTCCGGGAGAGAGTATACCGGTGGATGGTGTAGTTGTTGAGGGAAATACTGCCATAGATGAGTCAGCCTTAACAGGTGAGAGCATACCGGTGGATAAGACTATAGATGATCAGGTTTCTGCAGCCACCATCAATATGACAGGATTTATCAAGTGCAGGGCTACAAGAGTAGGACAGGATACAACTTTATCCCAGATAATTCAGATGGTAAGCGATGCAGCTGCTTCAAAGGCACCGATTGCAAAGCTTGCAGATAAGGTGTCGGCAGTATTTGTTCCTGTGGTTATAGCTATTGCAGTAGTTACAGTTATAATATGGCTTGCCACTGGAGTGCAGTTTGGCTTCGCGCTAGCCAGAGGAATATCGGTGCTTGTTATAAGCTGCCCATGTGCATTAGGACTGGCCACACCGGTTGCCATAATGGTGGGAAATGGTATAGGAGCCAAGCACGGTATACTGTTTAAGACCGCGGCTTCATTAGAAGAGACTGGTAGAATATGTGCAGTTGCTCTTGATAAAACAGGAACCATAACTATGGGCTGTCCTCAGGTTACAGATATTGTGACTGCAGAGGGTGTTAATGAGGAGGAGCTTCTCAAGCTGGCTCTAAGTCTTGAGATTAAAAGCGAGCATCCCCTGGCAAAGGCAGTGGTAGATTACTGTGCTACCATAAGTGAAGGAATAGGCGCAAAGATAGTTCCTCTTGAGGTGGAGGACTTTGAAGCATTGCCGGGTAATGGACTTAAGGCAAGCTATGAGGGTGTAGAGCTTGCCGGTGGAAATGAGTCTTTTATAAGTCTTAAGGTGAATATTACTGAGGAATTAAGAGAAAAAGCAGCTCTTCTTTCAGGCAAAGGAAAGACCCCACTTTATTTTAGCTGTGGAGAAAACCTCTTGGGAATTATCGCCGTGGCGGATGTTATAAAGCCAGATAGTGTGGAGGCAGTAAGGCAGCTTAAAAATATGGGTATCCATGTTGTAATGCTTACCGGTGACAATGAGGTTACTGCTAAGGCAATAGGAGAGCAGGTAGGTGTGGATAAGGTTATTGCAGGAATGCGTCCACAGGATAAGGACGGGGTTATAGAATTGCTACAGGCAGATGGAGTGAATAAGGTGGCCATGGTTGGCGATGGAATTAATGATGCTCCCGCACTTACGAAGGCTAACATAGGAATGGCCATAGGAGCAGGAACAGATATCGCTATAGATGCGGCTGATGTGGTGCTTATGAAGAGTAGCCTGATGGATGTAGCGGCAGCTATAAGACTTAGCAGACAGGTGCTTAAGAATATAAAGGAGAATCTGTTCTGGGCATTTATCTACAATATAATAGGAATTCCTGTGGCAGCAGGGGCACTGTATCATTTTACAGGCTTATTGCTAAATCCTATGATAGGCGCTGCAGCTATGAGCTTGTCAAGCTTCTGTGTGGTAACCAATGCTTTAAGACTTAATCTGTTTAAGGTTGATAGTGACAGAAGGGACAAGCCACTCTCACCTCGTATGCAATACCAG
>JAFTPO010000036.1 GCA_017463225.1 Lachnospiraceae bacterium | reverse complement strand
TTTGCTAAAAAGTTAGAGCCTCCTCCACGAGATAAATATTCAAGAACCATTTGCTTTTTAAATTCAAATGAATATTTTGCCATAAAAAACCGACCTCCCAATTGTTAGATTTTTAGGTCTAACTTTTGGGGGTCGGTTCACTTGTTACCCTAGGTTATATTGTATTATAAGAGAAAATTATATAGAATTTTAATATCTGAAGGGAGAAAATGCTATGCTTAAGATTACTAATCTGACAAAATGCTACAAGGGTAGTGACAAGGGTGTACATCGATTAAATATGCATATTGAAAAAGGTGACATCTATGCCTTCATAGGTCATAATGGTGCGGGCAAAACAACAACCCTAAAATGCGTAACCGGCATACATGACTTTGATGAGGGTGAGATAATTATAGACGGGATTAACATTAGGGAGAATCCATTAGAGTGTAAGAGACGTTTTGCTTACATCCCTGATAATCCGGACTTGTATGAGTATCTGACCGGTATACAGTATCTTAATTTTATAGCTGATATATTTCAGGTGGGAGCTAAGGAGAGAAGAGATAAGATAGAAAAGTATGCAGATGCTTTCGAGATAACTGAGTCGTTGGGAGATTTAATCTCAACCTACTCACATGGTATGAAGCAGAAGCTGGCTATAATTTCAGCCTTGGTTCATGAACCTAAGCTACTTATATTGGATGAGCCATTTGTTGGCCTTGATCCTAAAGCTGCAGTAATACTTAAAGATATGATGAGAGAAATATGTGCTAATAAAGGCGCAGTGTTCTTCTCCACACATGTACTTGATGTGGCTGAAAAGCTTTGTAACAAGGTGGCTATAATTAAGGATGGTAGACTTCTTGCCAGTGGAAATATGGCAGATATAGTAAAAAATGGACAATCCTTAGAGGATATATTTATGGAGGCGATAGATGATGTGGCAGATTAAGGTTTTAACCAAATTAGAGCTTGCAAATATGTTCTCCTTAAATGTTTTACGTCACACCAAGGATAAGAAGGCAAGAAAGAATGGGATTGCTCTTGGGATTATCATAGGACTTTTGATGGTTATGGTTATAGCCTACGTGGGCGCTTTGTGTTATGGATATATAAAGCTTGGAGCCGGGGAAATAGTGCCAGCCTATATTGTGTTTATGAGTAGTATATTTGCTCTTGTTTTCTGTGCATTTAAGGCAGGAAAGATTATATTTAAGGATAACTGTTATGATATACTTACATCTATGCCTATAAGAAAGACCTCTCTGGTAATAAGTAGGTATATTAGACTTTATATGGAAGGCTTGGTGGTATCCTGCTTGATTATGATACCTGGTATAGTTGTCTATGGAATTATGGTAAAGCCGGGATTGCCAGCCACTATGCTAGGAATAATATCAGTGGTTATGGTACCAATTATTCCAATCGCTTTGTCAGTATTACTGGGTGTTATAATTACAGGTATATCATCTAGAATGAGGAATAAAGCTTTATTTGAGACTATTTTTGTGGTGATAATAGTTGTAGCCGTGTTTTCCATCAGTGCATTAATTCCAACTGAGGATTTAGAAGGCTTTGATTTGCAGGCTATGGAAGGCATAGCAAGAAAACTAATTGATATGCTTTATAAGATTTATCCGCCAACCATTTGGTTTGGACAGGCAATGGTTGAAGGAAGTCTACTAAGATTTGCAATGGGGATGGTTGTTTCCATAGTGATTTTGGTTATAGTAATATCAATCACTGTTATGAATTTTGAGAAGATAAATAGAGGACTTCATACCAACACCGCTAAGCATAATTATAGGTTGGGTGAGCTTGAAAATAAAACTATTATGAGAGCTTTGGTTTCCAGAGAAGCAAAGAGATATTTTTCATCAGGAACCTATGTTACAAATACCATAATAGGTCCTGTTATGGCTGTGATATTTGCAGTTAGTCTATTCTTTGTTGACATGAGTGATGTCATTAAAGACTTGCCCATTACTATAAACATTAATGCTGCTATACCGGTTTTGTTTGCAGGTATATTAGGAATGAATATGCCAATTGCTACTTCCATATCTATGGAGGGTAAGGAGTTTTGGATTATAAGAACATTACCTATATCAGCTAGAGAGTATCTTAAAGGCAAGCTTAGGTTTAACATAGGACTTATTGCACCGTTTTTCTTAGTAGGTGAGTTAATTATGATAATAGCTTTAAAACCATCCGTTCTAGAGCTATTATGGATGATAGCTCTTCCTGTTGCTATTATTATGTGTATTCTTGTAGTAGGACTTGCTGTTAACCTAAGATTCCCTAAGCTAAAGTGGGACAGTGAGGTGGAAGTTGTAAAGCAAAGTGCGTCGGGGATGATAGGTGGATTAGGTGGTTTTTTGATAGCCCTTGTAGCTGCTATACCTCTTGTATTTGTGACTGATAGCTATTTTGGAATGGTGTCCTGTGTGGAGTTTCTTGTAATTGTATTAATCACAATATTATTGAATGAAAAAAACAACAAGTTTGATATGAAGAACTTGGAATAATTTATATAACAGCTAGCTTTTTGCTGCTTGCTAAGTAAATATTATAGTAATAATAAAACGCGAAGTGATTTATGAGACTACTTCGCGTTTTCATTAAATACATTTATGTTGGTATATGGCAATATGTAAAATGATTATTGTTTTTTAAATCTAATGTGTATATTAAGGCTTTCGAAGCTAAGAGTTAAAGTATTACCACCGTCTGATAATTTAGCAACCATTGGTTTTCTGGAACCATCAGGGAAGGTGATGTTGTAGTAATCCTCAGCTACCTCAACTACGCCATAGTTAGTTTTTCCATTAAAAGAAAATGTTATAGTGTCATCGGAAAAAGCTGCAACAGGCTCCCTTGACTCTAAGCCAGGGGTATGTGGAACTACTTCTTCTGCAGTTTCTATCTCTACAAATTGCCAATCATGGTAAAGATCATCGAAATCTGAAGATTCTTTTTTACAACCTACTAAGAATATCATCACCATAAGTGATGTTAAACATAATAATCTTTTAAGTTTCATTTAAATAATCCTTTTCTAATTCATATATTTCATATTTGTTTATATATCCCCATTTAGCTTAAATGTACTGCTTTCAGCCTTCTTAGCAAGCTCGCTTGCCTCATGCTCCATAGCTGTTAAGTGCTTTTTCATAGTAGGATATGTGGTTACATCCTTGTAGATAAAATATATGGCAGCTATAAACAGGAAGGTTGATATTCCTATGGTGAATGCCATAGATATTCCAAACAGTGGCAATGCCTTAATAAGTGTAGCACCTGTACCTATAAGTGAAACTATGGTTCTAAGATAGGAGAGATGTGTTTGCTCTACAGCCAGCTTGCTGTTAGTAAATGCAAGGTCTGTTCTAATCTTAGAAAGCTCGGTTCGCTCTACGGCTAATGCATTTTGATTGTGGGCATAAGCCTGCTTTGGCTTCATCTTATCAGGAAGCTCTCTTGGCTCTCCTGATGCAATCTCAGCTGTAAATTCTATTTTATCCTTTGTTTTACTTCCCATAGGCCTACCTCCATATAATATATAGAGACTGTTAATTCAGTCTATGCTTTTAATGTGATACCTTTCCTAAGAATTCTCTCATACGCTCATTATCAGAGCCGAATACCTCCTCAGGACTTCCACTTAATGCTACCACACCCTTGTCCATAAATACAACCCTATCGGATATATTTTTTGCAAAGTTCATCTCGTGGGTAACGATAACCATAGTCATATGCTGCTCTGCTAAGGACTTAATAACCTTAAGTACCTCGCCTGTAAGCTCTGGGTCTAGGGCTGAGGTTGGTTCATCGAAGAACAAAACATTTGGCTTCAGGGCAAGTGCTCTTGCGATGGCAACTCTTTGCTGCTGACCACCGGAAAGCTGTGAAGGATAAGCGTCTGCTTTATCCTCTAAGCCCATCTTTCTAAGAAGCTCCATAGCCTCCGCCTCAACCTCAGTCTTATCTCTTTTTTGAACTGAGATAGGAGCGTCAGTAATATTTTTCAAAACAGTGTAATGTGGGAATAGATTAAAGTTCTGGAATACCAGACCGAAATTCTTCTTAATCTCTTTTAATCTGGCAGGCTTAGCGTATACAGACTTTCCATCCACAACACTGACAGCCTTTTCACCCATATAGCTCATATCGCCATAATCCATAGTTTCAAGCATAGTAGCGATTCTAAGTAGGGTGGATTTTCCTGAACCGGAAGGACCGATTATGGAAAGCACATCGCCCTCCTGAACGCTGATTGAAATATCATTTAATACCTGAAGGTCACCAAATGATTTCTTGATGTTGTTCATCTCAAAATAAACTCTTTTTTGAATACTATTATCCAAACTCATTTAACAACCCTCCTAACTGTAGTAGTTCATCTTCTTCTCTAAGCGCCCCATAACAAAGGCTACAAGAGCGTTGAAGATGTAGTAGAATACTGCGGCAATTACAAATGGCATCATGCTTGTTTCAGCAGCTGCAATCTGCTTTGCTAATGTAAACATCTCTATGTAAGTGATAGAGAATGCAAGAGAAGTATCCTTAACCAGTGTAATAACCTCATTGGTTATAGATGGAAGGATAATCTTAATAACCTGTGGAAGAATAATCTTAAAGAAGCTCTGAGACTTGGAATATCCAAGAATCTGACCTGCCTCGTACTGTCCCTTAGGAATAGCCTCTATACCGGAACGGTAAATCTCTGCAAAGTATGCGGCATAGTTAATGGAAAATCCAACTATAACTGCAGGGAATCTCCATCCACTTATGGACCATCCGAAAAGGTAAAATGGGAAGAAATACCATACCATAAGCTGGAGCATGAGAGGGGTACCTCTAAGTATAGATATCAAGAGACTTATAAAACCACTTATTAACTTGTTCTTTGACATTCTACCGAAAGCTATCACCAAGCCGAGAGGCAGGGAAAAAAGTAATGTAAGAAAAAATATTCCCATAGTACTTAGCATTCCGGAGGAAAGCTGCTGTAGCATAACCTGAAAACTCATATCCTATGTAACTCCTATAATTCTAATAAGCAAAACCATTCGTATTATTAAATCAACTGGAGATATAATCCCCAGTTGATTGATTGTAAATATTTATTACTCAAATGAAAGACAAGTCATATCCTCTAAGCCGTACTTTGCAGCAAGCTCGTCGAACTTACCATTCTCCTTAAGTGTCTTAAGTGCAGCCTCAACATCGTCCTTTAACTCAGTGTTACCAAGCTTAAAACCGATACCATACTGCTCTGCGTTAAGGTGCTCATCAAGGATGATAAACTTACCTGCATCACGGCTATCAATCTGGTACTGAGCAACACCGATATCCATAGCGATAGCATCAACTGAACCAGCCTCAAGCTCAAGAAATGCAGTGTTGTAATCACTGAACTCATTTAATTCTGCAAATGTATCAGCAAGCTCCTTTTGAGCCTCAGGGTCCTGAAGAACATCAAGAGCAGCAGAAGCAGTCTGAACACCAACCTTCTTTCCTGCCAAATCACCGAAGCCGTTGATACCTGCATCAGCCTTAACCACGATAACCTGACTGTTATCTACATATGGACGAGACCACTCGTACTCATCCTCACGACCGTTGATAGTGAATCCATTCCAGATACAGTCGATAGAGCCTGAATTAAGCTCATTGTCCTTGTTTTCCCAAGCGATAGGCTGCTTTACAAGCTCCCAACCGTTAATCTTACAAACCTCCTCAGCAAGCTCAAGGTCAAAACCAGTGTACTCACCATTTTCATCCATATAACCATATGGTGGATACTCAGCGTCAAAGCCTACTGTAAATGTATCCTTCTTCTTCTCGCCACAGCCTGTAAGTGTAGTTGCCATCATAGCTACAGCAACAAGACCTACGCTAAGCTTCTTAACAAATTTCTTGAATTTCATCATTAAAAATCTCCTTTATGTAAAAATGTGTGTTGCTTTAGTAATATGCTAGCATACTAAAGCGCTTAAACCTTTGATATAGTACCATATTCGATAGTTTTAGTCAATGTAAGCTGGTATAAATAAAGGCTTTGGAGCATATTTTATAGTAAACAACCGATTAGTAAAGATTTAGTTAAGAAAAAACAAAAATCTGTTTGTATATGTCAATTTAATGTGTTAAACTAATAAAGGTTTAAATTATAACAATCACAACAAAAGAAAGGAAGAGAGATTTAATTATGGAAAAGTTTAATGAAATCTTGACAACCATCGATGACGCGGTGTGGGGTATACCTCTCATAGTGCTTATTATGGCTGGTGGACTTTTACTCACTATAAGAGTGGGATTACTTCAGGTAAGAAAGCTTCCGTTAGCTCTTAAGTGGATGGTTAAGAATGAGGAAGGAGCAGAGGGAGAGGTATCTTCATTCGGAGCTCTGTGTACAGCGTTATCAGCTACTATAGGTACAGGTAACATCGTAGGTGTTGCTACAGCAATCGTAGCAGGTGGTCCGGGAGCACTTTTCTGGATGGTAGTGGCAGCATTCCTTGGAATGGCTACAAAATATTCAGAGGGACTTCTTGCAGTTAAGTATCGTGTGGTTGATGAGGATGGTCACTCATTAGGTGGACCTTTCTATTACATAGAAAAGGGTATGGGCTCTAAGTGGAAATGGCTTGCAAAGCTGTTCGCATTCTTTGGAGTGTGTGCCGGACTTCTTGGTATAGGTACATTTACTCAGGTAAATGGTATCTCATCAGCAGTTAATACATTCTTTGATCCTAAGAATGCATCAACAGTTAAGATTCCTGGAATTGGTGAGTACTCATGGTCAGTAGTTATTGCATCATTTGTTTTGGCAATAGTTGTTGCACTTGTTCTTATAGGTGGAATTAAGAGTATTGCAAAGGTTTCTGAGATAGTTGTTCCATTTATGGCTATAATATATGTTGTTTCTGCACTTACTTTGGTAATCACAAATATTACTGAGGTACCGGATGCAATTGTTACTATCGTAAAGGGAGCATTTAATCCGGCAGCAGTAACAGGTGGTGCCATCGGTAGCTTCATCGTAGCTATGCAGAAGGGTGTTGCAAGAGGTATCTTTTCTAACGAGTCAGGACTTGGTTCTGCACCTATCGCAGCTGCAGCAGCTCAGACTAAGGAGCCAGTACGTCAGGGTCTTGTATCTATGACAGGTACATTTATTGATACAATCATTATCTGTTCTATGACAGGTATTTCAGTAGTACTTACAGGTGCTCATGAGCAGGGACTTGAGGGTGTTGCAGTAACAATCTTCGCATTTGAGAATGGACTTCCATTCCCAGCTAAGGTATCATCCTTCATCCTTATGCTTTGTCTTGTATTCTTTGCATTTACTACAATCCTTGGATGGGATTATTACTCAGAGAGATGTCTTGAGTACTTAAATGGCGGAAACAAGAAGGGACTTATGGTATTCAGAATATTATACATCCTTGCAGTATTCATCGGACCTTACATGACAGTATCAGCAGTTTGGACCATCGCAGATATCTTCAATGGTATGATGGCATTCCCTAACATGATAGCCCTCTTCGCACTTAGCGGAGTAGTTGCCAAGGAGACAAAGGACTTCTTCGCAAGACGTAAGGCAGGAGAGATAGAAGAGTAAGTTTTCCGTAAGCTAAGGCTATCTACAACATCTGTAGAGCACAAAAATTTTATAAGATGTATTAAAAGGCATTAATTGCACAAAATATTCCAGAGAATATGTGTGTGATTAATGCCTTTAAATTTATATGTGATAAGGCTGCGCCAGTAAATTTCATTCCGGCCGCGACAGTGGTGGGGACTAAGCTGACCGTTTTAGTGTCAGCGTGGACCCACCCTAGGCAGGCCGGCCGATACAGTGTATTTGCGCAGCCTGTTGTATATGGTTTAAATCATACTTGTAAAAAAGGAGAATAATATGAAAGATAAAATTTTTGGTGTTCTACAGCGTGTGGGAAGGAGTTTTATGCTTCCTATAGCCATCCTCCCCGTAGCTGGACTGCTTTTGGGTATAGGTGGCTCTCTCACCAACCTTACAATGCTTGAAACCTACGGTCTGATGGGAATTATGGGCCCTGGAACAGCTCTTAACGCAGTGTTCCAGGTTATGAGTAAGGCTGGGGATATAGTATTTGCCAACCTTCCTATAATATTCGCTATAGGTGTTGCTATTGGTATGGCTAAGAAGGAAAAGGAGGTTGCAGCTTTAGCTGCTGTAATCGCATTTCTTATAATGCATGCATCCATAAGTGCGCTTATAGCTATCAACGGTGGCTCTGACAATCTGCTTGAAGGAGCAGTAACCTCAGTGGTAGGAATCGAGTCACTTCAGATGGGTGTATTCGGTGGTATTATCGTAGGTCTTGGAGTGGCTGCACTTCACAACAGATTCTATAAGATTGAGCTTCCTCAGGTGTTATCCTTCTTCGGAGGAACCAGATTTGTGCCTATAATAAGCGCACTGGTATTTACATTTGTAGGAATCTTGATGTACTTTATCTGGCCTCCTATACAGGCGGGAATATATGCAGTGGGAGACATTGTTTTACGTTCAGGATACGCCGGAACATGGGTGTACGGACTTATGGAGAGAGCACTCATCCCATTTGGTCTTCATCATGTGTTCTATCTACCGTTCTGGCAGACGGCAGTTGGTGGAACCCTAGAGGTTGGAGGACAGATAATCGAGGGTGCACAGAACATCTTCTTTGCACAGCTGGCTGACCCTAATACAGAGCAGTTTTCAGTATCAGCAACAAGATTTATGTCCGGTAAATTCCCTCTTATGATATTCGGTCTTCCGGGAGCCGCTTACGCCATGTACAGATGTGCCAGACCTGAAAATAGAAAGAAGGTAGGCGGACTGCTTTTATCTGCAGCATTAACCTCTATGCTGACAGGTATAACTGAACCTATTGAGTTTACATTCCTGTTCGTGGCACCACTTCTATATGTGATTCACTGTGTGTTTGCCGGTCTTGCCTATATGCTTATGCACATGTTTAATGTAGGTGTTGGTATGACGTTTTCAGGAGGACTTATAGATTTGTTCCTCTTCGGAATACTTCAGGGAAATGATAAGACTAACTGGATATGGGTTGTAATAGTAGGTGTATTCTACTTCATAGTTTACTACCTGTTATTCTCATTCCTTATAAAAAGATTCAATTACAAGACTCCGGGAAGAGGTGAGGAAGAAGAGGTTAAGCTATATACCAGAAGGGACGTGGATGCAAGGAAAAATGCAAATGGTAATCAGACAGACGGTGATGCTACAACCGAAAGTGAACAGATGTCAGAAGCTGACCGAATATCAGCCGGAATTTTAATAGGCTTAGGTGGACGAGATAACATCTCTGACATCGATTGCTGCGCCACTAGACTTAGGTGTACAGTATTTAATCCTGATCTTGTAAATCAGGAAAGATTAAGTGCTACAGGAGCATCGGGAGTTATAAAAAAGGGTCAGGGTGTACAGATAATCTACGGACCTAGAGTATCGGTTATAAAGTCAAATCTTGAGGACTATATGGATAGAAATATCTCAGATGATATAGAAAGTCATAAGGGTGACAAAACACATAATATAGTGACTATTTCATCCCCTATGAACGGATTAGTAAGAGGAATTGAGGAAGCGCCGGATGAGGCATTTGCCCAGAAGATGATGGGAGATGGTGTAATTATAGAGCCTGTGGATGGAACAGTATATGCACCTGAGGATGGAACCATAACCATGATATTTGACACAAATCATGCAGTGGGCTTTGAGACTGACACAGGCGTAGAGATGCTAATTCACGTGGGAATAGATACCGTAAACCTAAAAGGTAAGGGCTTTAGTATGATGGCAAATGAAGGCCAGCACCTGAAAAAGGGAGATGTAATAATGAACTTCGATTTAGAAGGAATTCGAGCAACTGCCAAGGCTATGTCCACACCGGTCATATGTACAAGCCTTACCGAAAACCAGAAGATAAACGTCTTAAAATATGGTGATATAAAAGCAGGAGAACCACTGCTGAAGATTAATTAAAAGAAAGCATATTAACTAATAAGGGCTGTGTGCCTATATATTACCTTCCGACCGTGCCAGGGTAATGCGCAGCTGACCGTGTTAGTGTCAGCGAAGCATTATCCCTAGGCAGGTCGGCCGGTAAAGTAAATTGCACACAGCCCTTTAAATTCATTTATAAAACTTTAGACAAAAACTCCTTAAGTCTTGGATGCTTAGGATTTCCGAAGAATTCCTCAGGAGTGCCACTCTCAAGAATCTTACCCTCGTCGATGAATAGAATCTTGTTGGCAACCTCTCTGGCAAAGCCCATCTCGTGGGTAACTATAATCATAGTCATAAAGTCCTCAGCTAAGGACTTCATAAGGTCTAAAACCTCACCAACCATCTCAGGGTCAAGAGCGCTTGTTGGCTCATCGAAGAGAATAACATCTGGGTTCATGGCAAGAGCACGAACTATTGCAACTCTTTGCTTCTGACCACCAGAAAGGGTAGAAGGATAAACATCTGCCTTATCAGCCAGGCCTATACGCTCTAGAAGCTTTATAGCATTCTCTCTAGCGTTCTTAATAATTTCAGCCTTTGTAGTATTATAGGCAGGGTCATCTTTAAGCTTTTTTCTCTTAGCTTTCTTCATATCCTTAACCTGAACGTGAACAGGGGCAAGCATAATATTTTGTATAACAGTCTTATTATTAAATAAGTTAAAATGCTGGAAAACCATACCCATCTTACGACGGTGGATATTGATGTCTACCTTAGTGTCAGCTATATCAACATTATTGAAGATAATCTGACCACCGGTAGGGTCCTCCATACAATTTAAGCATCTAAGGAAGGTACTTTTGCCTGAGCCGGAAGGTCCGATTACGCATATGATATCTCCCTTTTCAATCTTAACGCTAATGCCATTTAAGACATTTAAGTCATTGAATTTCTTGGTAAGATTAATTACGTCTATCACTTTTTCTCAGGCTCCTTTCCATAAGCTTAATACCTAAGCTAATTAATAATACAAGTACGATGTAAATCATCGCCATAACCAGGTAAGGCACCATGAACTCGTAGCTGTTGCTTCCGATGTAGTTAAATGCAACGTAAAGGTCTGCTGCACCTACAAAGCTAACAACTGAGGTTTCCTTAATAAGAGCGATGAACTCATTACCAAGAGTAGGAAGAATATTCTTCACTGCCTGAGGGATAACTATCTTCATCATAGTAGTGCCGAAGCTTAAGCCTACTGCACGGCCTGCCTCCATTTGACCCGGGTCAACGGAGAGGATACCACTTCTCATAATCTCCGAGATGTAGGCTCCGGAATTAAGACCGAATACCCAGATGGCAACCTGTACACCTGTCATGTGAACTCCCATAAGGGGAAGCATAACATAGTAAAATACAAGGAGCTGAACTACGATAGGAGTACCTCTAAAGAGACCAACGTAGAAGCTACAGAAACCATTTAAGATTCTTGGTAAAATCTTATACTTAGGGATAACCCTTACAGTAGCTATCAGAGTACCGATAACTATACCGATTAGGAGACCTAACACAGCTATAATCAGTGTATTCTTAAGACCTTCAAGAACCTTTACATAGCCATTTTGCTCTATAAATATCTCTATAAACTTTTCAACCTTCTGCTCAAAATTACCCATAATAACCTCTACTGCATCTCGTTGATTGACTCTGTAATACACTTAGCAGGTGCAGAATCGATGATAACCATATCAATGTTCTTGTTAAGGAGATCCTGAACTGCTAACGCACCATTCTTGTATCCAACAGTTTCACACTTAAAGCCTGTGAAGCCCCAGTCAGCATCACCCTCACAGTAGAACTGACCTGTAGTACCTGTCTGAACACCAATCTTTACACTGCTGTCCTTGCCATTTAAGATAGCCTCTACTGAAGCCACATCTGTGCAGGCATCAAACTCAGTGTTATCAGATCTTACGATAAGCTTCTGAGAAGCGCTGTAGTAAGGATCTGTAAAGTTAACATACTCTAATCTGTCCTCCTTGATAGTGAGACCAGCCATTGCGATATCACACTTCTGCTGACCTACTGAAAGACATACTGCATCGAAATCCATATTCTGGATAACAAGCTCTACTCCAAGGTATTCAGCAAACTTTGCAGCAATCTCCATATCGATACCATAGTAATCCTCGCCCTGAGTGTACTCAAATGGCTCGAAAGCAGCGTTAGTAGCAACTACAAGCTGATCCTTGTTTGCGTCATATGCAGCTGACTTAACTGCAACAGGAGTGCCATCTCCGAAATAATTGTTACATATCTCATCGAAGGTTCCATCTGACTTAATCTGTGCGATAAATGCATTAGCCTTCTCTAAGAGCTCAGGCTGAGTTTTATCAACTCCGAATGCATACTCCTCGCTGGTAAGGTCAATCTCGATAACCTTAGCAGTTACTGGTGTTGAATCCTTCTTCTCGCCACATCCGGTAAGACAAGTGAATGCCATAACCAGAGTAAGCATGAAAACTACAAATTTCTTCATTATAAAATTTCCTCCTAAATGTGAATAATCATTTGCATAATATACCACGAAAGTGAGTAAAATGCAATGAAATCCTTTGTTTTCAAGGGCTTTGAGAGAAAAATTAACAATAGTTGAGGAAATAGTTTAAAAAAATACTTTTATTTTTAAAACATCCTGTGATATTATGTATTCTGTGGAATAAAGTCGAAGTATGGAGGCTGAAAATGTTAAGATTTTATTTTGTAATCGCTGTTTCTGTTCCTTATATCATACTTTTATATGTGAAGGCGTCCTATATGGATAAGCATGATGATATGTTTACAGAGGAAGACAGATACAAATTCGCCAGACTAATAGTTGATAAGATAAAGCAGCATTCATTTATAGAAACTGAGGTTTATGGTAAGGAAAACCTTCCCAAGGAGGGAGGGTATGTAATGTACTCTAACCACCAGGGCAAATACGATATGGTAGGAATTATATATGGACACGATAATCCATGTACCGTTGTTATGGACGAGGTTAGATCCAATCTGCCTGTTATGAAGCCATTTCTCAATGTGTTAAAGGGAAGTACCCTTGACAAAGATGATATGAGAAGTCAGGCCAAAACCATAAAGAAGCTGATAAATGAGGTAAATGAGGGCAGAAGATACGTTATATTCCCTGAGGGTGGATATGACCACAATGGAAATAATCTTCAGGAATTTAAGGCAGGCTCCTTTAAGATATCAGTCAGGAGCAAAACACCTATAGTTCCTGTTGCTATAATAGACTCGTATGTACCATATTCCTATAACTCTCTTAGAAAAGTTACCACTCAGGTACATTACCTTAAGCCTATAGAGTACCATGAGTACAAGGATATGACCACTGAGGAGATAGCTCTTATGGTTAGGGATGTCATAGAGCAAAAGGTTCAGGAGCAGCTTAAGTGCAAGAAGAGAAGAGGCTTTTATGACAAGAGGATTCGTATTGCTGCGTAATATAATATGCAGTAAATATGTTGGATAAGCTATAATTTAGTATAAAACATAAGGCAAAGAACACAGTTTACAGTATTAATTATGAAAATATCTGAAACTGTGTTTTTTGGTGGGCAAAAACCTTTTACTATGCTATGATATGAGAGAAAAGTCAGAGAAGCTATGACTTCACAAAGAATGTATTATATTACCTGGATTGGATATAATAAGAATAAATTATTACGGAGGAATTATGATGAAGAAAAGATTAGGAATAATAGGACTTGCTATGATGACCATGCTTGCAGTGGCAGGCTGTGGTGAGGATAAGGATGCTACAACAGTAGCAACTACAGAGGCTACCACAGAGGCGGCAGTAGAGATTACAGATTCTCTGGAGATATTCAATACAGTTTGGGGAACCTACGGAGATGAGGAGAAGTTTGCCATAGCAGGTGGAGATTACAATAACTCAGTTATGGATGCTCCGGGAGCATTTAATGTATCAGATGTGGAGAGCTTAGATGCTATGCTTGGTGTACCTGCAGATGCAGCTTCATATGTAGATGATGCAGCTTCTATGATGCATATGATGAATGCAAATACTTTTACAGCAGGTGCTTATCGTGTTACAGATGCAGCTAATCAGCAGGATTTCTGTGACAAGCTTAAGGACAATATTATGAACAGACAGTGGATGTGTGGCTTCCCTGACACACTTATCATAGTATCCATAGGAGACAACTATGTGGTGTCAGCCTTTGGAAATGCAGAGATTATAGACACATTTAAGACTAAGCTTACAGCAGAGTATCCTATGTCAAAGATAGTCTATGAGGAGAGCTTGGTACAGTAAAGAACAAGATATTATGTAAACTCATTTAGGAGCTAATAATAAATGGTATTTTCTAGCATGACATTTTTATATTATTTTCTTCCTGCCGTGCTGCTTATATATTTTGTGGTGCCGGCTAAGGGGAAGAATGTGGTTTTGTTAATCTCAAGCCTTATCTTCTACGGCTGGGGAGAGTCCAGAGCCATTAACATAGCAGGGCATCCGGTGCTGTATGGTTATGTGCTATTTATGCTGTTAACCATATTGGTGGGTTATCTGTCTGCCCTTGTTATAGAAAAATATAAGGATAAGGTGACTGGAAGAATAACACTTATTATAGCTCTTTTTTGTTGTCTGCTGGGCTTAGGATTCTTCAAATATGCTAATTTCTTTATAGAGATTGTAGCAGGCATAATTGGCGTTACACCAAGGCTTTTGGACATAGCTTTGCCTATAGGAATAAGCTTTTATACCTTCCAGCTAATCAGTTATGTAGTGGACGTGTATAGAGGACAGGTTAAGGCTATTAGGAATCCTATTACCCTATATACCTACGTTATTATGTTCCCTCAGCTTATAGCGGGACCTATAGTAAGATACAGTGACGTGGAGCAGGAGCTTTCACATAGAACCCACAGTATACCTATGGTGAGAGAGGGAATAGTAAGGTTCGTTATAGGCTTAGGCAAAAAAGTGCTTATAGCTAACCAGCTGGGAGCCCTGGTTGATGTGGCAAAGAGTGTTCAGGAAAACTCGGTAACACTTTCCTGGGTATGTGCCATAGCAGCTGCCCTTCAGATATATTTTGATTTCTCCGGCTACAGTGATATGGCTATCGGATTAGGTAGGATACTGGGCTTTAGATTCCCTGAGAATTTTGATTATCCATATGTGTCAAAAAGTATTACAGAGTTTTGGAGACGCTGGCATATGACCTTAGGTGGATGGTTTAGAGACTATGTGTACATCCCTATGGGAGGCAGCAGAGTGGGAAAGGGCAGACTCATCTTTAACCTGTTGGTGGTGTGGTCACTGACCGGTTTGTGGCATGGTGCCACTATGAACTTCGTGGTGTGGGGCCTGTTTTTCGGAGTGCTGCTTATTATAGAGAAGCTGTTTATCTTAAGCTACCTCCAGAAGGCAAAGGGCATAAACCACATATATGTTTTAATGGCTACAGTTATAAGCTTTGTAATATTTAGCTGTGATACATTGGGACAGGCTGGAGCTATGCTTAAAAATATGTTTGGCATGGGGGGATTGTCACTTATGACTAAGGAGTCACTTTATCATGTGGCAAGCTACGGATTCACCTTATTCGTAGCCATAATTGGCGCTACACCTTTGGTGAAGAAGATAGCCCAAAGAGCTATGGCGGCTGCTGAAAAGTACAAGCTTGATACAGTGCTTGAATCTGTTGTACTGGCACTTATACTAATACTGTCAACAGCTCACATAGTGGACGGTTCATTTAACCCATTTTTATATTTTAGATTCTAGTAGGATAGAGGAAACGGTATGTCTGAAAAAGAGAGAAGGACAAAGGGAATACTTACGGTAATAGTCATAGGAGTGTTATTCTATGGCTACAGCTTGCTGTGCCTGATTAAGCCAAGTCAGGATATGTCTCTGTCAGAGAGAAGACCTCTAAAGCAAAGACCGGAGCTTAAAGTCGAAGCCCTGGCATCTGGAGAATACAGTGATGACTTCGAGGAATATGCCTTGGATCAGGCAGCCTTTAGAGATGAGCTTAGAACTGCAAAGTCAGTGTACCAAAGTGTTATTATGAGAAAGCTGGACCATCAGGGATATTACCTTACAAATGGGTATATATCAAGGCTTGATTATCCTCTGGACACAGAGTCCATAGATAATGCTACGGAGAGATTCAGATATATATACGATACCTATCTGGCAGACAAGGATGTAAGCATATATATGTCCATAATACCTGATAAGAACTATTTTAATGAGAAGCTGTTATATCCTGCATACGATTACAATGAGCTGGTGGTCAGAACCAGAGAAGGCATGGAATACGCCCAATATATAAGCATTATGAATACCCTCTCTATGGAGGATTACTACAAGACTGATACTCATCTAAGACAGGAGAGACTGGCTGGCGTGGCAGATTTTATGGGCAGAGAGATGAATGTAAGTGTAGACACCATATATGATGAGATAAAGGTTACAGATGACTTTAAGGGAGTATATTACAGTCAGTTCGGATTCCCTATGAGGGGAGAGGAGATGTACTATCTGACCAACTCTAATCTGGAGGATATGATAATATATGACCACGAGAACAACCGACAGATATCAATGTATGATATGGAGGCCTTAGAGGGAAATGACCCATACGAGTTCTACCTCCACGGACCATTATCACTGATAACTATAGAAAACCCTAACGTATCTACAGTAAAAGAATTGGTAATATTCAGAGACTCCTTTGGAAGCAATATAGCCCCACTTCTTGCCACAGGATATAGGAAGGTGACGTTGGTTGACATAAGATACCTGCCAAGCAACAGACTGGGACAGTTTATAGAGTTCGAGAATCAGGATGTGCTGTTCCTGTATAGCACGGGAGTGCTAAATAATAGTGAGACGTTGAAGTAGATTATACAAAGGAGTATCCTATGAATTACAAAGCAGTTGTATTTGATATGGACGGAGTTATATTTGACTCAGAGATTAAGGTAGTGGAGTGCTGGAGAGTAATCGCGGACAAGTATGGCATTCCGGATATAGATGATGCAGTTAGAGAGTGTTTTGGCTGCAATCAGGTAGAAGCCAAGGAGCGTTTTCTCAAGAGATATGGAGCTGATTTTCCTTATGTGGAGTACAAGAAGGAGATGTCAGATTTGTTTCATGAGAGATATGATAATGGCAAGCTGCCTCTAAAGCCGGGAGTTGTGGAGATAATGGATTACCTAAAGGCTTGTGGAAAGAAGATTGCGCTGGCTACATCCACCAGACAGGTGACCGTGGAAAGTGGTCTTACCTGGGCAGGCCTTATAGATTACTTTGATGCCATCATCTGTGGAGATATGGTAGAGCGTAGCAAACCTGCACCGGATATCTATATTAAGGCGTGCCAAGTCTTAGGTGTAAGCCCAAGTGAAGCCTATGCCATAGAAGATTCTTACAATGGAATCCGTTCAGCCCACGCTGCAGGGCTTATGCCCATCATGGTTCCCGATATGATGGAGCCTGATGAGGAGATGGAAGAGTTGTCAGTGGGGATAATAGAAGATCTAAAATCTGTCATAGATTACTTACAAGGTTAGATTTTAAGAACAATAATAAAAAAGGGCTGTGCCATAACCTACATTCCGACCGCGCCAGGGTAAAGCGAAGCTGACCGTGTTAGTGTCAGCGGAGCTTTATCCCTAGGCAGGTCGGCCGGTATGTTTCGTTGCACAGCCCTTTATCTTTACTTTTATCTTAGTGATGGAACAATCTGATTCCTGTAAACGCCATAGCCATTCCGTACTTGTCACAGCACTCGATAACAGCGTCATCTCTTATAGAGCCACCTGGCTGAGCGATGTACTTAACGCCGCTCTTCTTAGCTCTTTCAATGTTATCTGAGAATGGGAAGAATGCATCTGAACCAAGAGCTACATCCTCCATCTGGTCTAACCAAGCACGCTTCTCCTCAGCAGTGAATATCTCTGGCTTCTCCTTGAATACTCTCTGCCAAGCACCCTCAGCGAGAACATCCATGTACTCATCACCGATGTAGTTATCTATAGCGTTATCTCTGTCTGCACGTCCGATAGTGTCAAGGAATGGAAGGTTGAGAACCTTTGGACACTGACGAAGTAACCAGTTGTCTGCCTTCTGACCTGCAAGTCTTGTACAGTGTACTCTTGACTGCTGACCTGCACCAATACCGATTGCCTGTCCACCCTTAGCGTAGCATACTGAGTTTGACTGAGTATACTTAAGAGTGATAAGTGCGATGATAAGGTCAATCTTAGCTGACTCAGGGATATCCTTGTTAGCTGTAACAACATTTGCAAGAAGCTCATTGTTGATAGGAAGCTCATTTCTTCCCTGCTCAAAGCTGATTCCATATACCTGCTTAGTCTCGATTGGTTCTGGTACATAATTTTCATCTATCTGAATGATATTGTAGTTGCCCTTTTTCTTCTGCTTAAGAATCTCAAGTGCCTCTGGCTCATAGCCTGGAGCGATAACACCGTCTGATACCTCTCTCTTAATAATCTTAGCTGTTGATACATCACATACATCTGAAAGAGCGATGAAGTCTCCGAATGATGACATTCTGTCAGCACCTCTTGCTCTAGCGTAAGCAGACGCAAGTGGTGATAATTCACCTAAATCATCTACCCAGTAAATCTTTGCAAGAGTTTCATCAAGTGGAAGACCTACAGCAGCACCTGCTGGTGATACGTGTTTAAATGAAGTAGCAGCAGGAAGACCGGTTGCCTCCTTTAACTCCTTAACTAACTGCCAGCCGTTAAATGCATCGAGGAAGTTGATGTAGCCTGGCTTACCTGATAATACCTGGATAGGAAGGTCCTGTCCGTTAGCCATATATATTCTGGATGGCTTCTGATTTGGGTTACAACCATACTTTAATTCTAATTCGTTCATTGTTATACCTATTCCTTTCAAATATATTTACAAAAAACACATTTTTCTAATCATAATTAATTAGTTGTTTTTATTTATAATTCTTGTCTCGTACTCACCTGTTGCAATATCGATGAATCTTACGAAGAGTGATACCTTGTTCTCCTCGTTTAAGTTAGTCCAAAGCATATTTGTGAACTCGTCGATATCATCACAAATCTCAACCCACTTTGGCTCTCCCTCGAAGCTTGGAAGTGGATTTCCATCATGCATATATGTGTGGATGAAATGTCCCTCGCCGGCTACCGGATTCTCGTAAGCAAATGTATATCTGTTGCAAGCATCAGGATTACCGTTGTTGCTCTTTAAGATAGACATAGCGTAGTTATATGTACCATTCTCGATGTGCATAACACCTGAGATTCTAGGAGTGTAGTTAGGACCATCCGGCTCAAACTCTCTAACTCTTAAGCTCTGCTCAAATGTAAGCTGCTTATCCATACCGTCGTAGATAGTATCAGTCTGGTCACCGTTAGTTACGATGGTCTTGTTACCAAGTACTCTAACAGGTGCGTAGATAATAAGTGATGGGTCAACAAGCTTTGAAGGATCAAATGCCTGTGTACGGATTCCCTCACCATCCTCTACGAATACTCTGTTACGGCTGTTCTCACTTCTACCCATGATAAAGTATCCGGTAACGGCCTTCTTGCCATCCTTAGACTTACCGATTACGATACCACGTCCTGGGTATGCATTGCTACTTAACTCAGTTGCTAGATTCTTCATCTCCATGGTTTGTACCTCTTTTCTCGTTTTATTTTTTGTTGAGCTATGCCGACAGGTTCGCAAGCAGAGCTTGCTCACTGTCGCGACATTCGCCGTATACCTCTTCGCGGGAATATGCTTGCACGCGAGCAAGCTCCCAGCAATCATATTCCGCTCATCTGTGCATAGCTCATTGTAACGCGCAAAAAAGCCAACCCACAGACAAACAACCGCGCTAAAAGCACAGCTTGAATTTGCCCAGGCGGTCGGCTGAAAATCATAGAAAATATGATTGGTGTACTCCACGTGGTTCATTCCACTTATCCGTCAGTCATACACCTTTTTAAACATAACATTTAACCTAATATATTTCAAGTGCAAAAAGTGAAAATTTATGTTATAAATCTTACTAAATCATCTTAGCTGATTCTTTACCATATAGGGTGTTATAATCAGCTCGAAATGGGGGATAATATGAAATTTCGTGACAAAACCTTTAAAAATATTGCCATAACAGTACTTGTAGTTATATTATTTTTCGGTGTAAGTATATTGGTAGAAAAATACTTTAATACATACGTTCCAATTCCTGCTATCCTTACGTTGGGGGTGTTTGTTGTTTCCATTATAACAAAGGGATATGTGTATGGTATTGTGGCATCTATGATTAGTGTTTTGGCACTGAATTATGCGTTTACTTTTCCGTATTTTAAGTTTAATTTTACCATTCCTGAGAATCTGGTGTCAGCAGTTGTTATGCTTATTATAACTTCCATATCCAGTACGCTTATAACTAAGGTTAGAAGGGCAGAGGTGTTAAAGGTTGAGTCTGAGAAAGAAAAGCTTAGGGCCAATCTTCTTAGAGCAGTATCACATGACCTTAGAACTCCTCTCACAACAATCTATGGCTCCAGTGCAGGTATAGCAGATAATTTTGATAGCTTGGATAAGGATGCAATTATAGAGCTTGCTCAGGGTATTAAGGAGGATTCACAGTGGCTTATCACTATGGTTGAGAATCTGCTGTCTGTAACAAAAATAAATGGACAGGGAGTTTCCATAAAGAAGACTCCTATTATGCTGGAGGAGCTTATAGATACTACTTTGGTAAAATTCAAGTCAAAGCACAGCGATGTTGAAGTTGAGATTGATATTCCTGATGAATTTATGTTTATTCCTATGGATGCTATGCTAATAGGACAGGTAATTATGAATATTTTAGAAAATGCAATTCGCCATGGAGGAGGCACCACCCGAATAGTAATTAAGGTAAGGAGTATAGGTGACAGAGCGGTGTTTGAGATATCAAACAATGGAAATGGAATTCCGAAGGATATAATTGACAAGATATTTACAGGATATTATGAGAAAAAGGACAAGCCGGTGGACTCTAGAGAGGGTATGGGTATAGGTCTTTCGGTGTGTCATTCCATCATAAAAGCACATGGAGGAGATATTAGTGCAGAGAACCTTAAGCCTAAGGGATGCTGCTTTAGATTTTGGTTAAGTTTGGAGGCAAATGAGGATGAGTGCTAAGCATAAGATATTGATAGTAGAAGATGAAAAGAATATTAGAAATTTGGTAAAGACCATTTTAAAAGCTAATGGTTATCAGGTTTTTGATGCTACGAATGGTAGCACCGGAATTATAATGTTTAATTCCCATTGCCCGGATTTAATTATTCTAGATTTAGGACTTCCGGATGTGGATGGTATAGATTTTATTAAAGAGATTAGAATGGAATCACAGACACCCATTATTGTACTTTCGGCAAGACACAAGGAAGGGGATAAGGTTAGTGCCTTAGACCTTGGCGCAAACGATTACGTTACCAAGCCATTTGGCATGGAGGAGCTTCTTGCCAGGGTTCGCGCAACCTTAAGAAATAATCTGATAAAGGAGTCAGGCGGAGAATTTAAGGGGGTTAAGTTTACTGTTGATAATCTTACCATAGATTATGATAAGAGAAGAGTTTTAATCGATGGTACAGAGATACATCTTACTCAGACCGAATACAACATAGTTGAATATTTAAGTATTCATTCCGGACGAGTATTAACCTACTCTGACATAGTGAAGAAGATATGGGGATTCTCAGACTCCGGAAGTATAAAGAAGCTTCAGGTTAATATGGCAAATATTCGTAAGAAGCTTAGTGAGAAACCGGGGGAGAACAGATACATAACTAATGAGCTGGGCGTAGGCTATAGAATGAATAGTGACGACGATTAAATATATTACAACTTCTAACAGAATTAGCTGGAAATTAAGGAGATGGTAAATATGTGGATGGACATAGCAGTTGGAATTATGGCAGTTTTAGCCTTTGGAGTAGGTGCAATGTGCTTTCTTGAAGGGGTTAGGGATCACGATGACAAGCAGATTAAGTAATAGTATTACATTAGAAGACCAGGAGATATTTTTCTCCTGGTTCTTCTTTAGATAAATTTAATTTCAACATATGTTTAGTTGATTATGCCTTGGATTTGGAATATTATATGTATTAGATTTTGTATTATAGATAGATATATATAGATACTTAATTCGGGGGGTGAAATGGATTATGTTTCAGATATTAATAGTGGAGGATGATGGTGAGTTAAGACAGCTTTTCTCCAGAGTTCTTACTAAGAATGGATATACCGTAACAGGTGTTGCTAATGGTAAGGAGGCCTTAGAGGCTTTGGATAAAGGCTATTATGATATGATCATATCCGATATTATGATGCCTGTTATGGATGGATATGAGATGGTTAGCGCCCTAAGAGAGGCGGGAAATATGACCCCGGTTCTTATGATTACAGCCAAGGGTGAGTTTGATGATATGAGACAAGGCTTTTTATCGGGAACAGATGACTATATGGTTAAGCCTGTAAATGTGAATGAGATGGTGCTTCGAGTTGGGGCACTTCTTAGACGTGCCCAGATGATAAACGAGAGAAGACAGGTTATAGGTGATACAGTCCTTGAATGTGATTCCCTTACTGTTACCTGCAATGGAGAGAAGACTATCTTGCCACAGAAGGAGTTTATGCTACTTTACAAGATGGCATCCTTCCCAGGGAAAATATTTACCAGACAGCAGCTTATGGATGATATATGGGGATATGAGTCAGATACGGATACTCATACTATAGATGTTCATATTGGAAGACTTAGAGACAAATACGGGGATAATAAGGACTTTAAAATCGTTACCATAAGAGGAGTAGGTTATAAGGTGGTTAAGCTATAGGTGATTTTGTATGAAGTTAATTAGACGTAAGAGGAAAAAAGGATTTATACTATCTAATATTAATATTTTTTTCACCATACTTGTGTTGGTTGAGTTTATATTTACCATAGCATTTGCATCCTTTGTTCAGTGGATATTAGAGAGCGTTTTACAGATAACTATTCCGACTACATTATTCCTGCTTTTGGTTGGTGCATTCATGGGTAGTGCCATAGCATTCTTGGTTAATAGAGTATTCTTTGAACCTATTCAAAAGCTGAAGGACGGTATGAATGATGTGTCGGATGGAGACTTTTCCGTAAAGATAGATACCAACAGTCCTATCAATGAGGTAAAGGAGCTATATGAAAGCTTTGACCTTATGGTGAAGGAGCTTTCGGCAACAGAGATTTTACAGAGTGATTTTATGTCCAATGTATCGCACGAGATAAAAACACCTGTTAATGCTATAGAGGGCTATGCTATGCTTCTTGAAAGTGAAGAGATTACACCTGAGGAGCAGCAGGAATATGTGGAGAAGATATTATTTAACACCAAAAGATTATCTGAGCTTGTGGGAAATGTGCTGTTGCTTTCAAAGATTGATAATCAGGCCATACCTAAGAACGAGAAGAAGTTCAGATTAGATGAGCAGATAAGACAGTCCATCATGCAGCTTGAAACTAAGTGGACAGAGAAGGATATAGAGCTAGATGTGGAGCTTGAACGTACAGAATTTATAGGTAATGCAACGCTACTCATACACGTTTGGGATAACCTGATTAATAATGCTATTAAGTTTAATAACCAAGGAGGAACAGTAAGGCTTAGATTGGCTAGCGATGTTGACAGTATTGTATTTACTATAGAAGATAACGGACCGGGCGTAAGTGAGGAAGCAATAAAGCATATATTTGACAAGTTTTATCAGGCAGACAGTTCTCACAGACAGGAAGGTAACGGATTAGGACTTGCTCTTGTTAAGAGGATAGTGGATTTGTACGAGGGTGAGATTAAGGTAGAAAATATGGATGGTGCAGGCTGCAGATTTACAGTTGAGCTTCCGGCAATGCAGGAATAAATTTTGGACACATGGGTAAAATTGTCCAACAAAGTATGTCGAATTTTCGTTGAGGATAAAAAAATAGAATGATATAATTATTATAAATAAGGGAGTAGTCAGCACAGCTTGTGTGACTGGATTCAACATCATGGGATATCAAGAGATATTTCCTGGTCCAGACTTAAATGACGAGACTTATCTGCAATATGCAGGTAGGTCTCGTTTTTTTATAAATAGTTTACTAAGAAGATGGGGAGGAAGAGATATGAGCTTTTTGGAAATGTTGATTTTAGCAATAGGTTTAGCTATGGATGCATTTGCAATATCCATATGCAAGGGCCTTTCTGTTGAGAAAATTGAGGTAAAGCACATGGCAATAACAGGTCTTTGGTCAGGCGGATTTCAGGCGTTTATGCCGTTGCTTGGATATTGGCTAGGAAGTAGCTTTCGAGAATTTGTGGAGAAAATAGACCACTGGATAGGCTTTATATTACTCAGTATTATAGGATTTCATATGATACAGGAATCAAAAGAAGAGATTAAGAAATTGGATGCGTCTTTTGCACCTAGAGTGATGCTCCCGCTTGCATTAGCTGATAGTATTGACGCACTTGCTGCAGGTGTAACCTTTGCATTCACAGAGGTTAATATAGCAATTGTGATATTGATTATTGGAATAACTACATTTGTTTTTGCTGCTGCAGGTGTAAAGCTTGGTAGCAAATTCGGAGAGAAATATAAGTCAAAGGCGGAGGTACTTGGTGGAGCGATTTTGATTGCTATGGGTGCGTTGATGCTGATTAAGGATTTGGGTGGTTTGTGAGGTGAGTATAGGTGCTATGAATAAAACAAAATTAGCTTTGGCAAAGTCTTTAAAGGAACTGATGAATAATAAAACATTTGAAAAGATAAGTGTTGAGGAAATATGTAATGGTTGCGATATGAACCGTAAAAGCTTCTATTATCATTTTAAGGATAAGTATGATTTGGTTAATTGGATTTTTGATACGGAAATCAGTGTAGACATTAATTATGAAAGTAATGATGATGTGTGGAAGATGTTGACAAAATTGTGCAGGTATTTTTTTGAAAATAAAGCTTTTTATCGCAAGGCGCTTCAAATTAGAGGACAGAATTCTTTTTCTGAGCATTTCCGTGAAAGACTGTTGCCTATAATAGCAGATAGGATAATGAATGTTTTAAAGGATGAAGATATAGATTTCCAGGTCGGGTTTATTGGTGATGCTGTTGTTATGGCTATTCAAAGGTGGCTTATAGACAATGATAAACTTACACCAGACGAGTTTGTAAGTCAGATAAAGTTGAGCATAAAGTATATCGCTGTCAGATACATGGAGTTAAATGTGTAAAACAATATGATGAAAGAGAGCTGATAAGTATGAGTTATGAGGAATTGGTAGAAAGAGTTAGAGATAAATTAAGTGGTGTGAGAATAAGTAAAACTGTGGGACATATTGCATTTCAGTTCAACGTGGAGGGTGAAGGGAATGGGATTTTTTATGTTGAGTTATACGATGGAAAAATATATGTGGAACCCTATGAGTACTATGATAGAAATGTAATTATTGAATCAACTGCATATGTAATTCTTGAAATGCTGGAAGGAGGATTGAAGCCAAGAGTAGCATATGCTCAGGGGATGATAAAGGTTTATGGAAGTGCAGATTTGCTAGATATACTACCTTTTGGCTGCAAGGTTTAAACTTTGTAAGAATTAAGCAATGTAGTTGCAATTATAAACAATTGTTGAAGTAAGGTTGAAGTTTAGTTGTAAATTTTCATATAAAATCAGGGAAATTATAATGGAGGGGATATTTTGGCTAAGGATAGAAAGATTAAAAAAGATAACAATCCTGTGATTATTTTACTTTCTGGTATACTGCGAGGCATATTGCGTTTATATGTGTATGTAGCTTATAGACCAAAGGTTATATATGAGAATAAAGAAACTAAGAAATATATAAGACATAATCCGGTAATATTTATTCCTAATCATGTAAGTGCCCAGGACGGACCGGTGTGTTATTTTCTGTTTCCAAACAGCGCACTTATGGTAGCCAAGGATTGGTATGAGAAGAAATGGATTCGATTTGCAACCTATAGCAGACCTGCTATTCCACTGGACAGACATAATCTTGATACGGCATGGCTTAGAGATGCGGTTGCCATGATAAAAGCGGGAAAGAATGTGTTTATCTTCCCGGAAGGACATACCAATAAAACCGGAGAGATAGATGAGTTTAAGGCAGGCTTTGCAATGCTTTCTGTTATGACCGGTGCACCGGTAGTGCCTATGTATATTAATGGGGAGTATAATTCGGTGATAGGTAAAAGATTAAGGATTTATGTTGGAGAGCCTAGGGAGCTAAGTCCGGAAGGTAAGGGTATGAACTCAGTATATCTTAACGGAGAGTGTGAGCGATTTAAAAATATTGTGATTTCTATGAAGAATAAATACGAAGAATAGACATAAGAAAGGAACGAAGGAAAGAATGAAGGACAATTATTTTTACAATATGGTTGACCCGGTGGAGATGGCAACCTTTGAGTATTTGCCTACCTATGTGGAGCTTCTTAAAAAGTGTGAAAGGGACTATTCGGACTATCCTGCTATTAGTGATAAGATAACAACCTATACATATAAGGAGCTTGTTAAAAGAGTAGCCAGAAGAAGAGATTTTATCTATAGTCAGGGACTTACACCAGGTGCAAAGATTGCAGTTATGGCTAGGAATGATTTGGATGCCATGGAGCTGCTTCTTGCCATAGCAACCGCAGGCTATACATACATTATGCTGCCAAATGCACTCAATGCTCAGGCTATTATGGGAATATCCATGAAGTTTGAATTAGAGGGAATATTTGTAGCTGAGGAATTTATGCCTCTTGCAGAGGGACTTAAGTGCAAGGTTTGGCCAACAAAATCCATAGGTGATAATGAGGCGGATTACGCTCAGGTTACCAAGGATACAGTGGCTGCAATATATTTTACAGGTGGTACCACAGGAGCTCCAAAGGGAGCGGTCATGACTCACGGAGCTATGATGAGAGGTGCATTTAATGGAGTATTCCAGCCAGGAAAGGTTATGCATAAGAGATATCTGCTCATGCTGCCTCTATCACATATATTTGGCTCCATAAAGAGCTTTTTAGCTTGTCTTTACACTGGTTCGCTGGTGTATGGGTGTACAGATATGAAGGCTGCGGTGGGGGACATACCGGTTGTAAGACCACATGTATTAGTGCTTGTTCCGGGACTTGTGGATATCATATTCAGTATAGCTAAGCTGAAGGGCAAGGAGTTTTTAGGGGACTTAGAAACGTTGGTTGTAGGTGCGGCACCTGTTCCACCTCGTCTTATGAAGATTGCAGAAGATATGGGAATACGTCTTTGTGCAGGCTATGGTCTGACTGAGACTGCTAATCTGTCCTTTGCCAATGCAGAAACTGATAAATATCCTGAATCTATGGGTAAGCCATACCCAGAGCAGGAATACAAGGTTGTGGACGGAGAGCTTTGGCTTAAGGGCGATAATCTTATGCTTGGTTACTATAACGAACCAGAACTTAATGCCAAGGTATTCGAAGATGGCTGGTTTAAGACAGGAGACCTGGTGGAGTTTGATGAAAATGGATATATTTACATAACAGGAAGAATTAAGAATCTGATTATTCTTGGCAATGGTGAAAATGTATCTCCAGAGGAGATAGAGGAACTGTTCTACAAGAATTCCTTTGTTAAGGACTGCTTGGTAAGTGAGATGGATAAAAATGGTCAGGGCGTTATAGGAATAGAGATACTTCCATATGCTCCGGAGGCAGCAGGGATGTCAGAAGAGGAGATTAGAACTAAGCTTCAGACTATAGTAGATGAGGTTAATACTAATCTGCCACCATATAAAAGAGTGCTAAAGCTTGTTGTTAGAACAGAGGACTTTAAGAAAACCGGTGCACTTAAGATAGATAGAAATCAAAATTAAGCGTAAGGCTAAGGAGGAAGATATTATGATATTTGATAAGCTTAAGAATATATTTGAAAGAGTTATGCCACAGGTTGATACAGCAGATATAAAGCCAGAGACTGTGCTTACATCAGACTTAGGAGTTGATTCTTTGAATATGCTACTTCTCGCAGTGTCTGTGGAAGAGGAGTTTGGAATTAATTTTGAGCCTTCCGCTAAGATAGATACTGTAAAGGATATCTGCGATTACGTAGAGGGACAGCTGGCGTAGCATTTATTATATAGAATTATTAGGTATAGATGTAGTCGCGTCAGGAGGATATAGATAATTATGAATGTACTTGTAATAAATGGAAGTCCCAAGGGGAAAGCTAGCAATACGATGAAGCTTACTAATGCATTGTTAGAGGGTATTGCAGAGAATAAAGATAATATTATAAAACAGCTAACTGTTAAGGATATGGATATTACTCCATGCTTAGGCTGTATGAGTTGTTGGGGAAAAACTGCAGGTAAATGTGTAATAGATGATGTTATGACCCAAGTTTATGAAGATATAATGCAGGCTGACCTGGTAATAGAAAGCTTTCCTCTGTATTTCTTTGGAATGCCTGGCCCTATGAAAACATTTACAGATCGAATGATGCCTCTTATGGAAACATATAAGGGCGAATGTATGTCTATAGGGGACAATGCATTTCATGCCCCAAGATTCGATATGTCCGGCAAGAAGCTTGTGCTTGTTTCTACATGTGGATACGCACGAACTGAGGAGATATATGATGCATTGATTAAGGAATATAATTTTATCTGTGGTAAGGGTAAATATATACCTTTGTTATGTCCACAGGGAGAGATGTTTGCTATACCACCCCTTAAGCCTCAGATAGAAGCATATCTTAACAGATACAGAGAAATCGGAAGATTGCTGGGCAGAGGAGAAAATGTTTCGGTTGAGCTTATAAATAAGGCGTCGGAGCCTATTTTACCTCAGAAGGCATTTGAGACATTAGTTAATAATTATTGGAACTCAATCCTGTAATTTGTTTTATGTTTTACAAGATGAAAATATCAACAATTGTTGAAGTTTTAGATAAAAAATTATAACACATTGTTAATATGATTATGATATAATGCGTATTGGAATTTTTTGTAATAATGTATAGTGTGATATAAAAAAGGAAATAATCGTTATATATATTCGGGAGATATTGACAATGAAGAAAATTGGAATTATTACAGACAGTCACAGTAGTATAACTAAAGAAGAGGCGGCAAGACTTGGAGTGACAGTTCTTCCTATGCCATTTTATATCGGTGATGAGTGCTACTTTGAGGATGTAACATTAACAAGAGACGATTTCTTCAAGTATTTGGAGGAAGGCAAAACTGTTTCAACCTCACAGCCATCTCCGGAGGATGTTATGAATGCCTGGAGAGAAGGTCTTAAGGAGTATGAGAAGATACTCTATATTCCTATAAGCAGTGGACTTAGTGGTGGATGTGAAACCGCACAGGGTCTGGCTTGCGACAGTGAGTTTAAGGATAAGGTGTTAGTAGTGGATAATGGACGTGTATCTACACCTTCTCACTGTGCTATCATAGATGCACTTAATATGATTGATAAAGGTTATTCTGCTGAAGAGATAAAGACTACCTTAGAAGAGTACAAGGACAAGGAGACAATTTATCTGGCTGTAAAGACATTAGAATATTTGAAAAAGGGTGGAAGAATATCCCCAGCTGTTGCACTTATTGGTACAGCTCTAAATATTTCCCCTGTACTTAAGCTGGATATTGGTAAGCTAGATTCCTACAAGAAATGTCGTGGATTTGCAAAGGCTAAGACGATAATGCTTGAAGCCATCAGGCATGATTTGGAGAATCGCTTTAAGGATTGGTATGAAAAAGGAGAGGTTTACTTACTTGCAGCTTCAGCTGGTACTAAGGAGGAGACCGATCAGTGGATTAAGGAGATTCAGGCAGAATTTCCTGATATGGAGGTTATGTGTGATAACCTATCCTTGGGTGTATGCTGTCATACAGGACAGGGTGCCTTGGGAATTGGATGTTCCTGTAAGCCTATGTTAGACAAGTAGGAACGTATTTTGCAGCTTTAGTAACAAACAGATAGTTTTATCCCCTACTATATAGTTCAGTAGGGGATTTTGTTTTCTATGAGGGTTGCCATGAAAAAGGATAACAAAAAAATTATATATTATGATAATGAACTGGAGGACGAATTCTCCCAAGCAGAGATTACACCTCGGAGAATCGACGGTAGCTACAAATACCTGGGTGGTCCCTTAAGGGGATTGGGAAGAGGCCTTCTGTATTATGTGGTTGCAAAGCCATTGGCATATGCTTTTCTTAAGCTTAAATATGGACATAAGATAGTAAATAAAGAATGTATGAAGGAGGCCAAGAAAAGAGGATGCTTTATGTATGGTAATCACACCAATGCCATAGCGGATGCCTTGATACCAACTATGCTGACTCATCCTAAGGGTGCTTATGTAATCGTACATTCCAATAATGTATCTATGCCTGTTTTGGGTAGGATAACACCATGTCTTGGTGCATTACCTCTTCCTGACGATAAGGAGGCGGGGAGAAATTTTAATTTTGCCATGGATAAGCTAATGAGAAGAGGCAGCAATATAGCTATATACCCAGAGGCTCATATCTGGCCTTACTATACGGGAATAAGAAATTTTGGTGATGCATCATTTAGATATCCTGTGAAATATAAGGCTCCGGTTTATACATTTACTAATACATATCAAAGGAGAATATATAGAAAAACTCCTAGGATAGTGACCTATGTTGACGGGCCATTTTATCCGGAACAAAGCCTTTCGGTGAAGGAGCAAAGACTTAGGCTACACAGGCAGGCTATAGAATCAATGAAGATGAACAGCAGGAAAAGCAACATAGATATAATAAAGTATGTGAAAAGAGAGGACTAGAATATGAACATTCTTTTTTCTGGAAATGATAAGGTTTTCGATGGGGTGCTTACATGTCTACTTTCTGTGTTTATGAGGACAGAAAGTAGGGAGCCCTTTAAGGTATATGTGCTCACTATGGATGTGTCTCATATAAAGCCGGAATATAAGGCTATAGATGACAAAAGTATAGAATTTCTTCAACAGGTTGCCAGAGAGTACAATCCTAAAAATGAGATAATAAAGGTGGATGTTACAGACATCTATATGAGGGAGTTTTCAAACTGCCCTAATGAGCAGTGCTATTGCTCGCCATACACTTTGCTTAGATTGTTTATGGATATGATTCCGGGCATACCGGATAAGGTGTTATATCTGGATGTGGATATGCTGTTTAACCGAGATATACAGATTCTTTATAACCAGGACGTGACAGGCTATGAGTATGCTGCAGCCAGAGATCACTATGGCAAATATTTGGTAAATCCCAATTATATTAATGCCGGGATGCTATTATTTAATATGAATGAGTGTAGACGTACCTTGCTTTTCGAAAAGGCAAGAGAGCTGATTAAAACTAAGAAGCTTCCTTTTGCTGACCAGAGTGCGATATATAGGAGTACCACCAGGAAAAAGATGCTTCCTCAGAAGTATAACGACCAGAAGTTTTTGAACAAGAAAACTGTGCTAAGACACTTTTCTAGAAGGTTGTTTTGGCTCCCATATCCCCATACTGACAACATTAAACAATGGCATGTTAGCAAAATGTACGGAGTATTTAAATATTACGAATTTGATGATGTGTTGTATGAATATATATTTCTTAAGAAGAAATTCCAGCGCCAAGAGTCTGGTAGCTAAGGTGTAAAGGAGAAGAATATGAGTAAATCACTAAGAATTATGAGACGAAGAAGGTCTGTTCCTGTATTTTTTGCAGCAGATGACAAGTATGTGAAATTTATGTTGGTTACTATGCAGTCTATGATTGATAATATGAATCCTTCCAGATATTATATGTTGCATATTCTGCACACTGATATTAGCTTAGAGAATCAAAGGATGGTGAAGAAGCTGGAGAAACCTAACTGCAGGATATGTTTCGTGGATGTAAGCAATGAATTAAAGGGTATCCAGAAGAAGATAGCTGTAAGAGATTATTATACTGCCACCACCTATTACAGAATATTTATTGCGGACATGTTTAAGGAATATGACAAGGTAATATATATAGACAGTGACACCATTGTAAGAGAGGATATTGCAAATCTTTATGATGCAGATTTGGGGAATCATTACATAGGTGCTGTTAGAGACCAGCTGGTGGTGCAGACAGATGTATATGGAGATTATGTTGAGAAAGTTCTAGGAATATCAAGAGGTGCTTACTTCAATGCAGGTGTTGTTCTAATTAACTGTGAGAGATTTAGAGCAAATAACATGTTAGATGAGTTTATTCAGCTTCTAAATACATATACCTTTGTGGTAGCACAGGATCAGGATTATCTCAACATATTGTGTAAGGAAAAAGTAATGTGGCTGGACCCAAGATGGAATGTACAGATGGTTGGAGAACTACCATGTCAGGAGGAGAAGGCCAAGCTAATTCATTACAATCTGTCAGTAAAACCATGGCAGTCTCAGGATTGCCGTATGGGAAGTTATTTCTGGCAGGTGGCAGAAAGAACTCCTATGGTGAAGGAGCTTAAAGCCATAAGGGATAGCTTTGATGAAGTGGAGGCTAACAAAATAAGGCAATATGGGGCAAATCTGGAGAATCTTGCAAAAGCTGAAATAGATAATATAGATAACTATTTTAATCGCTTTGGAGATCATAAGACTCCTAAGCTAACCAGAGTTGAGGTACTTAGGCGTATAGAGAGCTTAGAGCGAAAGGGTATATTTGACCAGGATGTGGAGGATGACCCACCGGGGCGAGAGCTAAAGCCGGAGGAGGTTGATTATCTTCGAAGAAAGATGCGAAGTAAGCTTAGTACAAAATATGCATTTAAGATGGCATATTGGTTTGTTGGTAATCTGATGAAGAAAAAGCAGCTGGTTATCAAGGAGATTAAGGGCTTAGAGAATCTTAGAGAGTTGGAGACCGGAGCCATTCTTACCTGCAATCATTTTAATGCCTTTGACAGCTTTGCTATGCAGCTGGCTTTCGATAGGGCAAAGCTTAGAGGTAAGAAGCTTTTTAGGGTTATAAGTGAGGCAAACTATACTGCATTTCCTGGCTTTTATGGCTTTCTTATGAGAAATTGCAATACCCTTCCTCTTAGCTCCAATGGCTTCACTATGAAGAAGTTTCTGATGTCTTTAGGACTTATTCTTAAGAAGGGTCATTTTGTATTGGTTTATGCTGAGCAGAGTATGTGGTGGAATTATCGCAAGCCTAAGCCTCTTAAGAGAGGGGCATTTACCTTTGCTGTAAGCAATAAGGTGCCTATAGTTCCATGCTTTATAACCATGGAAGACACAGAGATTATGGATGGAGATGGGTTCCCGGTGCAGGCTTATACCGTACATATTGGGGAAGCAATATATCCGGATAAGAACAAGAAAAAATCAGAGAACATAGATCTGATGATGGCTGAAAATTCAAGAGTGTGGAAGGAGATATATGAGGGGTTCTATAACAAGCCTCTTACATATCTGTGTGATGAATAAAAAAACAGTTCATTTTAATAAAATTCAACAAGAATTGATTAATATTTGCAAGAAAAATATGCTATAATGCATTTTGTTTATATAAACAAAAGGAGAGAAGTGAAATTATGGTTAAAATTATGGCGGATAGCACCTGTGATTTATCCTATGGTATGGTGCAGGACTACGGAATTACTATTGTTCCACTACATATTGTTCTTGGGGAAAAGGAATACTTAGACGGAGTTGATATAACTCCTGACAAAATTTACAGATGGTCTGATGAGCACAATGATACACCAAAGACCTCTGCAGTTGGCTTAAGAGAGGCTATTGAAGCTATAGAAGTGATTAAGGATACCAACGATGAATTAATAATATTTACCATATCAGAGAAAATGTCTGTAACTGCAAATGCTTTTAGAATTGCGGTAGAGGAGACAGGGTTGGAGTCCCAGGTAACAGTTGTTGATTCTGAGAATTTGTCCACAGGTATAGGTCTTTTGGTTATGGAGGCTGCCGTTATGGCCAGACAGGGGAAGTCAAAAAAGGCTATTTTGGCACACATTGATGAGATAAAATCGAAGGTTCGAGCAAGCTTTGTGGTTGATACTCTTACTTATCTTCATAGGGGAGGAAGATGTACAGGTTTGGCTGCTGTGGCAGGAGGTGTTCTAAAGCTACACCCTATGATAGTTGTGGAACATGGAGCTATGTCTGCAGGAAAGAAGTACAGAGGCAAGATGGAACACGTAATCATGGAGTATGTGAAGGATTTGGAGGAGAGTATAAAGACTGCTAAGAAGGACAGAATATTTATCACTCATTCAGGTTGCCCATCAAGTGTCGTCAGTCAGGTATACAACTATCTGGTAAAGCTGGATTACTTTGAGGAGGTAATAGTAACCAGAGCAGGTGGAGTAATATCCTCACACTGTGGTCCGGGAACTCTTGGAGTATTGTTTATCGAAGGTAATTAGTTCAGTCTGTAATCTTTAAGATTATTTTAAGTTTAAAAATCATACTTGAATAAATAGTGAAATAGTCATATTATAATCTAGGTGCTAAATATAGTACCTAGATTTTTTGACACAAAAAAGGAGAAATGTAACATGAGAAGACTTAAGAAAAGGCTGGCGTTAGGGGTAACGCTGCTGACATTACTTGTCACATTAATAGGATGTGGAAAGGATGAATCCACCGATGTTAAGGTGGACACAGGGGATATTGATACGGATGTAGTTGTAGAAACCGGAGATATTGATGTGGACACAGATGTGGAAGTTGAGACTGGGGATGTTGAAGCGGACACAGATGTGAAGGTTGATACGGGAGATAAGATTCGCATCGACAAGTACATAGGGGGTACAGGTAAGGAGATTAACAATGCAGGCTATGAGTATGTAGGAATCTCAGGTAGAGATGGAGATTATGTGGTTCAGTATGTGATGTATGATATTGAGCCGGAGATTAAGCAGGAATTCTATGAGCTTCAGGGCTCTAACATAGCAAAGATTCTTATCAAGAACAATAACGTTGGTCTCGGATATAAGCCTAACGGAGATAAGTATCTCTTTACACTTAATTCCGGATCTGTATATATGAACTTCGAATTGGTAGGAAGTGAGCAGATATTCGAGCAGTACAAGCAGGAAGAATTCAAGAAGATTAGAGATATGGGAGAGCTTCATTCTATACCTATCATCAATCTTCAGGTTGAATATATGTATTGCTATGCAAAATTCGATGAAGCAGGAACAGCTATTATAACCACAGACAATTTTAATGATGAGACTGCACAGCAGATGCTGTCAGGATGTGTGGTTGAAGACTTTTATTATGAATACGGATTAGCAGATTAAGATTAATATAAAACAGGAGCTATACACATAACTCGCCCTAGGTAGGCAAAGAAGGTATAACTCCTGTTTTTATTTGTTGCTGTACTTGCGTTAATCAGGGATAGTGTCTATTAGATTGTTTATAGCTTCCAAATACTCAGCTATGTTGGAAACACGTCGGAGTGTAGTGACAAGCTCCTGGTCAAACTTAAAATACTGGTTCCAGAAAGTCCACATCTCCTGCATTCTGTGAAGAAAATATCTTTCCTTTGCCACGGTTTCCTTATATGTGTCATACACGTCGTTATGAAAGCTGATAAATTCATCCTTGGTGAGCTTTTGACCTCCCTTTAGTTCTCTAAACAGTGCAGGATTTGCCAGAGCTCCACGTCCGCACATTACGCTGGAGATAAATGGGAATTCATCTACAACACGGTCTCTATCATCAGAAGCGTTGATATCTCCGTTATAACAGATTGAAGTGTTATGTAAACCAAAGCATTTTCCGTCAGATATCATACTACTCAATTTTGAAAACTCATCTAATCTTGGAGTGCCACTATAGTAATCGCTCTTAAAACGAGGGTGAATAGTAAGCTCGTAAATAGGGAATTTGCTATATACCTTAAGTAGCTCCGCAAATTCTGAATTATCAGTTAGACCCAGACGGGTTTTCACTGTAATCTTAGCTTTCCAGCTGTGTGTAAATATAATATCCAGAAATTCTTCAAGATAGTATAAGTCACTGAGCATACCTGAGCCTTTTCCCTTGGCTACTATAAGCTTGGCAGGACAGCCAAGATTAAGATTAATTTCATCGTAGCCCATATCCTCTAGGATTTCTCCCAGGCGGATAAAGCCCTCTGCATCACGGGTCAAAATCTGTGGAACAGTGGGAATACCTTTGTTATTTTCCGGACATGTTTCTTTATATTCCTTAGGTACGATAACAGGCTTTTCGTTTGGCTGGATAAATGGTGCATAAAGCTTATCAGCGTAAGGAAAGTGGCGCCACACTATCTGCCTATAGAGAAAATCTGTAATACCGTCCATAGGGGCGAAATAATAATTCATAGCATCTCCTTGCATAAAACACTCAATAATAAATCCCAATTATAATAACACACTGTCACATAATATGCACATATAAAAATCCTTCTTGCCTAATATGAGGTTTATCGACTATAATTGACACAGATTATATTGAGAGAGGAGATTACTAATGAAAAAGAAAAGTATTATATTTCTTATTTCAACAATTGTAATAGCTGCTATATTTGTTGCTCTTACACTTAACACACCAGGTAGTGTGGATCCTGAGACCTATTCACCGAAGGTGTATTCAACTATAGGTGCTCTTTTGCCACCTGTTTTAGCAATTGTGCTTGCGCTTATTACCAAGGAAGTGTACTCATCACTTTTTGTAGGTATTGTAGCAGGTGCACTTCTTTACGCAAATGGTAACCTGGAGCTTATGCTTAACACCATGCTTTACAATGGTGATGGCGGTATGATATACAAGCTGGCTGATAGCTGGAATGTAGGTATCCTGGTGTTCCTCGTAATTCTTGGAATCATGGTAGCGCTTATGAATAAGGTTGGTGGCTCGGCTGCATTTGGTCAGTGGGCTTCAACACATATTAAGACTAGAGTTGGAGCGCAGCTTGCAACTATGGTTTTAGGTGTACTTATTTTCGTGGATGATTATTTCAACTGTCTTACTGTTGGTTCAGTTATGAGGCCGGTAACTGACAGACATAAGGTGTCACGTGCAAAGCTTGCATATCTTATCGATGCTACTGCAGCTCCTGTGTGTATTATCGCACCTGTATCAAGCTGGGCAGCAGCTGTAACATCTTCTGTACCGGATGGTTCAGAGATTAACGGTTTTTCCATGTTCCTTCAGACAATTCCTTATAACTTCTACGCTATTGGAACATTGCTTATGATTATACTTATTACAACTATGAAGGTTGATTTTGGACCTATGAAGCTTCACGAGAGAAATGCTATGGCAAATGGTGATCTGTTTACCACAGCAGCAAGACCATATGGAGATGCTGAGGATGATAATTCTGTACAGGTAGGAAAGGTTATTGATCTTGTATTCCCTGTAATTATACTTATCATTTGCTGTATAATTGGTATGATTTATACAGGTGGTTTCTTTGATGGAGAAAGCTTTATTGATGCATTTGCAAATGCTGATGCTTCTATGGGACTTGTATTTGGAAGTATGGTTACACTTGTTATTACTTTCTGCTTCTATATGATTCGTGGAGTTATGACCTTTAAGGATTTTACAGAGTGTATTCCAGAGGGCTTTAAGGCTATGGTTGCACCAATCCTTATCCTTACAATGGCTTGGACACTTTCTGGTATGACAGGACTTTTAGGTGCTGATATTTATGTAGAGGGATTGGTTGCAAACTCAGCAGGAGCCCTTAAGATGTTCCTTCCATGTATCATCTTCCTTGTGGCAATTTTCCTTGCGTTTTCAACAGGAACAAGCTGGGGAACCTTTGGTATCCTTATACCTATAGTTTGTCCGTTGTTTGCAACAGCAGATACTAAGGAGATGCTTATTATATCTATAGCAGCATGTCTTTCAGGAGCAGTTTGTGGTGACCATTGTTCACCTATATCTGATACTACAATAATGGCATCTGCAGGAGCACAGTCAGACCATGTAAATCACGTGTCTACACAGCTTCCATATGCATTGTTATCTGCTTTCGTAGCATTTGTTGGATTCCTTGTAGCGGGCGTTATTGGATACTTAAATAATAGTAAGATGGCCCTTGTATCACTTCCTATAGTACTCTTTGTTATGGTGGGAGTAATTTTCATAATTAAGACAGTTACTAAGAAGGATATGCTTGATGAGGTTCGTCTCGAGGACAATTAATAAAGGACTTGAATAAATATGAAAACCACAGATAAATCACTACAAAGACGCAATTCATGCATACTTATATTTACATCCTTTGTATGGGGTATATCATTTGTGGCACAAAGTGAGGGCGGAGACGCTATAGGACCACTATCCTTTAACAGCATCCGTTCCATAATAGGTTCGTTGGTTTTGATGGTTGTTATCGCCATTCTTGATAGGGTTGGAATAATTACTAAAAAGCCGGTGACAAAGGAGCAACAGAGAACTCTTCTATTAGGAGGAGTTCTCTGTGGTTTTGTACTTTGCATAGCCACAAATCTTCAGCAGCTTGCCATAAACTTAGGTTCGCCTGTGGGCAAGGCGGGATTCTTGACTGCCTGCTACATATTATTAGTTCCAATACTTGGAATCTTTCTCAAGAGAAAATGTGGACTAAATGTATGGATAGGGGTAGTAATAGCAATAGTGGGATTATATCTGCTTTGCATAGATGGAGAATTTGTGATAAAGACTCCTGACATACTGTTAATGCTGTGTGCCTTATGCTTTTCAGTCCACATAATGGTTATAGACCATTTTTCACCTAAGGTAGATGGTCTTAGAATGAGCTGCATACAGTTTATGGTAACAGGTGTGATAACTGCAGTTCCTATGTGCATATTTGAGATAAAGGGAGATATGTCAGCTTGGCTTGGCGGATTTGCAAATCTGGATGCTTGGATACCACTTCTTTATGCAGCAATATTCTCCTGTGCCGTGGGATACACTTTACAGATTATAGGTCAGAAGGGTCTTAATCCTACAGTTGCATCACTTCTTATGAGTTTAGAATCAGTTTTCTCAGTTCTTGCAGGTTGGGTTCTTCTGAAGGAGAAGCTTAGCACTAAGGAGCTTATGGGATGTGTTTTAATATTCGTGGCAGTGTGCTTAGCACAGCTTCCAACTAGAGGAAGTAAAAAAACTCAAGAAGAGTAAATTATAAAAATAAATTAGAAATGCTCAGGGATGCCTGAGCATTTTTTGATTTTAAACTACAGGTTTAATGACAAAATTTTGTAATAATGATATCATCGTATATGTTGGTGTAGTTTATTTGTTCAACAAAGGAGGCATTTTGCATGACAGAGTATCCAGTCATTGACACTTTAGCAACCGGCAGACGAATCAAGGAACTATGTAGAAGTAATCGAATCTCAGTTAATGAGGTTAGAGAATTTATGGGATTTGAGAATCCACAGGCCATATACAAGTGGATGAGAGGGGAGTCCATTCCTTCCATCGATAATCTCTATGCTTTAAGCAGATTACTCAATACTCCAATTGATGATATTATAAAAGGAGCGGATGACCGTAGAGGGGCATCCGCTTCTCCTATTTTTATAAACAGATGATAAGAGTAGCAATTTAGCCTCATACCATAAAATTCGTTATTTTGTATACAAAAATCTAAAATCAACAAAAAAATATGTGATTTTTGTATAATTTTCCTTGAATATATAGGTTATATGAAGTAAAATTATATACAGTAGTTTATAACTAAATATAATGTATCAGGAGGTAGCTAGCATGAATGTTTACACAACGGACAAGATTAGAAACGTAGTTTTATTAGGTCATAGTGGCTCAGGAAAAACCAGTTTGGTTGAGTCAATGGCTTATCTGGCAGGCATTACCAAGAGACCGGGCAAGGTCGACGACGGTAACACCGTAAGTGACTTCGGTAAGGAAGAGCAGAAGAGACAGATATCCATAAGTACATCAGTTGTTCCTATCGAGTGGAACGGTGTAAAGATTAATATACTGGACACTCCTGGATATTTTGATTTTATCGGAGAGGTTGAGCAGGCTATAAGTGCAGCAGATGCAGCTATTATAGTAGTATCAGGTAAGGCCGGTGTTGAGGCTGGAACTGAGAGAGCATGGGAGCTTTGTGAGAAGTATAAGCTTCCTCGCATGATATACGTTACAGGTATGGATGCAGATAACGCATCATTTAAGAACGTAGTAGAGAAGCTTACAGAGATGTATGGCAAGAAGATTGCACCTTTCCATTTCCCTATTAGAGAGAATGAGAAGTTTGTAGGATACATAAATGTTATCAGTGAGACAGGTAATCGTTGGAATGGCAGCGAGGTTAGCGAGTGTGATATTCCGGAATACAGTAGAGAGAACTTAGACCTTTATAAGGAAACCCTTATGGAGGCTGTAGCTGAGACAAGTGAAGAGTTTATGGATAGATATTTCAGTGGAGATACCTTCTCAGAGATGGAGATTCGTGCAGCTCTTAGAACTAACGTTATAGATGGTAGTATCGTACCTATTTCTATGGGTTCAAACCTTTTGAATCAGGGTACATTCACACTTATAGATGATATCGTTAAGTATCTTCCAAGTCCTGAGAACAAGGAGATTGCAGGATTTAATATGAAGACTAACGAGGTGTTTGAGGCGAATTATGATTTTGCTAAGCCTAAGTCAGCATATGTATTTAAGACTATTGTAGATCCATTTATCGGTAAGTACTCATTGATTAAGGTTTGCTCAGGTGTATTTAAGTCAGATGATATGATTTACAACAAGGATAAGGATATAGAGGAGAAGGTTAGTAAGCTCTATGTTCTTCAGGGTGGCAAGTCTATCGAAGTTCCGGAGCTTCATGCAGGAGATATCGGAGCTATAGCAAAGCTCACTGCAGCCAGAACCGGTAATACACTTTCAACTAAGGCTTGTGTCATCGAGTATGGTAAGTTTGAGATATCTAAGCCATATACATTTATGAGATATAAGGTTCCTAACAAGAACAACATCGACAAGGTAGCTCAGTCACTTCAGAAGATGACTCATGAGGACCAGACACTTAAGGTGGTAAATGATGCTGAGAATAAGCAGCTCCTCCTTTACGGAATAGGTGAGAAGCAGCTTGAGATAGTTCAAAGCAGATTAGAGAATGAGTACAAGTGTGAGATAGAACTAAGCAAGCCAAAGATTGCATTTAAGGAGACTATAAAGAAGAATTCTGATGTAGAGTATAAGTATAAGAAGCAGTCAGGTGGACACGGACAGTATGGTCACGTAAAGATGAGATTTGCACCACTTGGTGATACTGATAAGGCTTACGAGTTTAGCCAGGAGGTTGTAGGTGGAGCAGTTCCTAAGAACTTCTTCCCGGCAGTTGAGAAGGGTATTCAGGAGGCTTGTGAGAGAGGACCTTTAGCAGCATATCCTGTAGTAGGTATCAATGCGGTACTTTATGATGGTTCTTACCACGCAGTTGATTCTTCTGAGATGGCATTCAAGAAGGCAGCCTCTCAGGCATTAAAGAAGGGTATCATGGAAGCAGGACCTATTCTCCTTGAGCCAATCGTTAGCTTAAAGGTTGTAGTTCCAGAGCAGTATACCGGAGATATTATGGGTGACTTAAATAAGCGTAGAGGTAGAGTTCTCGGTATGAATCCAAATGGTAAGGGTAAGCAGATGATAGAGGCAGATATACCTCTTATGGAGCTTACAGGATACTGTACAATCCTTAGAGCCATGACAGGTGGTAGAGGTGATTACTCCTACGAGTTCTCAAGATATGAGCAGGCTCCTAGCGATATCCAGAAGGCTGAGGTTGAGGCTAGAGCTAACAAGGTAGCTGAGGATAAGGAAGACTAGAGCTTCATATAATAAGTAATATATAGCGGGATAGAATCCTATATGGATTCTATCCCTTTTTGCGTTTGCTACAGGGATTTCTTTCTTGAACGCTTGCCCTTTTGGGCGTGGATGAGTGAAAAGTGCAATCTATGCCCAAAAAATGACGGATTTGTGGTGGAATTTGGGCGTGGATGAGTGAAAAGAGCGGTCTATGCCCAAAAAATGACGGATTTGTGGTGGAATTTGGGCGTGGATGGATGAAAAGAGGAATCTATGCCCAAAAAACGAAGTTTTTGTTGCATAATTTGGGCGTGGATGAGGAAAAAGAACAATCTATGCCCAGGAAATGACGGATTTGAGGGAGAATTTGGGCGTGGATGGATGAAAACAACAGTCTATGCCCAAAAAGTAGGCGTTTGCGACTAAAATAAGGGGATTGGTGGTCGTTTTGATGTAAAAACCATATTATAAAGTACGTTTTATAGGACTGGTCCTGCGAGATAATACAGAAGAAGACATGGTTAACCAAGAAGACACAGGCACAAGAAAGGATGATTATTATGAGTACAAGCGTAGAGAGAATTACCACAACATTTGACAGAGAGGATATCGATATTAAGCGATTTGCTAAGCAGCAGATGGAGTTTTACAGAGATGTGAAGCAGCATATATACAATCTTAAGATAGATATAGCAGAGATTGGAGCAGATATAGAGGATATCCTTTATAGGATTGAGTCAGAGAGCTATAAGCAGGTGGATAGCTATAAGGTGTTCAAAGAGCTTAAGATGCTTAGAAATATTAAGAAGTCTAAGGAACATGAGCTTAACTGCTGCATTGAGATGACCAGAAAGATAGATTGTGACAGATTGGCAAAGATACTGGAACATAGCTATAGTAAGGTGTTTGAGACACCGGTGGTACAGGAAAGAATTGCATCAGATGTTGCGTAGGTAGAGAAATAACCGGATATTATTGGGCGTAATCAGTAGATTCTAGATGTATGTATATAGTCATAAGCTATGACAATATCCTCAATAAAATAGATTTATACTATCGAATAATGTTGAAAGCTAGATTTGTTATATTTTTTTTGATAAAATTGTAATATAATATATAAGATATAAGTTTAAAATTCAACTTATTGTGTAGATGTGTAAGATATTCAGGAGGATATTATATGACTGAGGTTAGAGGAAAATGGGCGTTTGTAACAGGTGCATCCAGAGGAATCGGATATTTGGTAGCAGAGCTTCTTGCTAAGCAGGGATGTAACCTTGTGTTGCAAAGCAGAAGTATAGAGCATTTGGATGGTATAATGAAGGTTGCCAAGGAGAACAATGTTGAGGCCTATGGAGTAGCTGCAGAGCTTTCAGATTTGGATAGTGTAAAGTCTATGTTAGACGAGATAGAAGCTATAGGAACTCAGATTGATTTTGTTCTTAACAACGCGGGAATGCAGATTGCATATAGAACAGAGTACTTTGATACACCTGTATCAGACTATACAGAGAGCTTCAAGATAAATACCATAGCACCGGCTATGATATGCTATCATTTTATGCCACAGATGATTAAGCGTGGCTTTGGAAGAATAGTGAATACAACCAGTGGTATAAGACTTGAGCCACAGCAGGCCGGATATTCTGCCAGCAAGGCTGCACTTGATAAGATAACCATAGATCTTGGCTCTACAGTAGAGGGAACAGATGTTATGATTAACTTAGCTGACCCAGGCTGGTGTAGAACAGACTTAGGTGGAGACAAGGCACCAAATGCTCCTGAGAGTGCATTGCCTGGAGTTGTGCTTGGTGTATTTGCAGATGATAAGCGTTCAGGAAGATTGTTCTCAGCAGGAGATTATCACGGCATGACTTTAGAGCAGGCTGTTGATATGGTGGAGAGCAAGAAGGGAAGTATTTATAATTAGTATATATGCATAATGTCATTTTGTGGGAGATGCCTTTAGGTGTCTAATGACATATGTTTTATATAAGGGAGAGGTTACAAAGGAGAAAGGTATACTCGTCGGTATGGGGCCGGCGGGTATATTTTTTTGTTTTTTCAACTACAGGTTTAGTGCCTGCTGTGACGAGATGGATTACAATAATAGTATGAGATTAAAATATTAGTTGGATTTTAGATGGTGAAATATATTATATAAGGAGAAGGATTATGAGCAAGAATAATATAAATATGAGAAGCTGGACATTATCTGTCTACGAGGGAGAATATATACTGAAGGGAACCGCTGAATATGCACCATATATAGGAAGAAATGCAGGTGTTGAAGTTAGATTTAGAATGTCGACAGATACCATCTCGGATGATATACTTATCTGTGAAACAGAGGAGAATCGCTATGTGTGTCCCTTGAAATACATGTGTATTAATCCCTATGAAGGAATGGACAAGAAGTATGCTAAGAAACTTTCTAAGCTGTCTAAGAAAAGTGATAGCAAGGTGGATGCCGTAATATCTGCTTCAGCCCAGCTTACAATAGGCAGATGGAAAGGACAGCTGGCAAAACGAATACTTAAGCTTCAGGAGGAGGGCCAAAAGGAGCTTGATACCATGGGTAAATTATACAGAAATCACCTTATGGAAGAGGCTATGAAGTATGAGAATTCATTGTATATTGAATGGCAGAACATAGGCAATGATAACTTGATGGCTTATCATATAGGGGATAAGGTGGGAATTATTGAGCCTAAGCTTTCTGTAGGTACCTACAGTGATAGTGTACATTACACAAAATATCGTGGGGAACAGGATGAATTGTATATTGATTTTAGATATCATGATAGCATGTTCCGTTGTTACGAGACCTATATGTGGAGCGATAATACTACCCAGGCTGTCATCAAGAATATTACGGAATGGGATATTTCTATAAATAACAATAAGATAAAACCTGGAGAGACTTTTACGCTTCCTTGGGATGGCGCTCAGGTTCGTATCTATCAGTATGATGTAAGTGAATGTGAAGATTTCGATGAGGTCTTAGATGAGATTTCACGCAAATATGGTTTAGATTAAGAATGTAAGGAGAAAGGATATGGGACAAACATTAGCATCCCACGACAGTGATATAAGAGAGGCGTTATTTGAATACCTGGATGAGATATATCCCATAAATCGAATTATTGAGGAGCTGACCATAGACAGGGCTAGAGCTGATGTGGTTATGGTGAGACCGGATAGCATCTACGGCATAGAGATAAAAAGCGATAATGATACCTATACCAGGCTGGCTAATCAGGTAAAGGTGTACAACCGCTTCTTTGATTACAATATAGTGGCGGTAGGAAGCACTCATGCTGCTCACATCAGTGAACACGTGCCTGAGTGGTGGGGAATCATAACCATTGAGGAAATAGCAGGCACACTGGATTTTTATTATCTTAGAAAGCCACAACCAAATCCTAAGGTCAAGGCTAATAAAAAGCTAAGTCTTCTGTGGAGACCGGAGCTAGCCCGCATACAGGAGAGAAATAAGCTTCCTAAGTATAAGGATAAGTCCAAGGACTTTGTAAGAAAGAAGCTTATAGAGAAGCTGCCTGAGGAGGTACTGTGGAGCTGCTATTATGAAGAGCTTATGGATAGAGACTACACTACCATCAGACAGGAGATAGAGGAGTATAGAGGAAGATAATAAATGATACTTTGGAGTGTACAACTTCGCTCCCTCTTTCAATCCACCTCAAAAACTGATAAAATATCCCACAGAAGGGAGGCTACAGTATGATTTACAATAACTTTCAAGACATAAAGCTTTCAGCTCTTGGTTTAGGGTGTATGCGCTTGCCGGTGCAGGGAGATGATTTTAATCAGATAGATGTTGAGGCTACCAGAGAGATGATAGACTATGCATTTGAGAAGGGTATTAACTATTTTGATACTGCATGGGGTTATCACGATGGTAATTCAGAGACAGTTATAGGTGAGATATTGAAGAGCTATCCTCGTGACAGCTTTTATCTGGCTACAAAATTTCCGGGCTATGACCTTGCGAATATGGGTAAGGTGGAGGAGATATTTGAAGAGCAGCTTAAGAAGTGTCAGGTGGATTATTTTGATTTTTATCTGTTCCACAATGTGTGCGAGTTAAATATAGATGGATATTTGGAGCCACAGTATTGCATATTGGAGTATCTGTTGGAGCAAAAGAGGAATGGACGTATTCGTCATCTTGGTTTTTCTTCGCATGGCACATTGGCCACTATGAAGCGCTTTTTGGATGCCTATGGTGAGCACATGGAGTTTTGTATGATACAGCTTAATTGGCTTGACTGGAAGATGCAGAATGCAAAGGGTAAGGTTGAGCTTCTTAAGGAATATGGTCTTCCTGTGTGGGTTATGGAGCCTGTTCGTGGCGGAAAGCTGGCAGGACTTGAGCCTGAGTATGAGGAGAGACTTAAGGCGGCTCGCCCTGATGCCACAGTGGTAGAGTGGGCATTTAGATTTGTGCAGTCCATTCCGGAGGTTAAGATGACTCTCTCAGGTATGTCTAACCTTGAGCAGTTAAAGGAAAATATAGCTACATACGAGGCTGAAAATGCTTTAAATAACGAGGAGAAAGATACGCTTCTTCAGGTTGCTACAGCTATGACTTCCAAGGATACACTTCCTTGTACAGCCTGTAGATATTGTACCACTCACTGCCCTATGGAGTTAAATATTCCAGATCTTATAGACCTGTACAATGAGCATGTATATTCAGGTGGAGGATTCCTGGCTCCTATGGCTATTGGCGCACTTCCTGAGGATAAGAAGCCGTCAGCTTGCATCGGATGTAGAGCCTGCGAGGCAGTATGTCCACAGAATATTAAAATCAGCGAGATGATGAGTGATTTCGTGGAGAGGTTAAAGTAATGATTGAGTTAGAGAAGGCGAAGGAGCATTTGCTAGCTGGTGGATACACCTGTGTATTGTGCAAGGAGCAGGATGTGCAGGTGTCTGAGCAGCGTGGAGTACGACCTTTGGTAAACTGGCTGGAGTCAGGTCAGGATTTTAAAGGCTACTATGCGGCGGACAAGGTAGTTGGAAAGGCTACAGCATTCCTATATGTGCTGATGGGCGTTAAAGCGGTCTATGCCAAGGTTATAAGTCAGGCTGCGTTGGCAGTTTTTAAGAAGTATGATATAGCTGTAGAGTATGGCCAGATAGCTGAATATATTATTAATCGAAAGGGCGATGGTATGTGTCCATTTGAGGCAGCTACTCTTGAGACAGATGATGCAGAGACGGCTTATGGGATTATAAGTGCTAAGCTTAAGCAGATGTCATAATATACCAGAGCTAATTTAGCTCATAGAGTGTTATAATATAACTACCTATGAGAATACATAGAAAGGAAGTTTTTACACATGACTATTACACAAGATATTTTATACGTTGGAGTTAATGACCATAATATCGACCTGTTTGAGGGCCAGTACATCGTGCCAAATGGTATGGCCTACAATTCATATGCCATAGTGGATGAGAAGATTGCCATTATGGATTCTGTAGATGCTGCATTTGGAGATGAGTGGCTTGGAAATATTAAGAATGCTTTAGGTGACAGAAAGCCGGATTACTTAGTAGTTCAGCATATGGAGCCAGACCATTCTGCAAATATAGTAAGCTTTGTCAATGCTTATCCTGAGGCTAAAGTTGTATCCTCTGCAAAGGCATTTGTTATGATGAAGAATTTCTTCGGAGATGATTTTGCAGACAAGCAGGTGGTTGTAGGTGAGGGAGACAAGCTTTCCCTTGGAAAGCATGAGCTTAACTTCGTGGCAGCACCTATGGTGCACTGGCCAGAGGTTATAGTTACCTATGACAGTACTGACAAGGTTTTATTCTCAGCAGACGGCTTCGGTAAGTTTGGTGCTCTGGATGTAGAGGAGGATTGGGCTTGTGAAGCTAGAAGATATTATATCGGAATCGTTGGAAAGTATGGACTTCCTGTACAGACACTTTTGAAGAAGGCAGCAGCCCTTGATATTCAGTTTATCTGTCCTCTTCACGGACCTATTTTAACTGAGAATCTTGGCTATTACATCAACCTTTATGACACTTGGTCAAGCTATAGACCTGAGGAGGAGGGTGTTATGATTGCCTACACCTCAGTTTATGGAAATACTAAAAAGGCTGTTATGGAATTGGCTGATATGTTAAAGGCAAATGGTTGTCCAAAGGTTGTGGTCAATGACCTTGCCAGAGAGGATATGGCTGAGGTAGTAGAGGATGCATTCCGCTACAGTAAACTGGTGCTTGCAACAACTACTTATAACGGAGATATCTTCCCATTTATGAGACACTTTATAGATGCTATCACCGAGAGGAATTACAGCAACAGAACAGTTGGTTTTATAGAAAATGGCAGCTGGGCGCCAACTGCTACTAAAGTGATGAAGGGTATGTTGGAAAAGAGTAAAAATCTGACTTATGCTGAGTCAGAGGTTAAGATTATGTCTGCCCTTAATGAGGATAGTAAAGCGCAGCTTGAGGCACTTGCTAAGGAGCTGGCTTAGTAGTTTTAAACCACACGTTAAATGACAAATACAAAAAACTTCTCTAGAATTAAAGTATATTTAGTTCTAGGGAAGTTTTTTGTATGTAAAGGAGTAATTGTGATGAGTGGGAATAGTAATGTTCAGAGTTTGAAAAATATTAAAAGAATTAAAAAGGCAAAAACTAAGGAGGATTCAGTTAATGCATTGTGGACTAAGGAAAACTTCGGTTGGTTTGCTTTAGGTAGTAAATTCAAACCATTTGCTTATGTGAAGTGTTTTTTTAGATATGTGCGCTACAGCAAGCAACGTGTTGAGCGAGGATATTGTGATATGGATCGTTGGCGTATGCACGAATATCTTCGAAGTTTGATGTTAGAGATGCTACAGGATCATCGAGGCAACCGCCTAGGTTCACCTAGTCGCCTGGGGAAGGATTATGTGGATGAGAGAGGCATATTGGTGAATGAAACCTGCCACTCCGAATGGGATAAGGTTCTTGATCATATGATATTTCTCCTTAAGGAGATGGACGAGGATAGTTGTTCTAAAAAGAATCCATATGAAGAAGAACATTTGGAGGCTCATAAAGAGTTTGAGGAGAAGTATGGATTCTTAGGTGTGAATCTTCGAACTCCTGAGGAGATTGAAAGCGATAATAAATCCGGATATACAACGATGCATACCATGAGGGATGCACCGGAATATGCGGAGATTGAGAAACGATATATGGAAGAGGATATGAAGCTTAGCGAGTATAGAAATCAGTGCAAGGATGAATTCTTCGATATGATGAAGGAGCACTTTATGGATTTGTGGGATTAGGAGTTGTGAGAATTATGAAATGTTTGATAACCAGAGCATCAACGTTAAATCGATGGGATAGGGACGGTATTAAACACGAGGATGACGAAAGTACAAGTCCTTGTCATGAGGCAACTTTGGAGAGTATAACCGATTATCATGGAAAAAAGCAAATCAGATATACTATAGATATTAATGATTTAAAGCAAATGGATGATATACAAGAACGTTATAGCTGTAATCTATTCGTGACATTGGATAGGGAATGTGACGGTTTTGCGACCATTGTCATAATGGATGAAGAGTTGTCAGAGAGACAATATTATGGAATACCGAAGATGTATGTAGAGATGCCATTTCCAGAGAAATACTTTGAACCATACAATCCATTGAATCCACCTAGGTTGGAGTTCAATCTGCGAAAGTGGGTAGAATTTTTAAAGACACATACGCTAATGGATGTAACTAAAGAGGTATATGAAAAGGAACTAAAGTAGGGAGAGGTGTAAGTATGGGAAGAATAATTAGATACCGTCATAAAGGTTGTAGCTTTAGCTATGATTTTAAGGAGGGAGCTGGTTTTAAGGATTTTTCCAGAACTTGTGACTCCAGAAAGCAAATGAGAGCCAGACAGTGGGGGGAAAGATGGAAAGCATTGATAGAGCAATATCCTGATGGAACAGGAGTTGTTGAGAGGGCATTATGTTACTGCCAAGAGTGTAAGGAATATTGCACAGAATCAAGGAAATCATTTTATATTCCAAAGGAAGGGTCTAAATTTGAGTATGACGAGTCAGATATGGTTCCTCCACACTTGATAGGAGATTATTTTGAAGTGTTGGAAGAGGAGACTATACTTTGTCCCAAGTGTAATAAAGAGACAAAGCCTATGGAGAATCTCAGAAAGGTTCCTTGTGGTAAGTGTGGGCAGATGTCTGAGTGGAAGGTTGTTGGATATTGGGATTAAAAAACACGAGAGGAGGTATGTGATGCTATGACAGCTAAACCTGATTATAAAGAAAAAGTATATATTCAAGCTTTGCATAAGAAAGGAGCTAAAAATGTTAAAACTAAGTGACATATTTTGTAAATGCATTGCAAATGGATACATAGCAGTAAGTGCAAATCCAGGAAAACCTCAACTGTACAAGGAAAGAGAATTATGCAGATTATCCATAGAAGCTTTTAATCGAGGAGATAAAGTGTTTTATTGCGACAAGAAATTGTGTGATGGGTATTACCGCTATGTGGAAAGTGCTCCTAGGTATGAATATAGACTGAAAAGGTCGTTAACAGAAGATGAGTATGAGGAGCTTGTGGAATTATTGAAAAATGTAAATATTTAACTACAGGTTAAATGACAATAATTAAGACATAAATTAGAATAGATTTATATTATTCTAATTCATGTTGTTTGTTTTGGAAATACATACTAAGGAGGAACAGTATGGGAGACGTAAGTATAATCGCAAGACGATTAAAGGATGGGCATGTGCAATACGGATGGAGTGGAAATGGTGGATATTACCAGTCAGTAGGTAATAGACTATACTGTTGGTATGATGAAAAGGATGATAACTTAATAGAATATTTATTCGGATTAGGCGAGTTAAGACATCTGGGTAAGCCGGGAAGTGAAAAGGGTGGAGAAACCTGGATAAATACTCATGAGTTAGCAGGAACATCACATCATTTGGGAACAACTGAACGAGAGATATTCTCTAGAATTGCATTTATAGATTACGGGTATTTTTATGATTTGGATCAGGAATGGTATTATGTTGAACCAGGTCCATTTAGAATTAAGATACCACTAGAGTTGATTCATAATAATTTGGATGAAAGATATTATGAATTTGACTTTTTACGCCAGCTTCAGAGGGACATTCTGCATTATATATATTATGAATATACTCAGAAGGATGAGGAATTCAAGGCCTTATTAGAGGGAAGAGATATAGATACGGAGTATCAGGCCTTGGTAGAAAGTGACCACCCTGTCTATGATTTTTGGAAGAAATATAGGAATATATTTTCGTATTTTGATGATTGGATAGTAATTCGATGTGATGAGGAGCGTAAGAATGTAACTGAAATTGTCATGAGGAAGAAATCGGAGAATAGAGAAGAAACTATAGAGTGGTAGAAATGGGTAAATTATAGCCAGGACAGTGGAATATTGTTCTGGCTTTGACGTTGTTTAGTGCCTTTAAATGAAAATATAATTGCTAGATGATATTGACAAGATTAATTTTAAATCTTAAATTGAGGTCAAATTCGAGCTAAAAAGGTGTATAATGAAGTCGAAAGCTATTGTTTTGCGCGATTTCTAAACATGACTAATAAGC
>JAFTPO010000035.1 GCA_017463225.1 Lachnospiraceae bacterium | reverse complement strand
TATAAGTATTACAGATAAAAGTACTACTAATCTTTTAATCTGTTTTTTCATACTCATAATCTCCTCCTCTGTCAGGTTAAGATTCGGATTATCTATAGGTGCCAGAGAAACTATTATAATTTCTGAGATTATGACAATAACCAAGCACATCGCTTCGCTACCCATATAGTTAACACATAGGTATAAGGATGACATATATACTAAAGCTGTAAATATATAACAGCTTAATGCACTACCTAGATGAAATCCTCCTGTGTACTTTCTCAGCGTCATAAAGGTAAACAATAATATGATTCCCTCTACTAGATTCCCCATAACAAGTGCTATACATAGCAAAGTCCCCACATTTGCTATCTTCAGTAACAGTATCTCGCATCCGTATATGTAGAAATCACGTTCACTTTTCTTCGATACACCTCTAGCTATCAGGTAATCTGTAATTTTTATTGCCAATTCATGCATAATAGCCCTCTCCTAAGAATGACAATAAAAAATTTCTGCAAAAAATTAAATACCAAAAGCAAAAATCGGCAATCGAGAGCAAAAATCGGCAAAAAAACTCCTTATAACGATTATTCATCAATTATAAGGAGCTCAACCCACATCAATATTCAGTTTTAATATTCTACATGGATAGTATATGTAAAGCAATCATCCTTTGTACTATACATACATTCACCATTATATTTTTTTACAATGTTTTCCACATTTGAAAGACCTATTCCATGGCTTAGCTTATCCGCTTTAGAAGTACGAAGCCTACCATCCTTATGATTAAGCTTCTCCTCAACAGGATTTTTTATAGTTATCATTGTATATTTACCATCATCTTCTATATTGAGTTTTATTTCTTTTTTGGATTTCATAAGTTTATCACATGCTTCTATGGCATTATCCAAAAGATTAGATAATATAACCACTATATCATCTTTTTCAAGCTTTAGTTGCCCTAAGTTGTTAAAAATAGGTATCAGTGAGATATCTTTACTTTTTGCATATCTAACCTTTTGATTAAGAACACTATTGACTATAGGATTTCCTGTATCTAAAGTATTTAATTCATCTATAAACCCTCCATTAATTTTATCAACATATTCCTTAGCGCTATCATACTCATCATCCTTAAGTAAGCCGCTGATACATTCCATATGGTGTCTAAATTCATGTGTACTTTTTCGTTGTTCTCCGTATGCCTGTTCTAAAACATTATACAAATCCAACTGTCTTTCAGCATTTTCTTTCATAAGCTTAATATCTGATATCTTCTTCTCGTCGTCTAATATAATATTCATCATTGTAATAAATACAACATTAAGACCAAGCAAAATCATAGTTCCTACTACCATAGCCATATTTTCTTCTAAAGTAAGGAATACTAGCATTATGACAATAGTCATAATCGGTACTATTATATACAATAGCCATTTAATTACAGATAAACTGCCGTATTGTCGTCGTCTTCTAAACAGAAGTTTAATCGTTAATACAATAGCTAGCAAAAATACTTTTGCAAATATCATTAGCACAGTATACTTAATATCTGTAGAATTAATTATCACTCTTTTACTTGTAACCACAAATAGCTGAACCATACCATCAGCCATTAATATAACACCATAATATAATACTGAAAATAATATTTTCCACCATATTTTTCCTTGAAATCCTATATGAGTTATTATAAGAAAACATAATATTGCAACAAATAAGCGTATATTAATTATATTTATATATGCATTTTCAATCCCAAATCCCCATGCAAATATTACCAATACAACATATCTCCAACTCCTACACTTTTCCCTTCTCTCAAGAAAAGTATCCATAAACATCATAAGGCAAAAGGCCTCTATAAATGTCATTACCAACATTCTTGCAATATATATCACAACCTGTCCCCCCTCATCTCAAAGTACTTTTCCTTAACCTGTTTAATCTTCTCTCTTGGTATAGGGAGCTCCATACCATCCTGTAAAACTGCTGCATAATTTATAATTCGCTTAATATATTTCACATTAATCAGATAGCTTTTATGTATTCTTAAGAAGCCATAACCATCCAGATCCTTCTCCACCTCATCCAGCTTCTTATATAATCCCAATGTTTTATCCTTGCCATAGAAGTTAAAGGTAAGCTTATGCTTTTTACTCTCTATATAACATAAACTGTTAACTATAATCTCCTGTCTGCCTTCTATAAAATCATATGTTACACTATGATAGTCTATCTTCATCAGCCTGATTATCGTCTCTATACATTCCTGCATAAGATTATCCATATCACTCTTTAATATAAATCTAAGAGCATCAAAACGATATCCCTGTATGGCATAATTAAGGAATGAAGTAACAAAGACTATATATATGTTATTATTGTTATCCTTAATCTTACTTGCCAGTTCAAAGCCATTTATATCCGGCATATTAATATCTAAGAATATGACATCATATTCATATAGCTTTTCTCCCTCAGCAGCAAACTCTGTACCAGAATTATAAACTGTAATATCATAATCAGATAACGCCTGTTTCTCCAGCTCTCTATGAATACAGCTACATATCTTGTCACTATATATTTTCTCATCATCACATACTGCGATTTTTATCATCTTTGGTGTCTCCTCTCAGCACAATTCAAAAGCAAAAACAGATAATATATTATCTATATTCACCTATTTATCGCGATTTTAGATAATATATTATCTGTTATTATATAACTCAGTAGGTTATATTTCAATTCTGTTATAATTAGTAAACTTACTATTTTAAATATCTCTAACAGCACATACCACCCCAAGGAGTACATGCATTACACAGCAAATAATTACAGCATAGGTCTGTACAACAGCTGGAGCATCCATATGTCCTTACATTTGGCATACCATAGCTTCTTGTACGCATATTGTACCAGTCTCCACCACCCTGCATACGTTCCTTAAGACGCTTATATTCCATATTATTTGGTTCCATAGATATGGCAGTGTCTATATGGTCCATAGCTGTGGCGTGGTTGCCTGCACCGTGGTTAGCCGCCGCACTTAAGTAGTACCACTTGGCACTTCTCTCATCTATATCACCAAGAGTTCTCAATGCCTCAGCATACATCCTGTTCATAATGAAATTCTGAGCCGCATTAAGTCTGCTTTCAGTCTGAGTAGTACCACCACCCTGATTCCTGGCTCCGCCAAATGGGTCACCGCCTCCAGCCGCAAAGCCCATAAAGGCTCTAAAGAAGTCCTCATAGCTATTAAAGCTTGTCTGACTAAAGCCTGAGCCATTAAAGCCCGATGAACCATAGCCTGATGTACCACCTGAACCGTAACTTGAACCAGGGCCATAGCCTCCGGTTTTCTTGTTCATAATGGCATCATATGCCGCCTGAACCTCTATAAACTTCTGCTCCATGGCATCCTTGTTAGGATTGTTAATATTAGCATCCGGATGATACTTTCTACTTAATTTTCTATATGCTTTTTTAACCTCATCCTCAGAGGCACTGTTTTGTAATCCTAATACTGCGTAAGGATCTCTCATAATCTATGTTCTCCTAAAATTTCTGTTAGTAATCTATCTGTCCTTGCATATACTAATGAACTTCATCCATATACCTGAATATATGATATTCCTAAGTATTGCAGTCTCATGTACTATAGGAAGTCTCTCATAGGACTTTGCCATATCACTGGCACACATCATAAGAAGCTTCTCAACATAAGTCTCAAACTCTCTCATAGCAAGCTCATCCTCTAAGCACGCCTTATATTTATCTACAAAAGGATTAAAGCTATCCTTCTTCATATCCTTTTCCATATCATCGAAAGCATCCATAATATATATGAACTTGCCAAGATTAAAGCCCAAGGTTCTTAGCTCGTCCTTCCACATATCACCACATCTGTTCTTATCCCTTGCATCTAAATCCCCAGCAGATACATCAAGTATCTCTGCCATTATATCACCAAATGCATTGGATAGCTTGTCGATGTTTGTATTACCAGCCTTTTCCAGTTCATATATGGTATTTAATGCTAACCTGATAGCAGCTGCCTTTCCCGGATATCTTGTCTCCACCTGCTTAGCCTGTCTTTTAAGGGTAGCTCCATACCCAAGCTTAACCAAGTTCTTCTCATCGTTCCAATCATCCTGACACTTATAATAGGTAAGCAACACATTCATATCTGACACATAATCTATAAACTGATTAGACAGATATTTCTTCTTACCTACAGGGTGAAGTACACAGCCGCTTTGCATCCTGTAAGTTACAGGTTCATATAAAGCAGACAGGAGCACTGCCGCAAACGTTGCATCATAGCTTAAGCTTATCTGTCCCAACAATCCATGATGATTACCTAAGCTATGACACAAACCACAGTAATACTCCCTATATCTCTCAAAATCTTTAATTTTTAGCTCCGGCTTGTTAACTCCTATATAACCAAACACTTCTAGCTCCTCTTAACAAACTTCATACTACATTTTGGACAGGTTACTTCTATCTTGCCACGTCCTCTTGGCACCTTAACCTTTTGTCCACAATCCGGACATTTATATATGTGATGAGTTTTTCTAAGCTTAGCTCTGTCCCTAGTCTTAAGCATTTTCATCCTAAGCTTGTAGGTCTTACTTAGATACCACTCGTTTTCCCTACTTCTCTTACCTATCTGTCTGGAAAACATCCTATAGTAAGCATATATCAATAACGCTATGCTCAATGCATATATAAGACTGCTTCCTGCTTTTATATTTATTATCATCAGTGCAAAAGCTATCCATACAAGTGTATTTGATAATTTATCAACTCCATATCTTCCCCTCATAAAGCTCATAAATTTCTGTCTCATACTTTTGCCTCCGATATATTATTAATCTACATTTTCCATCTCTTTCATAATATTTGCGCACATCTTATCAAATATCTGTGCAAGCATCTGATTTTCCTCCTCTGTTATGCCTGCGAAAACACATGTTGCCACATTGTCCTTTTCTTTCTTCAGTTCTTCTAGCATAGGTCTAACATTTTCTGTCACCTTAAGATGTTGAACTCTCTTATCATTTTTGTCCTGATTAATCTCAACAAAGCCCAGCTCCGCCAGTCTTTTTATGGACTGAGATATATGCCCCTTGGTAAACATATTGGTATTAGCTATATCTCTTGCTGTATCTTCATTTCCACAATTTCCCAGATATACGACTATCTCCATATCTATCTTTCTAAGATCATACTTTTCATATATCTTGCACAGCTTCTTCTCGTATAATTTTTTAAATTTACTTAAATTGGTAAATATGATTGATTCCATCTCACACATAACCACGCCTCCTTAGTATAGTTTAACAGAAAACTATTTTGATATTACTGTATAATATCATTTATATATTTTAAGTCAAGGGAATTCATTATAATTTCACAAAGATAAACAATTCTTGAACTATACCCTATTCAACCTCTATAATTCCTAAAAAAATCTTCCATCTAAGAACTCGTCTAACCGACTGGTCCAGTCTTCCCTCTGCAATCTCTCCAGACTGCACAGCTTCCAATACAGCGTTGTACTGAACATCATAATCCGTGGAAAGTATCATATCATTTCCCGCTTTAATAGCGCATACAGCCGCCTCTCCCTTATCCTTCATATCAGCTACACCGCCCATCATAAGGTCGTCTGTTATAATAACCCCACCGAATTCAAATCTTTCTCTAAGAATATTATGAACCTCCTCAGAAAGTGAAGCCGGCATGTCCTTATCAAAGGCCTCAACTATTATATGATTCACCAGTATACACCATGCTCCGGACTCTATCCCTGCTTCGAAGGGTTTAAAATCAACTTTCACAAACTCCTGATAATCTCTGGTATCCCTCACAACAGCTCTGTGAGTATCACCATTATTACCATATCCTGGAAAATGCTTAAGCACCGAGCCCATGTCACAATCGTTCATGGTACTAACCATTTGCTCAACATATTCGCAGGTTTCATCCACATCATCACCGAATGCTCTTTTGTACATAAAGTCATTAGGATCCGTGGCTACATCACACACCGGTGCAAAATTAACATTTATCCCATAGGATTTTAAAAGCTCTGACTTTGCCTCAGCATCCTCCTTAAGGCATGTATGTATTCCATCATAAGTTGTATGATGGGAATAATACAAAGCCCTAGGAGACTGAAATTGATAATCCGCCAGCTCACTATAACAGCTTAGCCTAACCACAGTTCCCCCCTCCTCATCTATACCTATAAGAAGAGGAATATCAGAATTCTCTTGAAAATCACTGATATACTTCTTAAGCTCATCCTTGGACTTACCCACGAAATCGCCTTTGAACATAATTATCCCACCCACAGGATAATCCTGTAGTATATTATAATCAAACCTTCCGTCATCCTTTATAAAAAATAGCTGTCCTACCTTTTCTTCTATGGTCATGCCTTCAACAAGTCTGTAAACCATAAGTTCCTCTTGGTCAGACAAAATGTAAGGATTAGTGTTAACAGGCACTTCCATCACAGCCTCTGTGGTCAATACTTCCACTTCTTCGGTAGGTTCTATATCAACAATCTCCGTAACCTGAGTACCTGGTTCAAATGTATTCTCCGATGTTTGCTCCACTTTATATTCAGTTGTTTCCTCTCTATCTATATGTGTATAATCTCTATCCTTAAGCTCCGGTGCTAATATACCAAATACCAAAACCACCAGAAAAAGCATTATACACATCAGCCATTTTCTATTCAACATAAGCAATCCCCAAATACTATATTTTACAACTTCAATCTAAATATAATTATACCTTACACCCCTTTAATTCTCAATTAAATTGTACCTTAATATTTCGATTCACAACATCAAAAAAAGGTAGTCCTCACCACAGGGTAAGGACTACCTTAACTTAGCTATAATTTATCTTATGAGAAGTACTCAACACCTGACTCGAATATCTTCTGATCCTGGTCACCGTAGATATTAACAGCAACAGCTGTACCTCTACGCTCTGAGTGAGCCATCTTACCAAGTACTCTACCATCTGGGCTTGTGATACCCTCGATAGCATAGTAAGAACCATTTACATTGAAGTACTCGTCCATAGTTGGGTTACCATCCATATCAACATACTGAGTTGCTACCTGGCCATTAGCAAAGAGCTTCTCAATCCACTCCTTACTTGCCACGAATCTACCCTCACCATGTGATATAGGTACTGTGTAAACTCCACCAAGAGTAGCCTTCTTAAGCCATGGACTCTTGTTAGTTACAACCTTAGTGTAAACCATCTTTGACTGGTGACGACCGATGCTGTTCATAGCAAGGGTTGGTGAATCGTCAGTCTGTGGGATAATCTCACCATAAGGAACTAAACCAAGCTTAATAAGTGCCTGGAATCCATTACAGATACCAAGTGCAAGACCATCTCTCTCGTTAAGGAGCTTCATAACCTCCTCAGAAATCTTAGCATTTCTAAATGCTGTAGCGATGAACTTACCTGAACCATCCGGCTCATCACCTGCACTAAATCCACCTGGGAACATAATAATCTGGCTCTGACTGATAGCCTTAGTAAATGCATCTACAGAATCTCTAATATCCTGAGGATTCTGGTTCTTAAATACTATAGTCTCAACCTCTGCCCCGGCATTCTCAAAGGCTCTAAGTGAATCGTACTCACAGTTAGTACCTGGGAATACAGGAATAAATACCTTTGGCTTAGCAATCTTATTCTTAGCTATAAGGATGCTTCCACCATCATAGATAGGTGACTTAACAACTCCATCCTCAATCTTAAGCTCATCATTAATCTTATCATTCTGCTCAACACCTGACTCTGTTGGGAATACCTTCTCAAGAGTGTTTGTCCAAGCAGCAATTGCCTCATCCATAGTAATTGTAGTGTCACCATAGGTAAATGTAGCACTAGCCTTAACACCACCGATTACTGTTGCAGGAACAGCAAGCTTAGTCTCATTCTCAGGCTTAACCTCGATAATAATTGAACCGTAATCCTTAGCAACAAGTGCATCCTTAGAAACACTGTCAAGGATATGAACGCCAAGCTTATTACCAAACGCCATCTTACTTACTGCCTCAATAATACCACCGAAGCCTACTGCGTAAGCTGACTCAATCTTTCCATCCTTAATATCCTTAAGAAGAGCTGCGTAAGTCTCAAGAACGTTAGCGTAATCAGGCTTATCAAACTCATCCTTCTTAATATCTACCTTTAAGAGTACATTTCCAGCCTCTTTAAGCTCTGTAGTAACAACATCCATATAATCTGCAACGTCAACTGCAAATGAACAAAGTGTAGGTGGAACATCAATATCATTAAACGAACCTGACATAGAGTCCTTACCACCGATTGACGGAAGTCCAAGTCCCATCTGAGCATCAAATGCACCAAGAAGTGCTGCAAGTGGCTTACCCCATCTATATGGATCATTTCCAAGTCTCTCAAAGTACTCCTGGAATGTAAGTCTAATCTTAGATACATCTCCACCTGATGCAGCAATCTTAGCCACTGAGTGAAGAACTGCATATATAGAACCATGATATGGGCTCCAGGTTGAAAGATATGGATCTAAACCGTAGCTCATCATAGTTACTGTATTTGTCTTACCTCTAAGCACTGGAAGCTTAGCAATCATAGTCTGTGTAGGTGAAAGCTGATACTTACCACCATAAGGCATAGTAACTGTTCCTGCTCCTATTGATGAGTCAAACATCTCAACAAGACCCTTCTGTGAACATACATTAAGGTCAGAAAGAGTATTTAACCAAGTTTCCTTAACATTCTTAACCTCTACCTTTTCATCAAAGTAATTTGCTTCCTTCGAAGGCATAGCAACCTTAACAGCAGTCTCCTGATGTGCACCATTTGTATCAAGGAAAGCTCTAGAAAGATTAACGATATCCTTACCTCTCCAGCTAAGCACAAGACGTGGCTCCTCAGTTACTGTAGCAACTGCAACAGCCTCTAAGTTCTCCTCGTTAGCGTACTTCATCATAGTATCAACATCCTTAGGATCGATAACTATAGCCATACGCTCCTGTGACTCTGATATAGCAAGCTCTGTACCATCAAGACCAGCATACTTCTTAGGTACCTTATCAAGGTCAACCTTAAGACCTGCTGCAAGCTCACCAATGGCAACTGATACACCACCTGCTCCGAAGTCATTACATTTCTTAATAAGAGAAGCAACCTCTTCTCTTCTGAATAATCTCTGAATCTTTCTCTCTGTAGGCGCATTACCCTTCTGAACCTCAGCACCACAAGTCTCAATTGAGCTTTCTGTATGTGCCTTAGATGAACCTGTAGCACCACCACAGCCATCACGACCTGTACGGCCGCCAAGTAAGATAATAATATCACCTGGGTCTGAGTTAAGTCTCTTAACTGCACGTCTTGGAGCAGCACCCATAACAGCACCAATCTCCATACGCTTAGCCACATAGTTTGGATGGTAAATCTCATTTACATGACCTGTTGCAAGACCAATCTGGTTACCATATGAGCTATATCCGGCAGCTGCAACCTTAACAATCTTTCTCTGTGGAAGCTTACCCTTCATAGTATCCTTAAGAGATACTGTTGGATCAGCTGCTCCAGTTACACGCATCGCCTGATATACATATGAACGTCCTGAAAGTGGATCTCTAATAGCTCCACCAAGACATGTAGCCGCACCACCAAATGGCTCTATCTCAGTTGGGTGGTTGTGAGTCTCATTCTTAAAGCTTACTAACCACTCCTCTGTTACTCCATCAATCTCAACCGGAACAACTATAGAACATGCGTTAATCTCATCTGAAACCTCCATATCCTCAAGCTTTCCTGCTTTTCTTAATGCCTTCATAGCCATAAGAGCTATATCCATAAGGCACACAAACTTGTCGTCTCTTCCTGCATTAATGTCTGCTGCAGTTTCAACGTATCTATCATAGGTTGAAGAAATCATATCATTGTAGTAGCCATCATCAAAGCTAACATCTGTAAGCTCTGTAGAGAAAGTAGTATGACGACAGTGATCTGACCAATAAGTGTCAAGAACTCTTATCTCTGTCATGGATGGATCTCTGTTCTCCTCATTCTTGAAGTAATTCTGAATATGAAGGAAATCCTTGAATGTCATAGCAAGTCCAAGAGAATCGTATAACTCCTTTAACTTGTCCTCTGCCATATCTTTAAAACCGTCAAATACAATTACATCTGCAGGCTCGTCAAATACAGTGACCAAAGTATCCGGCTTTGCCTCATCTGCTACTCTTGAGTCAACAGGGTTTACAACGTACTCCTTAATTGCCTCAAGTTGCTCTGCACTTATATCTCCCTTTATAACATAGGTGGTTGCAGACTTAATGAGTGGCTCCTCATTCTCATTAAGAAGCTTTACACACTGCTCAGCAGAGTCTGCTCTCTGGTCAAACTGTCCAGGAAGGTACTCCATAGAAAAGAACACCTCTCCATCATTTACAGGAAAGCTCTCCTCGTAAACTACATCAATAGGTGGCTCCGAGAAAACAGTTACCTTTGCCTTCTCGTAGGTCTCATCTGACACGCCCTCCATGTCATAACGAACAAGCTCTCTTACTGCTTCAGCCTTAATGCCTAAGTAATCCTTAATCTGTGATTTCAGCTCAGTAGCTCTTACAGCATAATCGCTTTTCTTCTCAACGTAGATTCTTCTAACCTTGCTCATATTTATCCTCCTTAGCAATCTTATTTGACTGCATATTATAATCGTAATACATAAGGCATAATATACCTACATACGCTATTTAATAATACCTAAAAAAAACCAATTAGGCAATACTGAATAATTAAAATATGACAAAAAATATAAGTCGCCATATAGCAAGCTAGCTCGTCTATGGCGACTTATATTCTTTATAATCTCTTGAAATAGTATGTCTTAATCTAATTATGACTCAAGAACGTTCTTAATAACCTTCTTAATCTCCTCAGCATCAAATGGCTTTGCAATAAACTCTGCCGCACCATTTTGAACTGCCTCAAGCATATTATGCTGCTGTCCTGCTGCTGATACCATTATAATCTTTGCCTCTGGAAACTCTCCTTTTATCTTCTTAAGAGACTCAACACCTGTCATAACAGGCATAGTAATATCCATAGTTACAAGATCCGGCTTAAGCTCAGCATACTTCTCGTAGCCCTCCTGTCCATTGACAGCCTCACCAACGATAGTATATCCCTCGCCTTCTAAGAGACCCTTTAATATTCTTCTTGAAGTTCTTGAATCATCTACGATTAATATATTTGCCATTAGTTTATATCCCCCTTAGTTTATGTTCCACTTTGTTTCCATACAGATAACTATGTCCGCTCTCTGCTCCTTGATAAAGCAAGGAAGCATAAACATCATACCCTCTGTACTGATAGTTGTGTCATTTACATACATGTTTGGTGGAAGCATATCTATCTTTACCTCCTCCTGACTAAGCTTTGAACCAAACAGTCCATTGCTTACATTAATAAACTCACATACTGCATCTAAGCAATCCTCATCTATAGCCTCAAACTCCTCCTTGCCATAGGTTTCTCCGATAATCTTATTACCTTGGCCACAGATTCCTATAAACAGCTCGTAGTCTCCTGTAAAGCACTGACTGGCTATATATTTAGTTGTATATGTATTGATTCTCTCTATCTTCTCAAAACGAACCTTATTATCAATAAATCTTACAACATTTCTAGCCATAAGAGCTATATAATCTCTTACTATAGGTGGTACTGAAGCATCTTTAATAAATACAGGTATTATCTTATCAATATCAGAACTCTTAAGAGCATCTATCTCAAGAGCTGTAAGTCTCTCTGATTTCTTATAGTGGTTAAGATGTCTCTGTATCTCCTCTAAATCAAGAATCTCACGTTCAACAAGCGCCTGTACAAAAAGCAAATATGAATCTCCCTGCTTCTTGAGAAGTGCTGACACCTGCTCCTCATTAAGATATCCCTTCTCTATGGCAATATCTCCAAATCTAGCATCCTTCATAGCCTGAAGCTGATTAACTTCATCAGCCTGCGCCTCTGTCATAAAGCCTTCACTAACAGCAAGCAATCCCATCTTTACTCTTGCGGTTCTGCTCTGTTCAATAATATCAACATACTGCTCTGATGTTAAAACTCCAACATCCTGCAAATATTTTCCAAAATATACTCCAAACATATAATACCTCCTCAAGACGCATAATTTTATTTATTATACACAATTTTCAACAATAAATCAACTTTATATTAGTAAATTCTACAATAAACATCCCTGGCATAAAAACTGTTCTAACATCTAAAATAAGTCGTATTTTAGTCAACTTTACATAAAATATAATTGAATAATGATATTCTTTCTTATATAATAGTAATAGCGCAGAAATTCTCTTGTTTTCTGCAGAACATATGACAAAATTACTTACTATTACAAACGGAGAAAACAATATGTCTATCAAAAAATCTTTGCGATTATCAATTATACTTTTAGCGTCACTGCCGCTTATTTTTCTTACATTTCTTATGTATTCCTCAACCAGAGGAAAGTATCTAGAGCTTGCTAAGAATTCAGCACAGCAGTTTGCAACCAGCTACGCCGAGGGCTTCCATGCCCAGCTTGAGGTTCAGGTGGCAGAGGCGGAGGGAATTGCCAGAACCGGTGCTGTACAAAGTATTCTGTTAGAAAACTATAATGGAATATCATTAGGCACATCCTCCAGCTACTACGAGCAGGTTATGCATACTCTTAACGAAGCTGTCTTCAACTTCGAAGGAAACATCACTTATTACATATATGATATAAACGGTTACTTTGTAGCCTCCACCAGCGAGGATACCTCAACCCTTGTTGACTGGCAGGAATACATGAACATAGATGTTACAAGCATTACCAAAACAACTATTATGAGTGCTTCAAACATCAACAAGAATACAAACAGTATCGAGGTTCTTACCCCTGTTGTTGTCAAGAACACTACTGTAGGTCTTATTAGAGCCAATATCTCTGCTGAGTACTTTGGATCTTTTCTCCCTAGCACCGGAGATGCCTTCATATTAACAGATGACGGGACATATCTTTTCAATTCAGAGGGTCTCACAGGTGATAAGAATTTATCCAAGCAGGCTATGGAAACTTTTGCTTCATCAAGCTCTCAGGGCAATATAAGCAAAGGTTCTTCCTTCAACAAAATATATGGTTACAGCAAAATCAATCATCACAATTGGATTTATATTATAAAACAGGAGGGAACCGAATATCAAAAGATACTTTCCTCTCTTCCTATTACACTATTTGTTACGCTACTTATAATCCTTTTTATTTCAGTACATATCAGTAGTTACCTGGCTCACAAGTACACTAACCCTATCATAACACTTAAGGATAATATGACTGAAGCCGCAGCAGGTAATCTGAATTTGAAATGTGAAATTGAATCTAACGATGAATTTGGAGAGCTTTCCGACATGTTTAACAACATGATGAATATTATCTCCACAAACTACAATCAGCTTAGTGAATCAAAAAAGCAGCTTGAAGCAAACGAGTTAGAGTTAAAGAAGAATTATGCTCACATAGAGGAGCTGGCTTACCATGACGGACTGACAGGTCTTTACAACCGTGTGGCATTTCTAAGATATGCCCACGATATACTTCAGAAAAATGGTGCTCAATTCAAAAAACATGCAGTATTTTTCTTAGATTTGGATAACTTTAAGAATGTTAATGACACCTTAGGTCATGACTATGGCGATATCCTCCTTAAACAGGTTGCCGAACGACTTAATTCCTGTATATCTGAAGGGGATATACTTGCTAGAACCGGTGGAGATGAATTCCTTATACTGAAGAAGAATTATAGCTCCATAGACAGTCTGGACGCATTTGGAGACACCCTTGTTCACGTAATAAAGAAACCATATAACCTGGATGGTGAAACAGCAAGTGTTTCCCTCAGTGTTGGTATTGCCCTCTTCCCTAATGACGGACTTACTGCCAGCGAGCTTATTAAGAATTCCGACATCGCTATGTACAGCGCAAAAACCTCCGGTAAAAACAGCTATAAGTTCTTTAACAGCTACATGGAGGATGACTTTAACAGACGTAACGATTTAGCAGAAATACTATCACATGTAATAGAAAACGACGAGGTTTATCTTCAGTATCAGCCTCAGGTCAACGTAAGCACAGGTCAGATAACCGGCTTTGAAGCTCTTATGAGAATCGACTCTGAACTGGCAGGCTTCATCCCTCCATCAGAATTTATTCCAATCGCTGAGGAAAGCGGAATTATCAATCAATTAGGCGAATGGGCATTGTATGAAGCATGTACATTTAATCAGGCTCTTATAGATGGTGGTTACGGTAATCTCAGAGTATCCGTAAATGTTTCAACCACACAGCTACAGGATAGCCGCCTTATGCAAACCATAAGGTCCATACCTGAAAAAACAGGAATGGATTTAAGTAATCTGGAGATAGAAATCACCGAAAGCGTACTTATGAACTCATTTGAACACAATCTTGATTTAATCAATCAGATTAAGAGCTTAGGCGCATCCATAGCATTGGATGACTTTGGTACAGGGTACTCATCCTTTAATTACCTGACTCAGATTCCTATCGATACACTTAAGATTGATAAATCCTTTATCGATGGAATATGTAGCAACGAAAAAGATCGCTGTATAGCTGATTCAATCATATCTCTGGCACACAAAATGGATATTTCCGTTGTAGCCGAGGGCGTTGAAGACGTTGACCAGCTCAAGGTACTTCAACAGCAATTCTGTGATACATTACAGGGATATTTGTTCTCTAAGCCTGTAGGTTCTAATGACTTTATAACGCTTCTTGAGAAAAACAAAAAAGCTTTAAACAAATAACTAAAACAAAGAAAAGGTAGGTATTAGCCAAGCGCTAACATCCTACCTTTTCTTTACTTTATCTACATTTCTAAAAATGCCTTTAATTCTTCTATCTTTGCCTTTGCATCCTTACGTCCAAGCTTGTACATATATTTAAGTTTTTCCTTATCCTTCTCTATACGCCCAATCTTATATTCCACCGACGGCCTTATTATTATAGTCTCTCCTCGTCTCTCCTGCTCTTCTATATCAGATAAGGATTTATTGTAATTATGGTGACGGTTAATATTAGCCTCTATAAATTCAGGATAATTCTTATATCTGAATTTTAAAAGCTTAGCTGTAGATGACGGCTTTTTAACATACCCTTCAGGTCTGGTTAATACTACTATATTCTTCTTATAGCCTATACTTCTAAAGTATTCTACCGGTATACTGTCTGCAGTTCCTCCGTCTAGTAGCTTTTTGCCACCCTTATAGACTATCTTAGATACTAATGGCAGAGACGCTGACGCTCTCATATAATCCATTTCCTTTCTAAAATCTGTACATCTGATATACTCTGGTTTTCCTGTATCCACATTGGTACAGCACACATAAAAAGGAATCTTTGCAGCATTCTCCTTGAATCTATCATAGTCGTATATGTCAAGCTTGTTAGGTATCTCATCATAACAAAACTTAGCGTTAAATATATTTCCTGTTTTCAACCATGACTTTACACTGGCATATCTGTCATCATTAATATATTTAAGGTTATATCTTATGCCTCTTCCATGCTGCTCAGACATATAGGAACATCCGAACACAGCACCTGCGGATACTCCTATAACAGCGTCTGGAACTAATCCCTCCTCCAGGAACACGTCCAAAACACCCGTAGTATACATACCACGCATTCCTCCGCCCTCAAGCACCAATCCAACCTTCTCTTCTCTTTCTATCAAATTCATAGCTATCACTTCTCCTAATAGATTATGGACATATATCAGCTATATGTCCATAAACCCAACACTTTATTCTTTTAAATACTAGCCTGCATAATTGGTATATAAAATATATGCAAAATAAACCGCATAGCAAACCAACATAATAACACCGCCGGACTTTTTAAGCTTCTTATCCTTTACAACGCATAAAAGCAACAATACTGCTGCAGCTATAGCTACAACCGTGTCCTTAATAAATGCATTTTCAAATGCTACCGGTGTGATAAGTGCAGATACACCTACAACAAACAATATATTGAAGATATTACTTCCAACTATGTTACCAATAGCAATATCAACCTTACCTCTTTTGGCAGCTGTAGCTGATGTTACAAGTTCCGGAAGACTGGTTCCGAATGCCACTATGGTAAGTCCAATTAATCTGGTACTCATACCAAATTTCTCTGCTACATAGCTGGCAGCATCAACTGTTACATTACTTCCTAAAACGATACATACTATACCTATAGCAACCAGAAGCAAAAGCTTAACCATGGTATCCTTCTCAGACAGTTCTGTTTCATCATCTGCATCACCATGCTTTGCCTGGTGAACAAGATACACCATAAAAGCTGCCATCATAGCACAAAGTATAATACCATCCACAAAAGAAATAACATTACCTATAATTCCCATAACAAGTAAGGCTACTGTTGCAACTATAACACATGGCATCTCTATAAGTAGCGTATTCTTTTTAATAGGTAAAGCTGCAATACAGGCTGAAACACCAAGTATTAACAGTATATTAAGTATGTTACTTCCTACCACATTACCTACGGTAATACCTGCATTATCTGATAAAGCCGCCTTAATACTAACCGCTGCTTCAGGAAGACTGGTTCCAAAGGCTACTATGGTAAGTCCTATAACCATCTGTGGTATATTAAACTTAGTAGCTATCTTTGATGCTCCATCAACAAATATATCAGCACCTTTAATAAGCATATAAAAACCTGCCACAATAAATACAATATTAAATACCAGATACACCACGCCACTTTCCGGAACAACCTTCAGGTATGACAACGCAACCAATAAGATTACAATAATACTTGTTATCAAACTTTTCTTATTCATCATCTTCCTCCGGCAACACACAGAATACATCCTTTATAGTTTTAAGCACGAAGTGTGTCTCTGTCTTATCAACACCCTTGCAGCACTTAATATCTCTATATACAGCCTCTAAGCCCTCCTTAGAATCTGTAATAATCTGAAGAACAAAATCATATACACCTGTCTGATAAAAGCAAGCAACAATATGTGGATTTTTCTCCACCATAGCTATAAAATCCTGATTGTAATCAGGATGTTCAAGGCTAACCTCCATAAGGGCAACAACATCGTTTCCAAGCTTTTCCTGGTCCAGCTCTATAGTATATCCTTTTATAACTCCATTACCTTCCAGCTTCTTAATTCTTTCTATTACTGCTGATACAGAAAGATTAATCTTCTCACTTATAGCAGATGCCGTCAGTCTGGCGTTATCCTTTAGGCAATTTAAAATCTTAATATCTATCTTATCCATTTAATTGTCTCCTTTACTTCTGTATTATCATTAAGGTCGATGGAATTAAAAACATCTAAGTATTCCTGTTCCACCTGCTTCATAGTTCCTCTGTAAAAATCAGGGGTAGCAGCTACGTAAGGTGCTTCCTCCGCAAGCTTCTCTCCCGAAAATTCTAAAAACTCATGAAAGAGCATTGCATCATCAATAAGCTTAACCATCTTCTCTTCATACTCTGTTAATGGACTTCCCAAAAACTTCTCGTATATGGAATTAGCCAGTCTCTCCTCAATACTCTTATATTCATCTAAATATTGCTTCACCGGTCTTGTTATATCTGAAATATATGCCTCACAGGCATCATGTAACAAACAAGCCAGCTTAACCCTTTGACTTTCTCTTCTGGCACAAGCCTCCTCATAACAGTTTAGACAATGTGCTCCTACAGAATAGAATGATGAATAGTGACCATTCGCCCTACACAGCATAGAAAGCGCGTGAGCTATATCTTCAATCTTAATATCTTCCATCACTGGTTTAGTCGGGGTAAACTTTATCTTTGAATATGTCAAAATATAATCCGGCATCCTGTCTCTCCCACATTTCATTAAGTATATAAGGGCTCCACTTTTTAGGTGCAGCCCTTATTATTAAAATGTAATATCCTTCTTGCTTGCAATAAGTCTGGCACCGTTTACTATCATTACTATACCTACGCCAATTCCCATCACTATAGTAATGATACCCATAACCAAATTACTGACTCCTACAGAAGTTAATCTGTTATACATTTTCTCCATTGATTCTTACCTCCACACTTAGGTATATGCCTTATTTTACACCGTACTGATCATAATATGCGTCTATTGCAGTCTTCAATGTGTCGTCGATGATAACCTGTCCCTTGTAAGGATTATTGTATAAATGCTCTACTACCTCAGCCATATTAACGATGGCAGCTGTATCAAAGCCATATCTCTCCTTAATCTCATCAAGTGCAGACTTATCACCGGTACCCTTTTCCATACGGTTAAGAGATACCATAAGACCCTTAATCTCAACGTTAGCTGCTCCCTTTACCTTTGGAACAGTCTCCTCCATAGATTTGCCGGATGTAGTAACATCCTCTATCATAATTACTCTGTCTCCATCCTTTAAGTTACTTCCAAGGAAGCTTCCCTTGTCTGCTCCATGGTCCTTCTCTTCCTTACGATCAGAGCAATATCGAACCTCCTTACCATACAACTCACTATAAGCTACCGCTGTAACAACTCCTATAGGAATACCCTTATATGCCGGTCCAAATAATACATCAAAGTCATCTCCATAGACATCATGAATAGCCTTTGCATAGTACTCTCCAAGCTTCTTTAGCTGAGAACCTGTTACATAAGCACCTGCATTCATGAAAAATGGAGACTTTCTTCCACTTTTAAGAGTAAAATCACCAAACTTTAAAGCCTGACAATCAACCATAAATTCTATAAATTCCTGCTTGTATGCTTCCATAATTTAAGTACCTCACTTTTCAAAAATACTTATATAATTTTAATCTAATTGTCACATTATGGCAACCCTTATTTCGGTAAAATTACTAAACTATTTGAATTTTTTTCGTAAAAAAGAGGATGTGCAATATCCTGGCACATCCCCACTGCAATTGTTAACTATATATTCTTCTGATGATACACATCACCCATCTTATCTAATATCTTATCAGCAACTGCTTCCTTGGACATCATAGGAAGCTCAATCTCCTCGTCAGCAGTGATGATGGTTACCACATTAGTCTCTGTTCCAAATCCGGCACCTGCCTGTTTAAGATTATTTGCAACAATCATATCAACATTCTTCTTTGCAAGCTTAGCTCGTGAGTTTTCCAGCATATTTTCTGTCTCCATAGAAAATCCGCATATAACCTGCTTATCCGAACGATTTGCACCGATATACCCTAGAATATCATCTGTTCGCTCCAGATATATATTCATATCTCCATCCTTCTTCTTGATTTTCTGGTCTGAAACATTTACCGGTCTATAATCAGCAACTGCAGCTGCCTTAACTATGGCATCCATCTTTGGAGCTCTGGCAGTAACCTGGTCATACATCTCCTTAGCTGACTTTATATTAACAACCTCTACAAACATAGGTGGTGTTATAGATGTTTCACCTGTAACAAGCGTAACATTGGCACCTCTTAACATAGCCATTCTGGCAAATGCATATCCCATCTTTCCTGTAGAATGATTAGTTATATATCTAACCGGGTCTATGGACTCCTGAGTTGCTCCGGCGGTAATAAGGATATTTATACCCTCCATATCCTTCTCCTTAGCACAGGCTCTAAGAATATGCTCTACCAAAACCTCCTCCTTAGGAAGCTTACCCTTTCCGGTATCACCACATGCAAGATATCCGGATTCAGCATCTATTATCTCATAACCATAGCTTTTAAGCTTAGCTATGTTATCCTGAACTATCCTGTTCTCATACATATGAACATTCATAGAAGGAGCTATAATAACAGGACAGGTTGCAGGAAGCACTGTAGTGGAAAGCATATCATCTGCTATGCCATTAGCTATCTTACCTATAATATCCGCTGTAGCAGGTGCTATAAGAAATGCATCTGCTGTAGTAGCCAGTGTCACATGTGGCACATGTATATCCTCATCTCTGCCAAATGTATCTATATGACATTTATTCTTTGTGAGCACCTCAAAGGTTTGAGGAGTGATAAAATGTGTAGCTGCCTCAGTCATAACAACGTGCACATCAGCATTGAGCTTAACCAGCATACTGGCAACATTTGCCATCTTATATGCCGCTATACCTCCACTTATTCCCAATACAATTCTCTTCCCTGTTAACATATTATCATCCTCCCTGATTTTCTAATGTAAACACGCTACATTATGGTTCGCACATATCCTTCAACAATCCATGCTTTTCATAGCTTGTAACTCGACTAATAGCATTATTATCATCTACAAAAACGACCTTAGGGCTATGTTCCTTCATCTCTTCCGGTGTCATCTGGGCATAACACATAATAATAATCTTATCCCCTGTAGAAACCATTCTGGCAGCAGCACCGTTAAGACATATCATACCGCTTCCCGGCTCCCCTGAGATAACATAGGTCTCAAATCTGTTTCCATTGTTCACATCCACTATCTGGACCTGCTCATATTCATTGATACCTGCAGCTTCCATAAGCTTCTCATCTATAGTTATACTTCCCACATAGTCAAGCTCTGCCTGAACTACTGTAGCTCTATGTATCTTGCTCTTTAACATATTAATAAGCATATCTATTCTCCTTATTCTATCACAGTCTAAACTATCTCTGCAAGGGTACTGACTTTATTCAACAGTCATCATAAAGTTATCTATAAGTCTGGCATCTCCGTTAACTCTTACAGCCACAGCACATAGAATATCTCCCTTAATCTCCTCTATACTTTCCATAGTAAGACCATTTACTATCTCCACATAGTCGATATCCATTATAGCACTTGTATTTATATTATCCTTTATTGCCTGGATTACCTTAGCAGCGCTTCTCTCTCCATCCTCTATCATCTTCTTACCCATAAATATAGATTTACTGATAATTAAAGACTCATTCCTTGACATAGGACTAAGATAAGTATTTCTAGAGCTCTTTGCCAAGCCATCTTCCTCTCTTATAATAGGACAACCGACAATCTTTATATCCATATTTAAATCAGCAACCATTCTCTTTATAACAGCAAGCTGCTGAGCATCCTTCTCCCCGAAATACGCTCTATCAGGTGTTACAATATTGAAAAGCTTTGTTACTACTGTACACACTCCTCTAAAATGTCCCGGTCTGGATAATCCACACAATGCATTAGTCAGTCCGTTCACATCCACATATGAAGCAAAATCATCATGATACATCTCCGATGGCTCCGGATGGAATATAAGGTTAGCGCCTGCATTTTCACACAGCTTGGTATCTGCCTCTAAATCTCTAGGATATGAAGCCAAATCCTCCTTAGGACCAAACTGCATAGGATTGACAAAAATACTAACCACTGTAACGTCATTTTCAGCTACAGATTTCTTTATCAGGCTTTCATGACCCTCGTGCAAATATCCCATGGTAGGTACAAGTCCTACAGATTTACCTTCCTTTCTACAAGCCTTCACAAAATCTCTTACTGCTTCAACGGTGCCAACCACCTTTATATTAGATAATTCATTCATACTGAATTCTCCCTTCCATATTTAAACTCTAGTAAAGCTTTTCTATAACCTGATCATCTATGGCATATGTATGCTCCTTGGCTGGGTAGCTTCCCTGCTTCACCTCTTCAACATAAGCAGTACACGCCTGACGCATAGCATCTCCTACGTTTGCAAATTTTTTGACAAACTTAGGCACATAATCTGAGAACATACCCATCATATCAGCATAAACCAAAATCTGCCCATCACAGCCCGCTCCGGCTCCTATTCCAATGGTTGGTATGTAAAGTTTCTCAGTTACAAGTGTTGCAAGCTTCTCAGGAACGCATTCCAAAACTACGGCAAAGGCACCTGCCTCCTGAACTGCCAGGGCATCCTCTATAAGCTTTGCTGCTGCAGCTTCATCCTTACCCTGAACCTTGTATCCACCGAAGGAATTTATAGACTGTGGAGTAAGTCCAATATGAGCCATAACCGGAATACCCGCATTTACTATGACTTTAATGGCACCAGCAACCTCAGTACCACCTTCTAACTTGACACCGTTTGCTCTACCTTCCTTCATAAGTCGTCCGGCATTTACTACTGCATCATAGATAGAGGTCTGATATGACATAAAAGGCATATCAATAATTACCATGGCATTTTCAGCACCCCTGGCAACAGCTGCACCATGGTGGATCATATCCTCCATAGTCACAGAAATAGTATCCTCATATCCAAGCATAACATTGCCCAGAGAATCACCTACAAGTATTGCATCAATTCCTGTAGAATCAATTAGCTTTGCAGTAGAATAATCATAGGCTGTAAGCATAGTGAGCTTTTCTCCTTTTGCCTTACCAGTCGCAAATGTAGTTACAGATTTTTTCATAACGCATCAACCTCCTAAAAAAGCATAGCTATAGCCTTTTTTCAAAATCCTATTGAATTATATTAGTGAAATTAATTTGAAATCCGGCCAGCCGGCTAAATATAGGATGTATTCTATGAATGCACCTAAGCTTTGAGCACAATCATACATACCAGAAATTATGAAACAGAACCATTCTCTCTCCCCTCAACCAAAAAGTATCGCTCCATCAGGCTACGACCTTATCCACAACTCACATTATGGTGGAATACAAAGAAATCAAACAACTCTTTAAAATATAAAATTCCGGTATGGTTTCTCTCGAATACCATCCGGAAATAATATATCACTTATTATATAATTTGTAAATATTTGTTTACTCCATTAATTATGTCTATATTACAAGCTACACATCCAGTAATAAACGGTTTTCACAACCCCCTTCTGGCGATTCTGCTTCTTAAAGCCATACAAAAGAGCTGAAAGCTTATTGTTTGTTTCCAGATAATGAATGTATTTCTTAAGGTGTTCCCTTAATTCACCTTCTAATTCATTACCATAGGATGCAAAAAACTCCTTCAGCATACTATGCGCCTCTTTCTTAGCACTTCTTATCTGTGCGAATACCCATCTCAGTCTTCCAGGCTTTAGGTATCTTCCCACAAGTCCTAACCCAGAGCTTTTCTCCACTATTCCAAGAGTATTGCTATCGTGCTGTCTATATATGCCTAAAACCTTATCTTCTCTTACTATATCACCGAACGCAGCGGCTACAAGCATAGTCCACCAATCGTGAATACTAACTGGATTTTTCGGGGTTATAATAAGCTCTCTAAGCCTGTGATTAAAGCAAACTGAACATCCGGGAGTAATATTATACTTCATAAGGGTATAAAAGCCATTCCATTCTCTGTCACCCAGCTTGGTATACGCTCTAAATCCATCTCCCAGCACATTTTTCTCACTGTCTACAACCCTTAAATCATGATATACCAACAATGGTTTTGTGTTTGACTCATTAAAATGTTTAGCCATAACCTGCAGCTTATCGGTATACCATTCATCATCCTGATCACAGAAAGCATAACAGTCTCCCTCTGGGGCCTGATTTAAAAGATTCATAAAGTTACCATAGGCTCCACGCAACCCTGATTGATTCCTAATAAAGCTAATTTTGCCCGGATAATCCCTTACATAGCTCTCTATAATATCAACCGTTCTATCACTACTGCCATCATCACTTATAACAAGCTGCCAGTCATCATAGCTTTGATTTAATATGGAATCAATCTGTTTTTCTATGTAATTTTCTCCATTGTAAGTGGCCAGTAAAATTACGAACATATTACCTCTCAAAAAATATAAAACGCACGCAAGTAGCTTTCTTGCGTGCGTTAATAAATAGCTTACTCTACACTGTAGTTAGGTGCTTCCTTAGTTATCTGAATGTCATGTGGATGACTCTCTCTAAGTGATGCAGCTGAAATCTTAACAAACTCAGCCTTCTCATGAAGCTCCTCAATATTCTTAGCACCACAGTAGCCCATTCCTGAACGAAGTCCTCCAACTAACTGGAATACTGCATCCTCTACTGAACCCTTGTATGCAACACGTCCCTCAACGCCCTCTGGAACAAGCTTCTTAGCGTTAGACTGGAAGTATCTATCCTTACTACCGCACTCCATAGCTGCGATAGAACCCATACCTCTATATACCTTGTACTTACGTCCCTGATAAAGCTCGAAATCTCCAGGGCTCTCGTCAGTACCTGCAAAGAGACTACCCATCATACAAACATTAGCACCAGCTGCAAGAGCCTTTGTTATATCTCCTGAATACTTAATACCACCATCAGCGATAACAGGGATACCAGCAACCTTTGCTGCCTCATAAGCCTCCATAATAGCTGTAATCTGTGGAACACCTATACCTGCAACAACTCTTGTTGTACAGATAGAACCAGGTCCGATACCAATCTTAACTGCATCAACGCCCATATCAATCATAGCCTGTGCGCCACTCTTAGTAGCTACATTACCAGCGATAACATCAAGATCAGGATACTTCTCCTTAATCATCTTAAATGTCTTAAGAACGTTCTCTGAGTGACCGTGAGCTGTATCAATAACGATAGCATCAACCTTAGCTGCCACAAGTGCATCAACTCTGTCACATATATCAGGAGTAACACCAACAGCTGCTGCACAGAGAAGTCTACCCTGTGAATCCTTAGCTGCATTTGGATACTTAATCTGCTTCTCAATATCCTTAATAGTGATAAGTCCCTTAAGGTTCATATTCTCATCTACTATAGGAAGCTTCTCCTTACGAGCCTTAGCAAGAATCTCCTTTGCCTCGTCTAAGGTAATACCCTCTCTGGCAGTTATAAGATTCTCTGAAGTCATAGACTCCTTAATCTTCTTAGTATAATCTGTCTCGAACTTTAAGTCTCTATTTGTAATAATACCAACAAGCTTGCCATCCTCAGTTATAGGAACACCTGAGATTCTAAACTTGCCCATGAGATCATCAGCGTCCTGTAATGTATGTTCTGGAGAAAGGAAGAAAGGATCTGAGATAACACCATTCTCTGAACGCTTAACCTTGTCAACCTCCTCAGCCTGCTGCTGAATAGTCATATTCTTGTGGATAACACCAATACCACCCTGTCTAGCCATAGCAATAGCCATTCTGTGCTCAGTAACAGTATCCATACCGGCACTCATAAGTGGAATGTTAAGTGTGATCTTCTTAGTAAGTTTTGTTGTCAAGTTTACATCATTAGGAATAATCTGTGAAAACTGTGGTACTAAGAGTACATCATCAAAGGTTATTCCTTCGCCAATAATCTTTCCCATGTTGGTCTTTTCCTTTCATACTAATTCTTTAATCTTTTAAAAATTTAAAATGTATAGTATCACTTTAAACAACTTATGTCAACGATATAATTTACCAAAAAATTATTCTTGAACTACGCAAATGTACAGGTCAAAATACTCCTTACCATCATTCATCATAGGAACCTTAATACCCTCGATATCAGACTTCAAATGAAGATCCTTACCAAACACTGCAAGTGGTGGTGTAATATCTATCAGTATTCCAAGAGTTGAAAAGATAGTTGCTGTATTACCCATAATCATATTGCCAAGCTCGTTTAAGGCTGATGATGACATCTCATCAAGCTCCTCAACAGGCATACCGAACATCATCTTTGAAGCTATATCCTTGGCATTATCTTCGGACATAGCAAGGATAACCTGTCCCTTCATCGCTCCAACTACTCCAACCTGAATAGCATACGTACTATCCTTCAGATAAAAATCTGTCTTCTCTGGTTTTCCTACAGTCATCTTAACCTGAGTAACACTCTCTACGATAGACAGACAAGACTGTAAAAAAGGATTAATGTGGTTAACATCAAATTTTGGTGCCATAAATACTTTCTCCTTAAGTTATTTCGTAACTAAATCATATTTAATCTATTATACAATAACAATGTTGCTTATTCAAATACAAAATTCACTTTTTTGACTTTATTTTTCTGTACATTTTTACTGAAATACATAGATTTCTGTGCTGCTTAATTCATGATGAGATTTGTCCACCTGTCTAACAGTAATCTCATCACCAGGCTCAAGCTGCTCATCCTCTACCATTAGGGTCTGTCTATCCACGTAAATGGTCTCTAAATCCTTGTCATCCACGTAAACTACAGAATACTCTGTAAAGTTCTCGCCTCTTATAACAATATGATTAGTCTCATTTTCTCCACTGGTTATAGAGATTACATCTACGCCCATCTTCATGCCAGTTTCCGGAACAACAATCCCATCATCATACATATACTTCTCACCGAAAAGCATATCGTAGGCGATAAGACGAAGCTTATCCTCTCTCTCCTGACCGGAATAATACTTATGCGCCTTGTATGCATAGCTTCCATCGATATTAAGAGCATCAAGAAGCTTAACAGAAAGCTGGTCTGCCACCAAATCCTCATCCTCCATAGTAAGACCAAGACCAATGTTATTAACTATAACATACTCTGTCTGGAACAATGTATGATTAGGCAACTGATCCTCGGTAAGACCTATAGATGGCAGATGGTCACCATAAAGAACAAGTACATAATCCTCTCCATAGGCATCAAGCTCTGCTTTTAAGTGTGATATAAACACATCCATCTCGTAAAGCTGGTTTACATAATATATCATCTGCTGTTGAACCTCTATATCCTCACCATAGGTAAGAGAAATATGCTCCTCACAGGTATCCTCTCCTATAGGATACTTTCCATGGGCCTGCAAACTTATAGTGAATACCAAATCCTGCCCCTCTGTATCTCTCAAGCTCTTCATAATATCCTTAATCAGACTTTCATCCTTAGCCCATCCTGTAGAGGTAAACTGAAGGTCATACATGTACTCCAGTGGTATAAAGCAGTCAAAGCCCATCTTGTCATAAACATTTCTTCTATCATAGAAGGATGACTTGTTGTTATGGATAGCATAGGTTCCATAGCCCTCGCCCTTTAATATGCTACAAAGTCCCGCTACAGGCTCTTCATTTACAGTAGTCTTATAGGCATACTCTCCCGCTCCAAAGAAGCCCGAAGAAAAACCTGTCAGCACCTCAAACTCAGTATTTGCAGTACCTGCACCCAATGCAGGAACTGTAAGATATCCTGAAGGATACTGTTCCTTAAAGCTGGTATAGGTAGGTATAGGATTCTCGCTCATATTTAACCCAACTATTTCATTTGGGTCAAAGAAAGTCTCAAGCTGAATCACTATTATATTTGGAGTCTCCTTCTTCCCAGTCTCCTTAACTGTATCAAGCTCAGCCTTAATAGCAAGCATAGTTTCCTCACTATAATCCTCCGGCTTGTCGATACCATTATCTATGATACTGTTGGTAAAGCAATATGCAAAACCATAGTCCTTATATGCATTTCCAAGATTAGCAAAATCATCTGATATAATGTTATGTTTAACCGCAAAGCTTGTCATTCCCCACACGACGCACCAAGCGATAACACAGAGCACCATAGTACCCTTAACCTTTCTATCTCCCTCGAAGCGGGGACTCTTCTTAAACAAAATCACAAGAGCAACTATGGCTGCTATTATAGCTAACAGCAAAAGCACCTGCTGGAACTTAGTGAGATAAACATCCAGCATACTGAACACATCTAAAAACATCAGGAAATCGATGGCAGCAAATGGAGTAACTCTATAGCCCAGTACAACAAAATTAATAATGCCGCAGGCTAACCACAGGGTAGATATGGCTATAAGTCCAAAAACTCTCTTCTTAAGAAACAAAGCAAAAAGCAATGTAAAGAATACTATAGATGTATTATAAATAAACACTATAGGCTGGGTAACCATAAACTTTACACCTAGGAATATAGAACGCCTACCCAGTATCTCCAGCAACAGCTCCATCGGTAACGCTATAAGAAAACACTTGAATATCCATGTATGTATAGAATACAACCATGCTCTGCGAGCTTTTCTCTTAAGCTTCTGAAAGAAGCTTAAATTCTCATCCATAACATCTGCCGCATCCTCTATATCTACAGAAGTCTCTGCATGAAACTCTTCAGTCTCTTCCAATATATCCTCATCCAGCTTAATATCATCAACCAGCTTAACACTGGCGTCAGCTGTATTCTGTGCGGTTTTTTTCTTCTTACTCATAAAACCTCTCCCAAGCATATGCTTATAAAATCTTAGCCAAATTTACTTCTTCACTATTATAACAAAGAAGTGATTTTTTTCAATAATTAAGTATATGGAAAGTATCTAAAAAAATTTCAAAATAAATGTTGACATCTCAAAATCGCTGTGGTAATATACTACTTGTCGTTAAGGAAACGACCTAAGAAATGCGCGAGTGGCTCAGCGGTGGAGCACCTCCTTGCCAAGGAGGGGGTCGCGGGTTCGATCCCCGTCTCGCGCTCTCGTTACAACAAAAAGATGATATCTCAGGATATCATCTTTTTTGTTGTTTTGAGGCACATCCGTGCCTCAAAGTTCGATCTTCTCGTCTCCCGACTCGGTCGTCGCTTAACAGGCGCCACTGGCGCCTAGCGACGTCTCGCGCTCTTTTTGTGCGTTAAAATGAGCCATGCAGGACAATAAAAAATAAGTGCGACGGGAGCTTGCTCACGGGCGTACTTATTTTTTTGTTGTCCTATAGGTTGAATGCCGCATCACTGGGCAACGCGTAGCGTTGCGATTTGATGGCATGGGTCATTTTTTGTAAAAACAAGGCTTTTTTGTTTTTGTCCTACATGTTATCGAGTACATACTAAGTACACTCAAGTCCGTTGGTGAATCTGTTGGGATATTAATGTTGTAGAAAAAGCAAAAGCATATCAGGCTGTTGATATGCTTTTATTTTTTAGATATTAAATTATTATTGATAAAGCAAGTGCAAACTGCAAGTTTTATGATTAATTCATGAAAACGCTTTACCTAAAATCCTCTTGTGTAAATGAATACTTTGTTTCATAGTTTCTGTCAAAACAGATATCCACTGTGAAATCATTGAGATTATATATACAGGACCACTCGGTACTGAAATTGTTTTTGTTCATGCTTGCATCCGAAGCAACCGACATAGCCTCGTCTTCGGTAAGTACACCATTCTTATCGGCAAGCCATTTCTTGATTGTATCGTATCTGTCGCACTGCCATTCAGGGTCATAAAATCTGTTTTCACTCATTACGTCGTTTGTGCAGGCGGTATCCTCTACGATAAAGATATCATTGTCTGCCCATTCCACAATTACGGATTTGCCTGTCTTATCTGTAATAAACAGGTGGTATGAACGAGAAAGAAAGGAATGTATATCGTAATTTTCAAGCAAGGCAATCGCTTCGTCAACGGTTGCACAGTTATCGAGAATGCCTCTTACTGCGGCAAAAATCATAAGGTCTGATTTTCCGTTATCCTGATGCACTTCGTCAATGTCAAGTTCTAAAATTCCTACGCCTACCCCTGCTTCGTTGATGCCGTCCATAGTGACATACGGTGCGGCAAGCATAAGAGCCTTTGCGGCAATAGAATTTCCATCTAGCCCATTTTCTGTTCCGATGTCGAAGAACCGAAGGTCAGTTAAACCGTAAGAAGCATATCCGTTCTCCGGCTCGGTGTAGAATATAAGGGTATCTGTTTCGTTATAATCAAAATTTCTGCCGAAAAGACGATTCCCGTCGGGAGTTGCGGCAGTAAATGTCGAACAGCTGAAATTGCCCGTGTCAAATTCTATCGGCAATCCGAAGAAATGTTTGTTTACCAGCCACTCAGTAAGTTCGTCAATAGTACTAATATCTGCATTGATGAATTCATCACCTTTGTAGTCATAGTAGCAGTTCATTTTGTAGATGCCGTCGGAAACCTCTGTTACAGAGGACATTGTTCTGAATTTGTCCATAAGGATAACGGCAAGAATTAATGCGGCGAGTGTAATTATAGATGCCAAAGCAATCAGAAATTTCTTACCGAAAAGGATTGTGAGAATTGCAAAGAAAGCAACCGCCATAACCGCACAACCTGTCAGTATATAAATTTCTCCGTTTGTATCCTTTGTTACTTCAATATAATACGGCGAGATTTTTTCGTGAAGTGTTTCAAGGTTGCCCATATCGACAACACCCTCTGCACTGCCGTAATTTTCCGTTATATACGATTTGAATTCAGTAATTGAAGTTGCAATTCTGTCATTCATAGCACTGTCGCTTTTACGCACGATACCTTTAAGCTTTGAATAGTTTTCCACGGAAATTGTACGTGGAATTAAAAAAGCAATAACTACTTGTTCCGTGCCGTTGTCGGCATATGTAAGATAAAAGTCATTATCCTCGTAATTGGTAGTATAAATCCAGAAAGCAAAAGGCTCTCCGTTTTTTTCTTCACCTTCCTGCATTGTACAGCTGAACACCTTTCCAATGCTATTATCGGTAATGCTGAACACATCAAGTTCGGGACACAGCTGTACTTCGCCCTTATTGACAATAATTGCACCGATAATTGCCGTAATACAGCCCACAAGAAAGATTATTGCCGAAATAATAATTGGTATAATTTTCTTTTTCATTTTCATTTTGCCACGCTCCTTTCGATACACATGTAATATAACATAAACTGATAATCAATTCCATTTTTTTAGCGCTAATGGAAAAAATTCTCCTTCGGCAAATTGCGACTCTGCAAGGACACATCACTGAGCAGGTTAAAGTTCTTAACCTATGCAAAGAAATAGGAACCTCTACCTTTTATGACAGAGATTCCCTTTATATCCCACATACTAAAAACAGTCCTTCTATGTTTACACCTTCATTATTGCGCAAAAAAGAGCTTCTTTTGGAAACGCGTTCCCTTCTTTGCACTATAAACCAATCTTTTTATTCCGGCAATATGCCTCAAATGAAAACTGAAATTGAACAAAATCGCTGCGCGATGGCCTTCCAAGGTTATGGCGCAGTTTTTACGTTTTTCTAAAAAAGGCAGTGACAGGATCGTCCCAAGATAGTATTGTTAGAGTGCGAACAAAAACAAACTTCATACACG
>JAFTPO010000034.1 GCA_017463225.1 Lachnospiraceae bacterium | reverse complement strand
TATGTGGAAAAGGGAGCAACCTGTATGCTTTCCACCCATGTTCTTTCTGAGGTTAAAAACTATTGCAAAAATGTGGCTATTATGAGAGAGGGTAAGCTTATAAAGGTAGATACTGTTGCAGAGATTACCAAGACTAACGCCAAGAGAATCAAGATGATTAGAGATGGTAAGCAGGAGAATTTCCTGTATAAGGGAGATTTGAATAAGATAGCAGATGAGTTAGCAGGTCACAATATAGAGGATATCTTAATAGAGGATCCATCTCTTGATGAGATATTTATGCACTATTATGAGAAGTAGGAGGATGATGTTATGTCAACTATATATAAGCATGAAATGAAATTGTTATATAAAACATTTTTAATATGGACTTTGGCAGTTGGAGGCATGTGCTTTGTATGTATATTGCTTTTTAACTCTATGAAGGAAGAGATGGAAGGCATGGCTGAAAGCTTCTCACAGATGGGTGCATTTGCAGATGCGTTTGGTATGAGTCAGTTAAGTATTGCTACATTGGCAGGCTTTTACTCCACAGAGGTTGGTACAGTACATAGCTTAGGGGCATCTATGTTTGCTGCAATTATTAGTATGGTTATGTTGTCAAAGGAAGAGGACGGACATACCAGTGAGTTTTTATTCACCCTTCCTGTAGCTAGAGGAAAGGTTATAACTTCTAAGCTTATGGCGGTAATAACAAATGTGGTGTTATTCAATGTAATTACTGTAGGAGCATATGCTCTTGGAATAGTTATATTAGGTGAGGACATAGATTTTGATAGATTCTTACTCTATCATGGCATGCAGCTTCTGATGCACCTTGAGATAGCAGGAATATGTTTTGGATTATCAGCATTTATGAAGAAAAATAAGCTCGGTTTAGGATTAGGTCTTGTAATGATATTCTATGCTTATGATCTTATGGCTAGAGTAATACCTGATTTGACAGATTACAAGCTAATCAGCCCATTTTCCTATGCAAATGCTGCTGACATATTCAGCACAGGAGAGGTGGAAGCACCAGCTTTAGTGTTAGGTATGATTGTGATGGTGGTAAGTGTGATTGTAGCTTATGTGAGATACGGTAAGAGAGACTTGGCGGCGTAGGAAAAAACAAGGGATTATTGCAGTTTATATGTTATTGCAATAATCCCTTTAGTTTATTTTTGTTCAAGCTCTGAGTAATTCCAATCTGGATAAATCATATTTGATTCTTCAGGTACACCGGCATATATTCTGTAAGAAGTAGTTCTTGGTAAAAATCCAACAAATATCTTATCGCCATTGGATAGCTTTGTTTTAAAATCTTCCCCTAGGATTTCTTCCATCTTACTGTATCCATCGCCATCTTTTTGGTGAATTACCTCTAACTCCATAATATACCAAGTATTAGTGTCACTTCCGAAAGTATATTTATAGTTGGAATTGGCAATGGTTTCGCACATCTCTTTTATTTGGTTGATTTTTTCATAATCATTTTTTATCTTTTCTTCATTATTGGTCTTTATTTGGTTGAAGATAAATAATCCAATCAATACGATAATAGCAATGGTTAGTAATTTTTTCATCATATTATTCCTCCTATATTATAGATGATATTAACATATTATCTGTAAAACAACAATTATAGATTTCCACTATTTTTAAGAAAAACAATATTGACAATAAATCAAACATATGATTGAATGTTCATATAATCAAAATATGAACAAATGCTCATGTATCAAAATAAAAGAAATTTTTACATATGAACTCTAAAATATTTTACATCCTAATATCTTGGGCATATGGTTTGTTTGATGTGATATATTTCAATAATTAAAATAGAGGAGAGGGATTGAGATTATGAGTAAGAGGAATAAGAATGTAAACAAGGATAACAAGAAATTTTGGCAGAGATACGCACCTATCTATTCATTATTTATGAAGCATGCAGATGCTGAGTATAATAAGGTATGTGACAAGATTAAGCCTTATTTGAATAAGAGCATGGATGTACTAGAGCTTGCCTGCGGAACTGGAATGTTTACATATATACTTGCTGACAGTGTAAATAGCTGGAAGGCTACTGATTTCTCTGAGAATATGGTTAAGGAGGCAAGGGCTGCAGGTAAGAAACACAAGGAGATTTCTGGTTTGAGCTTTTGTATAGAAGATGCTACAAATCTTCCTTACAAAGACGCAAGCTTTGATGCTGTATTTATTGCGAATGCACTTCATATTATGCCGAATCCTGAAAAAGTTTTAGTAGAAATTAAGCGAGTATTAAAAGATGATGGCATAATGTTTGCACCAACATTTGCCCATGGTGAGGGCGTAGGATTTGCAATTCGTTCTGGGTTTATTAGTCTGTTTGGATTTAAGTCCTATATGGAGCCTACAGCCAATGAATTCAAGGAGTATATAGAAAATAATGGATTTAAGGTTATGGAATATGACAAGGTAGGTAGCAAACTGGCACCAATCTGTTGTATGATAGCTAAGAAGTAAGGAGGTATTGTTATGGCTTTATTTGTTCAGTGTGTTGTTTGTTGTATATTGTTTACCTTAATTATTGTTCCTAGTGTATATAAAGACCCTCTTAATATGATAGTGTCTTATCCACCAGCTATAATTAAGAGAGTGGAGTCACTTCCGCAATATAAGGACAAGATAAAGAAGAGAGAAGAATTTCATATCAAAAAGAAAATATTTGGAGTATTCTTCTTTGTGGTGGTGCTTTCACTAATAGCCTATCTTTCAGGATGCAGAGGGTTTGTAGATACATTTAAACATGTATTTGTTGTTTTTCTTGTGGTAAATTTATATGACTTAGTTGTTTTGGATTGGGGTAATTTTTGCCATAGCAAAAAGTTACGAATTCCGGGAACAGAGGATATGGAAAAGGAGTATAAGAACTATCTGTTCCACGCTCGTGGATTTATGATAGGCTGCGTATTGGGTTTGATAGTGGCATTAATGTCTGGCGGTTTGATGCAGTTAATTAGTGTATTATAAATGATTTGAATATATTTCAAAAATATTGATAGAGTGAAAAATATGCAATATAATACTATGTGCATCATAGTAAAATTGGTTGAGGGATTATTATGCGCATATTATGTATCGGAGACAGTAATACCTGGGGATATGATCCGGTGGATGGATTTAGACATAAGAATAGATGGACAAGGGTTTTGGCAAATCTTATGCCAGAACACGAGATTATAGAAGAGGGGCTAAATGGCAGAACTATACTTAGCGTTGACCCTTATATGCCGGAAAGGTGTCTTATACATAATCTCAAGCTTATTTTGATGTCCCATAAGCCGGTTGATATGGTTGTACTTATGGTGGGAAGTAATGAGCTAAAGAATATATTCCCATGTACTGCAAAATACATTGCACAGGGCATAGAGGAATGTGTTAAGATTATACTTGATAAGAATATGTGGGACAGGTTTAATGTTCCTAAGCTTCTTGTTGCTTCACCAATATTAATCAGAGATGAGATGGTGACGAATGGTGGTGCATTCGCCGACGAATTTGATGAGACAAGCGTAAGAGAGTCTAAATTTTTAGCAGGGGAATATAAGAAGATTTGTGAGAAATATCAGCTAGAGTTTATGGATGCATCTTTATATGCAGAGGCTTCGCTGGTAGATAATCTTCATATGGATGAGGAAAACCATAAAAAGCTTGGTGAAGCTATGTGTGAAAGAATTAGGACAATCTGTAAATGAAAAATATTTGACTCAAATCAAATTGTTTTTTGGAGTGATAATATGTTAGGTGCAATTTTTGGTGATAAAGCTGGAAGTATATATGAATATAACCAGACAAAATCAGTACAGCCGATAAATATAGAAAAAATAGATTTAACAGATTCATTTTATAGTGACGATACTATAGAAACAATAGCTGTTATGGACGCTATTATCAATAATAGGGATTATGGCGAGGCTTTAAGACAATATATATTAGATTATGAAGACTATTTGCCGCACTATAAGCCTTATTTTAAGACATCATTTTCTCCAAATGCTGTATTATGGGCGAAGGGACAGGGGTGTTCTAGTAGTATTGGGAATGGCGCTATGATGAGAATATCTCCGGTAGGCTTTATGTTTGACAGCGAAGAAGAAGTAATTAAGCAATCAAAGCTTGTTACTATACCATCACATAATTCTATAGAGGCTATAGATTGTGCTACAACAATTGCTTTAATGATTTTCTATTTTAGAAATGGGTTAGATAGAGAGAAAGTATATAAGAAATTAGAGTTACCGATAGAGTATAAGCCATTTTCAAGGTTTAATTCCACCTGTGGCGAGACTATAGGGAATTGTCTGTACGCAATATATCATTCGGAATCCTTTGAGGATGCTATAATTAGAGTGTTATCTATGGGTGGAGATACAGATACAAATTCATGCATTGTCGGAGCTGTTGCTGAGGCTATGTATGGTATGTCTTTTGAACAAAAGGAATTAGCTAAAAATGGTTTACCACCGGAATTTATTAGTATTATTGAAAATGTTTATTAGATAGTAAGGGAGTGTTTATATGGAACTAACCTACCGTTTTGCAACAACTGAAGATATAGACATCTTAGTATCCACCAGAATGGACATTCTTATAGATATGCTTAAGCTAGATCCAGATACTGATATGTCAGAGCTTAAAGCTGCCACAAGGCCTTACTATGCAAGGGCTATCGCTGATGGAACTCAGCTAGCGGTATTAGTATTTGATGGAGATAAATTTGTAGGTGCAGGAGCAGTGTGTTTATATGCGGTTATGCCTACCTTTTATAATATAAGTGGTAAGAGAGGTTATATTATAAATATGTATACCTGTCCTGAGTATAGAGGTCGTGGAATTGCTACTAAAACTGTGGATATGCTTGTTAATAAGTGTAAGGAATTAGGATACACACATATCACCCTTGCTGCTACAGATATGGGTCAGCCTGTGTATGAAAGATATGGCTTTAAAAAGCAGGAAGACCAAATGGTATATAAGATTACAGATTAATGAAAAGAGGATTAGTGATGACAGACAAGCTATTGACTGAAAAAGAAAAGATGATTGCAGGAAAAATATATGATCCATCGGGAGAAGAATTGGCAAAGGGAAGAGCTAAGGCCCACAGACTTTGCACAGACTATAATCGTACCTATGAGGAAGAGGAGGAGAAGAGACTCTCTATCCTTAAGGAGCTGATTCCAACTCTGTCTAAGGGTGTGTATCTTCAGGGGCCTATACAGTTTGACTATGGTTACAATACGTTTATAGGAGAAAATTCCTATGCAAATTTTAACTTCACAGTTTTAGATTGTAGCACTGTAACCATTGGTAAGGATGTGTTCTTTGGACCAAATGTTAGCTTGGTTACACCTATGCACCCATACCTTCCAGAGGAGAGAAGGATGCGCTTTAGAGAGGATGGACCAGCCTATGATTTGGAGTATGCCAAGCCTATAGTAATTGGTGATGATTGCTGGTTTGGGTCAAATGTAACTGTAATTGGTGGTGTTACCATAGGAAGTGGAACAATTATTGGTGCAGGAAGCGTTGTTACCAAGGATATCCCATCGGGAGTGTTGGCAGCAGGTAATCCGTGTAGGGTTATAAGAGAGATTACACAGGAGGATTCTATTGAATTTAAGAAGGAATTGTGGTGATGAAAGAAATTATAGGTTATATAAATAAAAAAACAAAAAGAAAAATAGCAATATTTATAATTATGGTTATTGTGATAGTAGGAATTCTGTTATTCAAGAGAAATTATGAACATTTTGCATCATATAGGATATATAAGGTTGAGCGTATTGAAATAGTTTGTTTATATGATGGAACTCAATACAAGAATTCTGGTTTTGGAACAGTATATATAACAGATGAGACAGAGGTTAAAGAGTTTAGAAATAAATTATATGATTTGGATACAGATGCTAATTGGTTTGTTGATAATGTAGGTGCAGGTCCAGATTTTCAGTTTAATATAAAAGTTTGGTATGAGGATGATTATTGCGAAGAGATTGGATTTAGCGGTAAACAGGATATGAAAACTGGAGGAGGGCGTAAGCTATTGTCAAAAAAGTATTGGTCTTTTTCAGCAGCAGATAGTTATGAAATATATGATTATTGTTATGATCTGTTTTTTGATATAAATGGAAATTATATAAATTAGAGTTGTAGTAAAAAACAAAAAATAGAGTATACTTAGCAATAGATAAGAATATAGGAGGGAATAGTATGTCTAAAATTTACTCATCCGCAGAGCAGCTTATAGGAAAAACACCTCTTATTGAGCTGACACATATAGAAAAAGAATATAATTTACAGGCAAAGCTTCTTGCAAAGCTTGAGTATTTTAATCCGGCAGGTTCCATAAAGGACAGAGTTGGAAAGGGAATGATAGAGGCTGCAGAGCGTGATGGATTATTAAAGCCTGATTCAGTTATTATAGAACCAACATCAGGCAATACAGGTATAGGTTTAGCATCTGTGGCAACTGCAAAAGGCTATCGATGTATTATAGTTATGCCTGAAACCATGTCTGAGGAGAGAAGAAAGCTTATTAGAGCCTATGGCGCAGAGCTTGTGCTTTCTGAAGGAAGCAAGGGTATGGCTGGTGCTATAGAAAAGGCCGAGGAGCTTAAAACTGAGAATCCTAATAGTATAATAGCAGGACAGTTTGTAAATCCGGAAAATCCTAAAGTTCATTTTGAGACAACAGGCCCGGAAATATATGAGGATACAGATGGAGATGTGGATATTCTAGTTGCAGGTGTTGGAACAGGTGGTACTATTACGGGAATCGGACAGTATCTTAAGTCTAAGAAGCCGGATGTAAAGGTGGTTGCAGTAGAACCTGCGTCATCGCCACTTTTGTCTACCGGAAAGGCTGGTCCTCACGGCTTGCAAGGAATTGGTGCCAATTTTGTACCTGAGATTTTAGATACTAAGGTTTATGATGAAATCATAACAGTTACAGAGCAGGATGCTTATGATAAAGCTTCTATGG
>JAFTPO010000033.1 GCA_017463225.1 Lachnospiraceae bacterium | reverse complement strand
GCCCCCCTCAAGATAAGATATCCCATCTTCGGAGTAAGACCCCTTGAAGACTACAAGGTTGATAGGTTAGGAGTGTAAGTGTGGTAACACATTCAGCTGACTAATACTAATAGGTCGAGGGCTTATCCTTAGAGGTTTCTTTGAAACGGGAGAATATTTAAAGAGATGAAAGTCTCATCTGTGTGAAGTTCTGAAGGTACATTTAAGTGTATTTAATTAAAGATCAGCTTTGCTGGTCTTTTTTGTTTTGTTTTCTTGTAATTATATTGATGATATTATAGAATTAAGAGCGAAATAAAAATACTTGTATTCTATAAGTATTATATACACGGGAGGAAATATTTATATGGCGAAAAGGAAAACACAGTATGTTGTAAATTTTACTGCAGATCCAACTTTGGTGAATCAAACCATAGCCAGTTGGCTTTCAGCAAACAAATTTGCATATAAAGAGAAGTATGATACAAAATACTATCAGGCAGGAGATGGTTTTTGGACAACTGCAGAGTGCTTTGAGTATTATTTTAATGGAAATCAAGTAATTATATATGCATATTTAAAGTCTCCAAAGAAGCCATTCCCTTTAGATAATGGTATGGTAGGTGCTGCAAATACAACGCCTTATATGAATAAAATAAAACAACTTATATCAGCTATTGATGGACTATCTGCTGTGGCTTCTTCACCATATGCCCAACAGCAGGGTTACGGAAATGAAAGTCAGATTAGACAAATGCAGATGATGAATCAGGGTTTTGTAGATGAGGCAGATAAGAGAAATAGAAATATGGCTATTGGAGGATTTGTTTTTGGAATTCTTAATGTCATAATTATGTTCGTGGGATACATTTATTGGATATTGGTAGTTTTCGGAGTTATTCTTTCTGTTCAAGGCTTACAGGCGAAAAATAAGCTTATATCTATTGCATCATTAGTATTACATGTTTTAGTCATTGTAATGTTTGTCTTGGTTAGAGCAGGAATTGTATTTATATAACTAACAATCTATATAATACATATTAAATAATTTTTGGTGTACTTTTTTTGTTAAATGTATTATAGTGTAAAAGGCTTTTATTAAATAATTATATTAGTATATAAGAGGAGAAACGAAAGAAATGGATAATAACTTCAACAACACAAACGCTGGTGATGATGAAAGAACAGTTCTCATACAGCCAGATATGAATGGCAATCCTCAGGTTGTTGCGCCACAGGGAATGCCAGTGCAGCCACAGTTTGGTCAGACACCACAGGGAATGCCAGTACAGCCACAGTTTGGTCAGGCACCACAGGGAATACCAGGCCAGCCACAGTTTGGTCAGGCGCCACAGGGAATGCCAGTACAGCCACAGTTTGGTCAGGCGCCACAGGGAATACCGGGCCAGCCACAGTTTGGTCAGGCGCCACAGGGAATACCAGGCCAGCCACAGTTTGGTCAGGCACCACAGGGAATGCCAGGCCAGCCACAGTTTGGTCAGGCACCACAGGGAATACCAGGCCAGCCACAGTTTGGTCAGGCACCACAGGGAATGCCAGGACAACCAATGTTTGGTCAGACATCACAGGGAATGCCAGGCCAGCCAATGTTTGGTCAGACATCACAGGGAATGCCAGGTGCACAACCACAGTTTGGTGGTACCCCACAACAGATGAGTTTAAATAAAGGTTCAAATAATAATTCGCCGAAGAAAGGAAATAGTAGCAAGATTGCTATTATTATTGTATGTGTACTAATTGCAATCGCGCTTATCGTAGGATTGGTACTTATTCTTGGTGGTGGTGATGATAAGAAGAAAGATAAGGAAGATAAGACAACAGAGGCAACTACAGAAGTCACCACAGAAGCAACAACAGAAACAACAACCGAGGAAACCACAGAAGCAACAACAGAAGCTACCACAGAAGCAACAACTGAGTCAACTACTGAGGGTACTACAGAGGCAGTTGAGTCTGTTGGCTTGATTGATGTTTCAAGTTATGGTTTTACAACTAATGATTGGAAGAGTCTTGAATTTGCATTAGATGGAAAGGTGTATACATGGCCAATATCTTATGCACAGCTTAAGGCTGATGGATATTCTGTTGATTCTTCAATAGAAGCAGAAACATTGGATTCTATGTACTACTCGTTTAGTGAATGGGCATATAAGGATGGAGAGAATGCATTCTTTGTTTCTTTCAAGAACTATACAGATTCCAGCAAGGTGGTTGCTGATTGTGATATTCAGAGTGTATCATTTACATCAGGCTACGATGATGTGTACACAGTTGTATTATGTAACGGAATTACCTTGGGAACTTCTTATGAGGATGTTATATCAGTTATGGGAGAACCGACAGATGAGTATGTCAGCGAAGATTCAGAATATGGATATCGTACAGCAGACTACGATGTAACAGACGATATATATTGTAATTCTATTAATTTTACATTTATGGAAGGTGTTGTAACCGATATAGAAATAACAAACGAAGATTAATAGATACCTTGTGTATAAAATAGGTAAAGGGGTAGCAATTGCTACCCCTCTTCTAATTCATAGAATTTCTCGTATAATTCTAAAAGTTCACCGTCAAGTTCCTCATATTTTTTTGCCAGTTCGCCTAGCTTGTGTGAGTTGGTTGCATTAACGGGATCGTTAATCTCGAGGTTAAGTTGCTCCATAGCTACTTCAACCTGTGCAATTCTTTCTTCTGTTTTCTTTAGGTCGTTGGCTCTTTTTCTAAGTCGGGCCTGTTCTTCTTTGTTCTTGAGATAATCCTCTTTACTTGAAACTGAAACTGCTGAATTTGTGCTGTTACCTGTAGTAGGAGAAGCAATATCATTGCTTTCAGGTGTTCCGCTTATACTTGTAAAAGGATTAGATTTTCCGGAAGTTATACCATATACGTTATCCTTGTGACTATCATAATAATCATAATTGCCTATAAAATTGTATAGCTTTTTATCCTTTAGCTCTATGATTCGGGTAGATACTTTGTTAATAAAATATCTATCATGGCTTACGAATAGCACAGTTCCTTCATAATTTCGAATAGCTTCTTCTAGAATTTCCTTAGACTGAATGTCTAAATGGTTGGTTGGCTCATCAAGTATGAGGAAGTTTGCAGGTGAGAGCATAAGCTTAGCTAGTGAAACACGTCCTCGCTCTCCGCCTGAAAGGTCGCCAATTTTTTTAAACACATCATCGCCTGTAAATAGAAATGCAGCTAATACTCCTCTGATTTTTGTGTTTGTTAGGTCAGGGTAGGAATCAGAAATCTCCTCGAAAATAGTTTTATTAAGAGACAGTACCTGATGCTCCTGGTCATAGTATCCAATCTTAACTCTTGATCCAAGAGCGATATTTCCTGAATCCTTATTCTCAAGTCTGTTAATTATCTTAAGGATGGTTGTTTTTCCTGTACCATTGCCTCCAATTAGTGCCACGTGTTCACCACGCTTTATTTCTATATCAAGATTCTGGAAGAGCTGATTAGAACCAAAGCTTTTTTCTAACCCTGTAACTGTAAGTACGTCATTTCCGCTTTCTACAGAAGGAGAAAGTGATAGCTTCATCTCAGAAGCAACCTCTGTAGGTTTATCTAATCGTTCTACCTTGTCTAACATTTTTTCGCGGCTTTCAGCACGTTTTATTGATTTTTCTCTGTTAAATGATTTTAGCTTTGCAATTACTTCCTCTTGGTGCTTTATCTCAGCCTGTTGATTTAAGTATGCTTTCATTTGGGAAGCACGTATTTCGCTACGTTTTTTAGAATAATAGCTATAATTACCGTGATAGATGATTCCTTTAGTATTGTCAATTTCCACCACCTTGGTGGCAATTTTATCTATAAAATATCTGTCATGGCTTACAATGATTACACTGCCTTGGTATGATGATAGAAAGTTTTCAAGCCATGCGATAGATAACATATCCAGGTGGTTTGTAGGCTCATCAAGAATGATTATATCTGGCTTCGTAAGAAGAAGTCTTCCAAGCGCGATACGCATTTTCTGTCCTCCGGACAGAGTGTTAATGTGTCTATTGTAGTCAACCTTATCAAATCCAAGGCCTTTAAGTACACCTGTTATTTCACTTTCATAGGCATAGCCATTTTCTCTATCGTAAGCATTTTGGAGACGATTGTAAGTTTCCATTATCCTTTCCAGCTCTTCGCCGGAAGCATGCTTCATATCTAACTCCAGTTTTCTGATATTTGTTTCCATATCTATAATATGTCTCTTGGTTTCAAGCATCTCTGCATATACTGTGTTGTCAAATGCAATATCTTGATGCTGAGAAAGATAGCCGATGGTTGTATCTTTGGCGATTACTATTTGACCGGAATCAGCACTTTCTTCACCCATTATTATTTTAAGCAGGGTAGTTTTGCCAGAGCCGTTAATTCCAACGATGGCTATCTTTTCTTTGTCTTCTATGTGAAATGATACGTCCTTTAGAATATCTACGATACCAAAGGATTTGCTTATATTTTGGCAAGCTAATAGCATAGCTTTCCTCCTTTGCTTTATGTAAAAAAATAGTGTCTTATATTATTAAATATGATATACTTATCTAGTTAAGGTATAATCCTTGACAATTATATAATAATCAAAAAATTTAATCAATGATATTAAATTATTAGCTTATGATAAATGTGTGAAAAACTTACAATTAGGAGGGTATATGTTTAATTCAAAGGGGAAGGCAGCAAAAAAAGAGATAGAAGAGCTGTTTAATGAGATTCAGATAAATTTAGAAAATAATTATAAAGATTTGGCTATAGGTGCCAGAAAAAAGGCAGAGGAAAAGCTAAGAACATTGGAAAATACAAATGAATTAAAAGAAAAGGATTATAAAAAGCTGAAGGCTAAGTTGGATGATTATACAAAACGTATGGAGGGATATCATCATTAGTTTTTGTGAAAGTTTTGAAATTATCTATTTTGAATTAATAAATATATTTAGGAGGATATAAATATGGGTTTTTGTAAGGAGTTTATATGGGGTGGTGCATCAGCTGCGCATCAGGTAGAGGGTGCGTATAACGAAGATGGAAAAGGGTTAAATATATGGGATGTTCACAGCAAGGTATTGGGCAATGTCAGGTATACCGAAGATGCAAAGATTGCCTGTGATCATTACCATAGATATAAAGAAGACATTCAATTACTTAAGAAGATGGGGCTTAAATACTATAGATTCTCAATAAGCTGGGCCAGGGTTATACCTGAGGGGACAGGAAAGGTTAATGACAAAGGTCTAAAGTTTTATTCGGATTTGGTAGATGAGCTTTTGGCAAATGGTATAGAGCCAATTGTCACATTGTTTCATTGGGATTATCCATATGAGCTATATTGTAGAGGGCACTGGCTCAATCCTGATTCACCTATATGGTTCGAAGAGTATACCAAAGTTGTCATAGATGCCCTTTCTGACAGGGTTAAGTATTGGATGACCTTCAACGAGCCACAGTGTATTATTGGATGTGGATATTGGAGAGGTGGACATGCGCCATTTTTAAAGCTTCCAAATAAGGATTTAATTAGAATGTCTCATAATATATTATTGGCCCATGGAAGAGCCGTTAAATATATTAGAAATTATGCAAAGCAGGAGTGTAAGGTTAGCTTTGTATCTATTGCGCCTGTTCATATTCCGGAGAATGATAGTAAGGAAGCTATAGAAAAAGCAAAAAAAGAATCTATGGCTCTTGAGAATAAAGAGTTTTTCTCAATAACATGGTGGTGTGATCCGGTATATCTTGGGAAATATCCTGATGAGGCATATGAACTATATGGAGAAGATATGGTTAATCCAACAAAGGAGGAGATGGAGCTAATATCTCAGCCGCTGGATTTTTATACTGCAAATGTTTACTACAGTGAAAGCTTTAAAAATGACTATGGTTATAATTCCAATGCATATCAGGGAGTACCACGTAATAGCTTAGGATGGGTTGTTGATGAGAAGGTAATGTATTGGTCTGCAAAGTTTATATACGAGAGATATGGGTTACCATATATGATAGGTGAAAATGGATTTACATGTCGAGACTGGGTTGATTTAGATGGTAAAGTGGTAGATGGAAATAGAATTGACTATATTAGAAGGTATGTAAAGGAATTGATGAAGGCTGCTGATGAGGGAGTTCCTGTTATTGGATATCTTTATTGGTCAGTTATGGACAACTTTGAATGGGGAGAGGGCTATGATGAGCGATTTGGACTTATTCATGTAGATTATCAGACTCAGGAACGTACCATAAAGGAGTCCGGTTATTGGTTTAAAAAGCTCATTGAGTCAAACGGTGAGATAGTTAAATAAATTATTAGGGAAGATATAGTATGAGCAAGAAGGTCGTTACTCTTCTAAAGATGATATTGGTATCAATAGGGCTAATTGCCATTGTAACTATTGCTGATAGGAAAAATTCTAATGATGTAGGGGCAGAATATGAGACTGATAATACAGAACACTATTTTGCTATGGGTACAACAATATCAGTAAGTGTTTATACGGGAAGAGGTTCAGTTGATGACACAGCTATAAGAGAAAGAATAGTTGAAGAAATAGAGAATTTAGATCAAAAGCTGCTGTCCTGGAGAAATGCAGAAAGTGAGCTGGGAAGAGTAAATAACAATACAGATAGAAGAAACCGGATAAGCACTGAGCTATATGTGGCATTAAAACAGTCACTTGATATCTGTGAAGATAGTGAGGGAGCTTTAGATATAACCATAAGACCTCTTGCAACTTTGTGGAATATAGAGGGAGAGTCAGACAAAGAATTTGCGCCTCCAACTAATCAAGAGATTGAGGATGCCTTGAAAAAGGTTGATTACAAAAATGTTGAGCTTATTTCGGAACAATATGGTGAAACATCTAATTCCACAGAAGCAGATTATTATGTTTATAAAAATTCAGATGATATAATAATAGATTTGGGAGCTACAGGAAAGGGGTATGCGTTAGATAAGGCAAAATCCGTATTGGATGAGGAGCATGTATCCGGAGCGCTTATAACAGTTGGTGGAAGTGTTCTTTTATATGGAAAAAAGGATGATGGGGATAGCTGGAAGATAGGGGTAAGAGATCCGTTAAAGCCAAATGATACAGGGGCTATGATAGGGTATTTGGAATTTGAACCGGGAACTATTACCTGTGTCTCTACTTCCGGAGGTTATGAAAAGTATAAATCCTATGAGGGAAAAGAATATCATCATATTTTAGATAGCAAGACAGGGTATCCTGCCGATAGTGGTCTGCTAAGTGTGACAGTGGTGTGTGAAAACGGATTAGTAAGTGATGGGTTATCTACAGCGTGTTTTGTGTTGGGATATGAAAAGTCACTGCCATTGCTTAAAAAATATGATGCACAGGCCATTTTTATGGACTTGAATGGGGATATAATAGTTACAGAAGAATTAAAGGACAATTGGGTAGAAAAGTAATTTGAGGTGATAGATGTGAAGTGGTTAGAGCATTTTAAGACAATTAATAAACATAAGCTGCAGGTTATGAAGCATTGTTTTGCAGTTGGGCTTTATTGGCAGGGAATAATGCATGATTTATCAAAGTATTCCTGGGTAGAGTTTTCTATGGGCGCTAAGTATTTTCAGGGGAATCGTAGTCCTAATGATGCAGAGCGTGAGGATAAAGGATATACCAGTGCCTGGCTTCATCACAAAGGTAGAAATAAGCACCATTTAGAATATTGGATAGACTATAGTGTGGATAAGACTAAGGGCATTGTAGGTATGGAGATGCCAAAAAAATATGTTGTAGAGATGTTTTGTGACAGAGTAGCTGCCTGCAAGATATACAACAAGGAAAACTATCATCAGGGACAGCCTTTAGAGTACTATAAGAGAGGTCGTTCAGGAAAGCTTTTGCATCCTAATTCACAGGCACTTTTAGAGAAGTATTTGGAAATGCTTGCAGACAAAGGAGAGGAATACACCTTTGCATATATTAAAAATAGAGAGGTTAAGGCCATTCGATTGGCGGGCTTTAAGAAATTGGTAGAGGGATTGAAAAAAGCTGTTCTATTCTTGTATAGCATAATAGAGGAATAGTGTAGCAATTTATATAATAGATAGCGGAGTTATAAGTTGTTTGAACATTGGGGATACTAGAAAGAAGGAATAATAATGGATTTTACACATTTACATGTCCATACAGAATTTAGCTTGCTGGATGGTTCAGCAAAGATAAAGGAGCTGGTTGCCAGGGCAAAAGAGCTAGGAATGAAGGCGCTTGCTATTACAGACCATGGAGTTATGTATGGAGCCATTAATTTTTATAAGGCATGTAAGGAAGCTGGAATCAAGCCTATTATTGGCTGTGAGGTATATGTAGCTCCAGGCTCACGTTTTGACCGTGAGGTTGTAAAAGGTGAAGGTAGATATAATCACCTTGTTCTTTTGGCGAAGGATAATGAGGGATATCACAATCTGTGTAAGATAGTATCTGCAGGCTTCGTTGACGGATTTTACTACAAGCCAAGAGTTGATATGGAGATACTAAGACAGTATAGCAAGGGAGTAATAGCCCTTAGTGCTTGTTTGGCCGGCGAGGTAGCCACCAATCTTAGACATAATAATTATGATGGTGCCAAGGAAGCTGCCTTGAGACATCTTGATATATTTGGTGAAGGTAATTATTATTTGGAGCTTCAGGACCATGGTATGCCGGAGCAGCAGACAGTTAATGTAGGTGTTATGCGCTTATCAAAAGAGACAGGAATACCAATGGTTGCAACTAACGATTCTCATTACATATTAGAAGAGGATGCAGAGGCTCACGATGTACTCCTTTGCATTCAGACAGGTAAGTTGCTAAAAGACGAGGACCGCATGAGATATGAAGGTGGTCAGTATTATTTGAAGTCGTCAGAGGAGATGGTGGCTTTATTTCCGTATGCATTAGAAGCTATTGATAATACTAACAAGATAGCTCAAATGTGTAATGTTGAGATTGTTTTTGGAGAGCAGAAGCTTCCAAAGTTTGAGGTTCCGGAAGGATATGATGCTTTTTCTTATCTTACTGAGCAGTGTAATAAAGGCTTAGTAAGGAAGTATGGAGATGTTACATCTTCGTTACAGGAGAGACTGGATTATGAGCTGGGAGTAATTCGAGATATGGGATTTGTGGATTATTTCCTTATCGTTTGGGATTTTATAAGATTTGCTAAGGAGAATGGAATCCCTGTAGGCCCGGGTCGAGGTTCGGCAGTAGGAAGTGTTGTATCATATACACTTGATATAACAGATATGGAGCCAATAAAGTATGATTTGCTTTTCGAAAGGTTCCTCAATCCTGAGAGAGTGACTATGCCCGATATAGATATTGACTTCTGTCCTGATAGAAGACAGGAGGTTATAGATTATGTAAACCGAAAGTATGGGAATGACAATGTTGCACAGATTATCACCTTTGGAACCCTTGCTGCGAAGCAGTGCATTAGAGATGTAGGTAGGGTTATGGATTTACCATACGCATTGTGCGATAAGGTTTCTAAGGCAGTTCCAACCAGGTTGCCTGAGGAATATGCAAACGAAAAGCTTAATATTCCATTAGCTCTTAAAGTTAGTAAGGAACTTTCCCAAATGTATGAGGAAAGCGATGACGTAAAGCGTATGATAGATATGGCTATCAAGCTGGAGGGACTTCCAAGACAGTCAGGAACTCACGCAGCCGGTGTGGTTATAGGTCAGAACCCTATAGGGGAATATGTACCACTGGCTAGAGGTGTAGAGGATGCAATCGTCACACAGTATGACAAGGATTTGATAGAGGAGTTAGGCCTTCTCAAGATGGATTTCCTTGGTCTTAGAAACCTAACTGTTATTCAGGATGCCAAGAGATTTATTAAGGAAAATCATGGTGTGGATATTGATTTTTCAAAGATGGAGTTGGATGATCCTAAGGTTTTTGAACTTATATCAGCTGGTAAAACTGATGGAGTATTTCAGCTTGAAAGTGCAGGTATGAAGAGCTTTATGAAACAGCTTAAGCCTGCAAACATAGAAGAGGTTATTGCAGGAATATCGCTCTACAGACCGGGTCCTATGGATTTTATTCCTCAGTATCTTAAGGGAAAGCAGAATTCAAGCAGTATAGTTTACGATCATCCTGCTTTAGAAAAGATACTTGCTCCAACCTATGGATGTATTGTATATCAGGAGCAGGTTATGCAAATAGTTATGGAATTGGCAGGCTACTCTTTGGGACGAAGTGACCTTGTTAGACGAGCAATGGCAAAAAAGAAACCGGAGGTTATGGCTAAAGAGCGTGCAAATTTCGTTTATGGAAATGAGGCTGAAGGAGTTCCGGGATGCATTAATCGAGGCGTTAGTGAGGATATAGCAAATAAGATATTTGACGAGATGACCGACTTTGCAAAGTATGCATTTAACAAATCTCATGCAGGTGCTTATGCATTAGTGGCTTATCAGACAGCATACCTTAAGGCTCATTACCCTGTTGAATATATGGCTGCGCTGATTTCATCTGTTAAGGAAAAATCATCAAAGGTTGCTGAATATATTCAGATATGTAAGTCAATGGATATAGAAATCCTACCACCAGACATAAATGTGGGATTAGGAGATTTCTCCGTGTCAGGAAATGCTATCAGGTATGGTCTTTCCGCGGTAAAATCCGTGGGCGAGGGTGTAACTGATATTGTCAGAGATGAGATAAAAGAAAGAGGACCGTTTAAGAGCTTAGAGGACTTTGTAAACAGATTATCTAATAAGGAGGCTAATAAGCGTACTATAGAAAGCTTTATTTGTTCCGGTGCCTTTGACAGCTTTGGATATAATAGAAAGCAGATGATGCTTGCATATCCAGCCATATTGGAGAATGCTGCAAGACAGAAGAAAAGTGCTATGTCAGGGCAGATGTCTTTGTTGGATTTTTTGGGCGAAGAGGAGAAGACCGAATTTGCGGCAAAGTATCCGGAAGTTGAGGAGTATTCGAAGGAGGAGAAGCTTTCTAAGGAAAAGGAGTTCTTAGGAATTTGCATTAGCGGTCATTTGCTAGATGATTATATGGAGGTTATTGATAAAAAGGTAACTGCGAAATCCTTTGACTTTGTTATGGACGAGGAGTTCCAAGAATATGGCGTAGAGGATAGAAAGACATATACCGTTGCAGGAGTAGTGGAGAATGTGAGAGTTCAGACTACGAAGCGAGGAGATAATATGGCTTTTGTAACCATAGAAGACTTGTATGGAACTATGGAAATAGTTGTATTTCCTAGAGAGTATAATAATTATAGAGAATTGCTGGTTAATAACAGCAAGCTTTTGGTAAGGGGCAATGCATCTTTGTCTGACAGAGGCGGAAATTTGATTACATCTGAAATATACACCTTGGATGAGATAAGAGCAGATTTGGATGCTGAAAATAAGGAGCTTTGGGTCTGCTTTGAGTCAGAAAGTGATTTTAACGTCAGAGAACAGGACTTCCTAAACATACTCGGAAAATATAAGGGAAGAACTAAGGTTATAGCTATGCTTAGAGATAGTAAAAGATTTAAGCGTATGGCTGATAAATTTATGATTTTGGTAAGTGATGAGCTTATGGAAGCGTTAAAGGCATATATGGGCGAGGAAAACGTAGTTGTGAGAGGTACAGGTAAATGATAATCACATCAGCAAAAAGCGATAGGATAAAGGAGATAAAAAAGCTTGCTAAATCCCCATCCTACCGCAGAGAAAAAGGTGTATACATAGTAGAAGGCATAAGGATGTTTAGGGAGATACCTGTTGATAGTATTTCTGAGGTTTACGTGGCTGAGGGAGCCTATGATAAGCTAAAGAGTGATATATTATCAAAGATATCTGAAGAAAAGATAATATTTGTGGCTGACTATATATTTGCTTCTATGTCAGAAACTAATACACCACAAGGGGTTTTAGTTTTGGTAAAAATTAGTGAAAAAAACTTGAAAAACATTGACATCAGCCAACGGTCTTTTATACTTATAGCAGAGCATTTACAGGATCCGGGGAATCTGGGCACCATAATTAGAACTGCTGAGGGAGCAGGGGTGACTGGTATAGTGCTAAGTAATGACTGTGTAGATTTGTATAATCCAAAGGTTATTAGATCTACAATGGGTTCAATCTTTAGGGTACCTGTATATGTATCACAAGACTTAGTTGGAGATATTAATTGGCTAAAGTCTAGGGGAGTATGTATATTCGGAGCTCATCTTGATGGCAAGGAATTCTATGATGAGGACTATAGTGGGGCGTGCGGATTTTTAATTGGTAACGAGGGGAACGGGTTAAGCAATGAGGTAAGCGCAACAGCTGATAAGCTGATTAAGATTCCTATGTGTGGGAAAGTGGAATCATTAAATGCAGCCACTTCTGCCGCAGTAATAGCCTATGAGGTTATGAGACAGAGAAGAGCTTAATTAAGAGATAAAAATATTTAAAAAAATCTACAAATTATATGAATATTTTTATCGTCACAGGAATATATATTACTTGTATACCAAAAGAATAGAATCGGCAATTGGGGAAGTTAAGGCCGATCATACACCTGGGGATAATGGGTGTTTCATAAGAAGGAGGAATAAAAAGTGACAGAGAAAATGTTAAGTAACAATCAGGTAGTAGTAGCGGGAGAAATCGCATCAGATTTCAGATTTAGCCATGAGATATTCGGAGAGGGATTTTACATGGTTGATTTAATCGTAAGTAGGTTAAGTGATACCCATGATATTATACCACTTATGGTATCAGACAGACTTTATGATGTTGAGAATTCTCATATAGGAGAGAAGGTATTAGCTAAGGGTCAGTTTAGATCCTATAATAAGCATGATGAGAACAAAAACAGATTAATTCTCTCAGTATTCGTAAGGGAGATAGAAAATATTACAGACTCTGATGATAGGGAGAATAAACCTAATCAGATATATTTAGATGGTTACATATGCAAGGAGCCAATATATCGTATGACACCACTTGGTCGTGAGATTGCAGATATTTTATTGGCAGTTAACCGTGCTTATGGTAAGTCGGATTACATTCCATGCATATGCTGGGGTAGAAACGCCCGCTTCGCAGGTAAGCTGGCGGTTGGTGAGCATGTAGCTGTTTGGGGCAGAATTCAGAGTCGTGAGTATCAGAAAAAAGTAGGAAACGATGAGATAGTAAATAAAGTTGCCTACGAAGTTTCTGTTAGTAAAATGGAGTGCCTTGAGTAGTAGCTACGTGCACGGTAAGATTTCCCTGAGAAACGTTGACATAGCTCGAATCAAGTGATATAATCTACAAGACTTGACGAGTGCAAGGGAAGCATGAATATATAAGGTAGAGGTGCGAGATTCAATAGTACCCCGCAGGATGACTTAGATCAGATGATTGCGGGAGAAAGGGGATATCGCCGAAGGATAGCGAATATCTAAGCTTGGTTATCCTGGCTGTGCAGTTAAGAACTGTATGGCTGTCATCGCGAGATGGAGCGCTACTATAGAAATATAATTAGAAATGTATGATTTCAGATTATTTCGGGTTAGCACTTTGTCGTGCTAACCCTTCTTTGCGCGTAGCAATGAGCCTTGCGAGGCTGTCGGCAGGGCGAATAGTATATTATTTAGGAGGAAACAAAAATGGCAATTTTTACAGGTTCAGGTGTTGCAATTGTTACACCATTTAAGGAAAACAAAGAGGTTGATTACGATAAGTTTAGAGAGATAATAGAGTTTCATATTGCAAATGGAACAGACAGTATTATCGTGTGCGGTACAACAGGAGAGTCTTCTACGCTTACTCATGAGGAGCATATCGAGTGTATTAGATTCTGTGCAGAGGTTGTAAATAAGAGAATACCGGTTGTTGCAGGAACAGGCTCAAACTGTACTGAGACAGCTATATATCTTTCACAGGAAGCTGAGAAAGCTGGAGTTGATGGATTACTCATTGTTACTCCATACTATAACAAGGCTACTCAGAAGGGACTTATTGCACACTATACAGCTATAGCAAACAGTGTGTCACTTCCTATCATTATGTACAATGTTCCAAGTAGAACAGGTGTTAATATTTTACCAGAGACAGCTGCATATCTTGCTAAGAATGTGGATAACATAGTAGGTATTAAGGAAGCAACAGGAAATCTTTCTCAGGCAGCAAAGCTTATGAGTATTTGTGGTGATGATATTGATCTTTATTCGGGAAATGATGATCAGATTGTTCCTATTATGTCACTTGGTGGTAAAGGTGTAATCTCTGTTATTGCAAATATTGCACCACAGGAGACACATGATTTGTGTCAGGCATATCTTGATGGAGATGTTAAGAAAGCTTGTGCTATGCAGCTTAAGTCAATTGAGCTTTGTGATGCACTCTTCTGTGAGGTTAATCCAATACCTGTTAAGAAGGCTGTTGAGATTATGGGTCTTTGTCCAGGTTATGTAAGAGGTCCTCTTACAGAGATGGAACCAGCTAACGCTGAAAGATTAACAAAGGCTATGGCTAATTTTGGCTTAAAGTTCTAGGAGGTTTATATGACAAGGATAATCATGCATGGCTGCAACGGTAAGATGGGCCAGGTAATAACTGGCATATGTAAAGAGGATGACGCAGTTTGTATAGTTGCAGGTATTGATGTAATAGACAATAAGGATAATGGGTATCCTGTATTTACAGATATAGATGCTTGTGATGTAGAAGCGGATGTAATAGTTGACTTTGCGGCAGCAGTTGCAGTTGATAAGCTACTAAAATATGCAGAGAGCAAGAATATGCCGGTTGTACTTTGTACCACAGGTCTTTCGCCAGAGCAGTTAAGTAAGGTTTCACAGGTTTCAGAAAAGGTAGCTATATTAAAGTCTGCAAATATGAGTCTTGGTATCAATACTATTATGAAGCTTCTTAAGGATGCTATAGGAGTATTTGGTCCCGCTGGCTATGATGTGGAAATTGTTGAGAAGCATCATAATCTTAAGGTGGATGCACCATCAGGAACAGCGCTTGCATTGGCTGATTCTATTAATGAGGCAAGTAATAATCAGTATGAGTACATTTATGATAGATCACAGACTAGAAATAAGCGTGACAAGAGAGAACTTGGTATCTCTGCGGTAAGAGGCGGTACTATAGTTGGAGAGCATGAGGTTATTTTTGCTGGTATAGATGAAGTAATTGAGATTAAGCACACTGCTTATTCAAAGTCTGTATTTGCTAAGGGAGCAGTAGAAGCTGCTAAGTTTTTGGCAGGTAAGCCGGCTGGTATGTATAATATGTCGGATGTAATAGGCTAGGTGGTGTTATTATGTATCAGGAAAATGTAGTGCTCTGTAGCGCATCAAAGTACACAGAAAAGTACTATTTAAATCCGGATTTTGAAGGTCTTCCAGAGCTTGTTAGGCAGGAGCTTCAGATAATGTGTGTTCTCTTTACAGAGGATATAGGTGGAGTCATTATGCTGGAGTATGATGAGGATGGAAATCTGCAGCTTACAACCAGATGTAATGAGGATGATATCTTATACGATGATATAGGAAGTGTACTAAAGGTTAAGCAGCTTCAAAAGGACAAAAGAGAGCTTTTTGAACAGCTGGAGCAGTATTATAGAGTGTTCTTCCTTCAGGAGGATTAAGAGGAGAAAATATGTTATTTGCGATAGACGTAGGAAATACTAACATAACAGTTGGTCTTTTTGATAAGGATAAGCTGGTGAACACATTCCGTATGACAACAGGTATATCACGTACTTCTGATGAGTATGGTATGTTCTTTGGAGATTGGCTAACACTTCGTGGAATGAGTATAGATGATGTTGATTCCGTTATTATTTCATCTGTTGTTCCTAAGGTTATGCATTCTCTTACCAGTGGAATAATAAAGTATCTTCATGTTACACCTGTTATCGTTGGACCAGGAATAAAGACAGGAATTAATGTAGCTATACCAAACCCTAAGACCTTGGGTGCTGACAGACTTGTAGATGCAGTAGCAGCATATGAGCTTTATGGAGGACCTGTTATAGTTGTGGATTTTGGTACAGCAACAACCCATGACCTGGTTTTGGAAGATGGAGTATTTCATTCAGGTGTTACTACTCCTGGTATTAGACTTGCGGCAAGTGCACTATGGACTGGAACTGCAAAGCTTCCTGAAATCGAGATTACAAAGCCGGAAACAATACTTGCAAAGGATACTGTTACAAGTATGCAGGCCGGAGTATTCTATGGTTGTATAGGTCAGACAGAATATATTATTGAAAAGATAAAGAGGGAGTCAGGACTTTCCGACATTAAAGTTGTAGCAACAGGTGGTCTTGGTAAGCTTATATCTGAAAATACAGATAAGATAGATGTTTATGATCCAAATCTCACATTACAGGGATTGAGAATTATATACGAGAAACAGTAGTCAGGAGATTAGTATGTTGGATTTTAAGGACAAAATCATACTGGCGCCAATGGCAGGTATTTGTGACCTGCCATTTCGTTTATTGTGTAAGGAACAGGGAGTAGATATTCTTTATACAGAAATGGTAAGCGCTAAGGGTATGCATTACAATAATAAGAATACAGGACCTCTTATAATGACAGATAAGAGGGAAGAACCTATAGGTGTTCAGATTTTTGGAAGTGAACCGGAATTAATGGGAGAGCAGGCCAAACGATTAGAGGACAAGGGATTTGCATTTATTGATGTGAATATGGGTTGCCCTGTTCCAAAGATAGTGAATAATGGTGAGGGCTCAGCTCTTATGAAAAGACCGGAATTGATAGGTCGTATAGTTGAATCATTAGTTAAAAGTGTAAGCCTTCCAATAACCATAAAAATACGAGCAGGATTCACACCGGATAATTTAAATGCTCCAGAGATAGCTCGTATAGCAGAAAGTTCAGGTGCAAGTGCCATAGCTGTGCATGGAAGAACCAGAGAGCAGTATTATCAAGGTGTTGCAAATTGGGAAATTATAAAGAAGGTTAAAGAATCAGTTTCCATACCTGTTATAGGAAATGGGGATATTACCTGTGGTGAAGACGTACTTCGAATTAAGAAAGAGACAGATTGTGATAGCTTTATGATAGGCCGTGCAGCCAAAGGAAATCCTTGGATATTTAAGGAAATAAAGCATTTCCTTGCAACGGGAGAAAATTTGCCTAGACCTACTAATCAGGAAATTCGTGATATGATGCTTCGTCATGCTATGCTTATGATAGAGTATAAAGGAGAGTATACAGGTATTCACGAAATGAGAAAGCACGTTGCATGGTATACTCAAGGGCTAAAGGATTCTGCTAAGCTAAGAGCTGGCATCAACCAGGTAGAGACCTTAGATGAGATGATAGCTCTTGTTGATGCTACATTATTGGGATAATTCAAAATTCATTATGCGTGAGGATATTTCTATACTATCGTATATATCTTTGTACGCGTCGGGTTTCAGACAGGTGATGTAGTTTTTGATATACGCTTTTGCTAAGCCTTTAGCTATAAGAATGTCCACAGCTTTGTTATAGGCAACAGCGGCTTTTATTTCGCTGGTATATCTTCCCACTAAGTAATCTCCTTTTATATGTATGTAAACACTGTAGTATGAGATTCCATTATCAGTTTCTACTCGAACACCGGTATAACCATTGATAATCTTAATGTTAGAGTATCTGAAATCGTGAGGGTCGCCATTAACCATTATGTAGTCTCTGCCATAAACAGCAAATGGCTTTATGCCAAGACGGCTTAATATTTTATATTGGCTTCCGTAGTCACTGACGAATAAATAGCCACCTCGCTGCTGAATTTTGTGCGAGGCGTAGAAAAACAAATCGTCTCTGTCAAATTTCAATATGGTTTTTTGGGTGAGATAGTATTCGAAGTATTGTTTTCTAATGTATATTGGTGTTGGTATATAGAGACCATTATCTCTAAAGTTTAATAAACAGACAAATTTATCGTGAGAAAGATTTGTAAAGGATGAATAGTCTGTAAGGGTGACTGAAATATCATCTACTAGCTTTTTTGCATCCAAATAAGCCAGGTGTGCTTCCTGGCTGGTTGAGTAGCTTCCCAAACTAATATGTTTACCTTTGTAAGTGAAGGATGACCTGTAGTAAACGGTGCCATCCTTTTTTGTTGTTTTGTAAACTCCTGAATTTTCCATATTGAAGTAAATCCTTGTTATATTATAGAAAAAGTATAAAACTATTGTCGTCTTATGTCTAGAAAAAAGTGTGAAAATGCTTGACCGAAATAGTGGTGTAACATATAATCTGTATAGTGTTATGTAATGAATTTGTAACATATTTTAAAAGGTTGGTGGAAAATTATGAACGAAAACTCTAATAAAGTCAAAAGCATAATTATTGAAAAAACCAAAGAGCTGATATCAGAATACGGTAAGATAATAGGGGCAGTTATAGTAGTATTGACTATTTTAATTGTGTGTGGTGTAACCTTAGCTGGTAATATACTGGATAGCAAAATGCCTTCAGGTGTAATGAAGAATGTATCTATAGTTGCAAGTGACAAGGAGCCTTTTTCCGGAAATACATTTTATGTAAGTGGAATAAGCTATGCTGAGATGACAGAACTTGAAGATAAAAAACAAGCTGAGAACATCGAGAAGACTGAGAATGAGATTCAAGATATTTTAACTGCAAGGCAGGAGGAAAGGGAGAAACAGGCTGCTCAGGAAATGCTAAATATTAAACATCAAAGTGCGGAATCATATTCTATATATGATCCTTCACAACATGGAGCGCCAGTTACGGGAAGTCAAACAGTCACTGCCGGGGCCAATGTTCAATACACATATGCTGATGAAAATGGTACATATGCAAGCTTAGGTGAGTTTGAGCTTACAGCTTATTGTCCTTGTCCGATTTGTTGTGGAATTTACAGTAATATGACTAATCCTACAACTGCAAGTGGAACCAGAGCTACACAGGGTAGAACTATAGCTACAGATACAAGCGTTATACCATTTGGTTCCAAGGTTGTTATCAATGGTAAGGTTTATACAGCGGAGGATACCGGTGGAGCTATCAAGGGTAATCGTATAGATATTTATTTTGAGTCACACACAGAGGCCCTTTACTTTGGTCGACAGAAGGCTCAGGTATATTTGGTTCAATAGGGTAAAATAAGGTAATATCACTTGTTTTTAACTATTTGATGTGTTATTATCCTTTAGGAAATTATAAAAGAACATAAATGAGGAGTATTAGATATGGAATTAATATACAAAAGTACTAGAAATTCTAATGAGACAGCTACAGCATCAATGGCTATTTTAAAGGGACTTGCTAACGAGGGTGGTCTTTTTGTACCAGACAGCATCCCTGCCTTTGATGTATCATTAGAGGAGCTTTCAAAGATGGATTATCGTCAGGTGGCATACAATGTTATGAAGCTTATGCTTACTGACTTTACAGAGGAAGAGTTAATGCACTGTATTAACAGCGCATATGATGATAAGTTTGATACTAAGGAGATTGCACCACTTGTTAAGAAGGCTGGGGCATACTACTTAGAGCTATTCCATGGTTCAACTATAGCATTTAAGGATATGGCACTTTCAATTCTTCCATATCTTTTAACTACATCAGCTAAGAAGAATAATGTGGAGAATGAAATAGTAATTCTTACAGCTACATCAGGTGATACTGGTAAGGCCGCACTTGCAGGCTTTGCAGATGTTCCTGGTACTAAGATTATAGTATTTTACCCTAAGAATGGTGTTAGTCCAATTCAGGAGAAGCAGATGGTTACTCAGAAGGGTGACAACACATTTGTAGTTGGTATCACAGGTAACTTTGATGATGCTCAGACAGGCGTTAAGAATATGTTCTCAGATGTAGAGCTTAATAATTACCTTGCAACTAAGGGATATCAGTTCTCATCAGCTAACTCTATCAACATTGGACGTCTTGTTCCACAGATGGTTTACTATGTATATGCATACACTAGACTTGTGGCAAATGGAGATATTAAGGCTGGTGACAAGATTAATGTAGTAGTTCCAACAGGAAACTTCGGTAATATCCTTGCAGCTTACTATGCTAAGGAGATGGGACTTCCTATAGCTAAGTTTATCTGTGCTTCAAACGAGAACAAGGTATTATATGACTTCTTTGAGACAGGAAGCTATAATAGAAATAGAGATTTCATTCTTACAACATCACCATCTATGGATATACTTATCTCAAGTAACCTTGAGAGACTTATCTACAAGATAGCTGGAAATGATGCTGCTAAGAATAAGGAGCTTATGTTAGCATTAAATAGCAAGGGCGAGTATACAATCACTGATGATATGAAGGCAAATCTTGCAAGCTTCTACGGAAACTATGCATCTGAGGCTGAGACATCAGCTACAATTAAGAAGGTGTATGAGTCAGACAACTACATTATGGATACTCATACTGCGGTTGCTGCAAATGTATATGATAAGTATGTGGCTGCAACAGGAGATACAACTCCTACAGTTATCGCTTCAACAGCAAGCCCATATAAGTTTACAAGAAGTGTTATGAACTCTATTGACGCTGAGTATGACAAGCAGAGCGACTTTGACCTTGTAGATGAGCTTAACCGTCTCTCAGGTGTAAAGGTTCCACAGGCTATCGAGGACATTAGAACAGCTCCTGTTCGTCACAACACAGTATGTGACAAGGAAGACATGCTTAAGGTAGTTAAGGAATTTCTTGGAGTATAAGATTAGCGCTTCGTGTTTTGTAGAACACAGAATACAAATAATAAGACAGTTCGTTTGTACCATCCTGTCTATAAACAAAACCAGGACTATTTATAAGGCATAAGGATACACATAGTTGTATTCTTGTATATGAGTATTAGCCCCGTAAGTAGAATCCTACTTGCGGGGTTTTTGTTAATAAGGATTATTATATATAGGTGCGGCACCAAATTCCTTTATTCCGGCCGCGACAGGGTGGGGACTAAGCTGACCGTTTTAAGTGTCAGCGTGGACCCACCCTAGGCAGGCCGGCCAATATGTATCATTGCCGCCTCTTATCAGGAAGCCAACAAGGAGGAAAAAACTATGTACACCTTAAAGACAAGTGCCAGCTTCGACAGCGCACACTTTTTAAAGGGATATGAGGGCAAGTGTTCAAATATTCATGGTCATAGATGGACTGTGGAGATTGAGGTTGCCAGAGAACAATTAGATACAGACGGTCAGTGTAGAGGTATGATAGTTGATTTTTCTACCTTAAAGTCTGACTTAGGGGAACTAGTGGATTATTTGGACCACTCACTGATTATTGAGGAGGGAAGTCTTAAGGCAAAAACTATGGAAGCACTATCAGAAGAAAATTTTAGAATTATTCAGGTGGATTTTCGCCCGACTGCAGAGAAATTTGCTAAATATTTCTATGATATGATGACTAACAAGGGATATAGAGTTGCCAGGTCTACGGTGTATGAGACTCCAAATAACTGTGCCACATATAGTGAATAAATAATAAAGTGAGTATAATATGGGAAGATTTAAGGTTGTTGAAAAGTTCATAAGCATTAATGGAGAGGGAAGATGTGCAGGTGAATTAGCTGCATTTATAAGATTCGCAGGCTGTAATTTGAATTGCTCATACTGTGATACAAGATGGGCAAATGAGGTAAATGTGCCATATGAGATATTAAGCGAGGAGGAAATATACGCTTATATTAAAGAGCAGAATGTTAATAATATAACACTTACTGGTGGAGAACCCCTACTTCAGGAAAATATAGGTAGATTAATTAAGCTTCTGTCAAAAGATAAGAGCTTAAGAATTGAAGTAGAAACTAACGGTGCAGTTTCATTAAAGGACTACATAGATATAGGGGATAATGTTACATTTACCCTTGACTATAAATTACCTGGCAGTAAAATGAATCATATGATGGTTATGGAAAATTATGACCTTATTAGGACACAGGATACAGTAAAATTCGTGGTATCAGACCAAGGGGATTTGGATAAAGCAAGAGAAATAATTGAGGAAAATAGTTTGACGGATAAGGTTGCAGTATATCTTAGCTCCTCATTTGGTGTTATAAAGCCAGAGGATATTGTAAATTATATGATAGAGCATAACTTGAATAAGGTAAAGCTACAGCTACAGATGCATAAGTATATCTGGGATCCGAATAGAAAGGGAGTTTAACATGGCAATAGATAAGGAAGCAATAAGAGAACATATAAAGGGAATATTAATAGCATTAGGAGATGATCCTGATAGAGAGGGACTTAAGGATACTCCTGACAGAGTTGCTCGTATGTACGAGGAGGTCTTTGAGGGTATGAATTATAGCAACGATGAAATAGCGGCCATGTTTGATAAATCCTTTGAACAGCCAGGGGAAGCTTCTGAGGATATGGTTTTAGTTAAAGATATAGAAGTGTTTAGCTATTGTGAGCACCATATGGCGCTTATGTATGATATGAAGGTTTCTGTTGCCTATATTCCTCATGGAAAGGTGATTGGACTTAGTAAGATTGCCAGAATAGCTGAGATGGTTGCAAAAAGGTTACAGCTTCAGGAAAGAATAGGTACAGATATAGCTTATGTTATGTCCAAGGCAACAGGATCTAATGATGTGGCTGTAATCATAGAAGGCTGTCATAGCTGTATGACTGCCAGAGGAATAAAAAGCAAGGGCGCTAAAACAGTTACCACTACATTAAATGGAAAGTTTAAGGAAGATGCAGGGTTACAGAACAGACTTATGATGATGCTTAAGTAGGGAGGAAGACTATGAAGAATAAGAATGAGGCAGTGGTTGTATTTAGTGGTGGTCAGGATAGTACTACCTGTTTGCTTTGGGCTATGAAGAAATATGATAAGGTTTATGCAGTATCCTTTGATTATGGTCAAAGACATGTATTAGAGCTTGAGTGTGCCGGAGAGATTTGCAAAAAACTAAATGTTGAGCATATAATAATGGATATGAGTCTTCTTAATCAGCTTGCGCCAAATTCTCTTACAAGAGAGGATATAGAGGTTGATAAAGATGCACCTGCTGAGGGAACCCCAAATTCCTTTGTTGAGGGGAGAAATATGGTATTTTTAACATTTGTAGCCATATTTGCAAAGGTTAGGGGAATAAGTGATATCATAACGGGTGTATCTCAAAGTGATTTTTCAGGATATCCGGATTGTAGAGATGTGTTTATTAAATCACTTAATACAACTCTTAACTTGGCAATGGATTATGATTTTGATATAATAACTCCATTGATGTGGATTGATAAAGAGGAGACATGGGAGCTTAGTGATAAGCTAGGTGGATTTGACATAGTTAGGGAAATGACTCTTACCTGTTACAATGGTGTAAAAGGTGACGGATGCGGGGAGTGTCCGGCCTGTAAGTTGAGAAAGAAGGGCTTAGACGCATATTTAAAGCGTAGGTAAGCAATTGAGTAAAGCTTGGGGTGATATTTATGAAGAAATTACTTTTTATCATTAATCCAAAGGCAGGTAAATCTGCAATTAAGACAGATATCTTGGATATTATAGTAACATTTTCTGAAGCAGGGTATGAGGTTACAACTTACCCTACTACTGGTCCTGAGGATGCGGAGAAGAAGGTTGTTGCGGATGGAGCAGATTATGATCTTATAGTGTGCGCAGGGGGAGATGGCACACTAGAGAATACTGTATGTGGATATATGCAGATGGGAGAGAAAAAGGTACCTATAGGGTATATTCCTGTTGGAACTACTAATGATTTTGCCAGAAGTGTGGGATTATCCAGAAAGCCGGCAGAGGCAGCAACTCAAATTGTAAACGGAGAGTTAAAGACCTTAGATATTGGTAAACTGGATGATAAGTTCTTTGTGTACATTGCAGCATTTGGACTTTTCACAGATGTTTCTTATTCAACAAATCAGAATTTGAAGAAATATATGGGGCATGCTGCTTACGTAGTTGAAGCTGTGAAAAATATAACTGATTTCAAGCCATATAATATTAAAGCTCAGCTTGATGGAGCCTTGGTTACCGGAGAGTACATTTATGTTATGATTACCAATTCGTTTTCTGTGGCGGGCTTTAAGATAAGAGGTGCAAAGCATGTTATATTAGACGATGGCAAGTTTGACTGTCTGATGGTTAAAATGCCACACACTGTAGAAGAGCTGAGACAGGTATTAACGGCGTTTTTAACTAATGATATTGATGACACGAATCCTATGTTCTATTCATGTAAAGCAAGCAGGATAGTAATAGAATGTGATGAGGATATACCTTGGACTATAGATGGAGAGTTTGGAGGTAATAAGAAGGTAGCTGTAATAGAGAATGTTAAACAGGCCTTCGGTATATACCTAGATGCAGGTTATGACCAGACAGACTATCAAAGTCAATATGCAGCTACACAGGACCATAGCGATGTAGAAGAAAACGATGATGAAATATTTGACCAAGAGGATATTTTGGATTCTATGGCAGAGGATAGTTAGAAATAAAAAAATAAAGAATTATTATAAAGCTCTGATGTGACTTAATAGTTCATATCAGGGCTTTTGCTTTACTTTTTCATCGATATGGAATATAATTGAACTAATAATGTTTAGACATAAGGAGACTATGTGAATGGGTAAATATTTTGGAACTGATGGCTTTAGAGGTGAGGCTAATGTTGACCTTACTGTGGAGCATGCATATAAGGTAGGAAGATACTTAGGATACTATTTTGGAAAGGATAAAACTAATGGTGAAAGAGCCAGAGTTGTAATCGGAAAGGATACCAGACGTTCAAGCTATATGTTTGAGTATTCATTGGTGGCAGGTCTTACAGCTAGTGGAGCCGATGTATATTTAATGCACGTTACTCCAACTCCAAGTGTATCATACATTGTAAGAGCTGATGAGTTTGATTGTGGTATTATGATATCAGCCAGCCATAATCCATTCTATGATAATGGTATTAAGATAATCAACAAGCATGGTGCTAAGATGGAAGCATCAGTTGAGGAGGAAATCGAGAAGTATATCGATGGAGAGATTTCCGAGATACCACTTGCAACTAAGGAGAATATTGGAAGAACTACAGACTACTCTATGGGAAGAAACAGATACATAGGTTATCTTATGACAGTTCCAACCAGAGCATTCAAAAACCTTAAGGTGGGTCTTGACTGTGCAAATGGTGCAGCATCTACAGTTGCAAAAGCGGTGTTTGATGCTTTAGGAGCTAAAACTTATGTTATAAACAATTCACCTGATGGAACTAATATTAACACAGATTGTGGCTCAACACACATAGAGCATCTTCAGGCGTATGTTAAGGAAAATGGATTAGACGTTGGATTTGCTTATGATGGTGATGCAGACAGATGTTTGGCAGTAAATGAGCATGGCGAGTTGGTAGATGGTGATGCAATTCTTTATATATGCGGAAAGTATTTGAAGGATAAGGGCAGACTTAATAATAACACTGTTGTTACTACAGTAATGTCAAATTTAGGATTATATAAGGCTTTTGATGCGGAGAATATAGCCTACGAAAAAACTGCTGTAGGCGATAAGTATGTATATGAGAATATGATGGAGAATGGTCACATCCTAGGTGGAGAGCAAAGCGGACATATAATATTCTCTAAGAATGCAAGAACCGGAGATGGAGTGTTGACATCATTGAAGGTTATGGAGGCTATGATTGAGAGCAAAGCAACCTTATCAGAGCTTACAAGAGAACTTAAGATATATCCTCAGCTTTTAGTTAATGTTAGAGTTAGTAGCAAGGAAGCAGTTATGGGTGATGAGGATGTACTTGCAGCAGCTAAGAAGGTGGAAGAAAAGCTAGGAGATAATGGAAGAATTCTTCTTAGACAAAGCGGAACAGAACCTCTTATTAGAGTTATGGTAGAAGCTGAAACTGATTCAATCTGCAAGGAATGTGTTGACTCAGTAGTTGATGTAATAAAGGCAAAGGGTTATCAGCTGGCATAAAGGAAATGTTTATATAGCATGAAAACAAAACTTAGAAAGCTTGAAAATTCAATAGTGTTTTTGCTTAAGCTTACTATGCATATGTCTTTGTTTTGGACATTTTATGGTTTGTATTCCATAAAGAACTGGCAGTTGCTTAATATATCCAGAACCTCAGGTGTAGTTTTGGCAACCTATTTTATAATGTCATATATGTTTGCAAACATATATGGCAGATATGACATTGGTAAGAGAAAAAGCAAGCCAATAATGCATTCATTAATATTGACATTTGTATTTACAGACATTCTTTCAATGTTGATGTTATCTGTCATGAACACAAATGAGAGAAATAATAAAACCTTCGAGTTAGAACAACCGGGATTGTTGCTTGTTATATTCTTAATACAGTTTGTTATTATTCTAATATTTGTATATGGAGGAAATAAGCTGTACTTTGCAATATTTGACCCTGAGGATTGTATAATTATTACGTCATCTCAGAGAAGCTTAAATGAAGTGATTAGAGGTATAAGAAAGTATAAGCTACAGTATAAGATATGCAAAATAGCAGACTATAGGGATGATAAACTTAAAGAATATATCAATGAGCATGATACAGTGTTTATATATGATGTTCCTATAAGAGAGAGAACCTCTATAGTTGAATATTGCTATCAAAATATGAAAAACGTATTCTTTAATCCTGATATGCATGACGTAATTGAGACAAATGCTAAGCATATAATCTTGGATGATGTTTCTATGCTGGGAAATTATACCAAGGGATTAACTCTTGAACAAAAATTTATAAAGAGAGTTTCGGATGTTATTATATCTACCATTGCACTTGTTGTTACTTCTCCTATACTCCTTGTGGCGTCTATTGCCATTAAACTTGAGGATGGAGGAAGTATAATATTTAAACAGAATCGTGCAACCAGAGGAGGAAAGATTTTCTCTGTATACAAGCTTAGAACTATGAAGGAGGATGTTGAGAATTACTCCGTCATAGAAAATGATGAGCGAGTTACTAAGGTGGGAAAATTTCTAAGAAAGTACAGGATTGATGAGATACCTCAGTTTATAAATGTGCTAAAGGGAGATATGAGCGTGGTAGGCCCAAGACCAGAGATGCTTGCCAACATATTTAACTATACATCTGTTTTACCAGAGTTTGAGTACAGACTTAGAGTTAAAGCTGGAATAACAGGTTACGCTCAGATAGCCGGAAAATATAATACATCACCTAAGGATAAGCTTATACTTGATTTGATGTATATAGAAGAATATAGCTTATGGCTTGACATAAAGCTTTTGTTCCAGACAGCTTTAGTAATTTTGAAAAAGGATAGTACAGAGGCATTTAAGAAGGAAGAAGAATTCATATTTGAAGAATACGTGCCGGTGAGTCAAACTGAGACAACCGCACAGGAACAGTAGTAAATTGATTTGGAGGATAATATATTATGAAGAAGATATTAGTAACAGGTTGCAATGGACAGCTGGGAAGAGCTATAAATAAGGTTTATGAAGGAGAAGATGTTCAGCTTATCAATACCGATGTTGCGGAGCTTGATATTACAAATGTTGAACAGGTTATAAACTTTGTTATGGAGCATAAGCCAGAGGTTATTATTAACTGTGCAGCTCACACAAATGTTAATGCTTGCGAGACTCAGTGGGATTTGGCATATAAGATTAATGCTATCGGACCAAGAAACTTGAGTATAGCTGCCACTAAGGTAGGTGCTAAGATGATACATGTATCAACGGATTACGTATTTGACGGTACAAACACAGAGCCATATAATGAGTTCTCACCGGTAGCGCCTTTAGGTGCTTACGGAAAGACTAAACTTGAGGGTGAGGAATTTGTTAAGAAATTTGCCGACAAGTACTTTATCATAAGAACTGCATGGTTATACGGTGAGGGTAAGAATTTTGTTCAAACTATGCTTACACTAGGAAAGGAAAAGGGAGAGGTTAGTGTTGTATGTGATCAGATAGGTTCTCCAACAAGCGCAAAGGCATTAGCTGAGATGATACATGCTTTAGAACCAACAGAGAATTACGGACTGTTCCATGGTACCTGTGAGGGCTATTGCTCATGGGCAGATTTTACAGAGAAGATATTTGAGTATGCAGGGGTGGATGCTAAGGTAAATCACATTACAACAGATCAGTATCCAACACCAGCAAAGAGACCTGCTTATTCTGTGCTTGATAATTATATGCTTAAGCTTACAACTGATTTTACATTCCCACAGTGGGAGGACGCCCTTAAGGAGTATTTGGCTTAAAGGTGCAAGGATGAAAGATGTCCTTACGTGGGACATCTTTTGTGATTTTTTGGAGGATATTTATGAATGTTTGGGATATTCTTGGTGTGGAGGAAACTAAGGATAAGGAACAATTAAAGGCAGCTTATAGAAGGAAGCTTAGGAACGTTAATCCTGAGGATGACCCTGAGGGCTTTATGAGACTTAGAGGGGCTTATGAAGAGGCTGTTAGGCTTGCAGAGGCAATGGAAGATTCAGAAGAAGCATCTGAGGATAGTGATTTGCTAAAAAAAATAAAATCATTGTACAATAATTATTCCAGAAGAATAGATGTAAATGAGTGGGAAGAGCTTCTTGATCAGGATGAGTTTGTTGCCCTAGACAGCTCCCAGGATGCTTTAGATACGCTCATTAGATTTTTGATGGAAAAGTACTTTGTACCAAAGGATGTATGGAAGCTTATAGTAGATAAATTTGATATAAAGAACAGAGCTAAGGAGCTTGCTGAAGTATATCCTGAGAATTTCATAGATTATATGATAAATAATTCTCTGTATGATGATATATTAGATTATAGTCTGCTAGAAAGTAGAGACGAGATAGCTGATAAGTTCCTTGATAGATATTTTAGCTTAGACGTTCACGTTAGAAAGCATAATCATAAGGAACAAAAGGAACTAATTCAGCTTATAGAAGAGATGGATGCGTATCATCCGTATTTTGAATTGCTTAAAATAAGGTCTAGGATACAGGAATATGATGACCTGGATTTTGATAGCGAAACAGAATCACAAAGGGCAGACAGAATGCAGATGTACCAGGATTTGTACCAGAACGCGATACTTCTTCATGAAGATTTCCCGGAGGATGTTACAATAATGGGAATCTGTGGCGATTTAAAGACCTTGTTGGGAGATTATCAGGAAAGCGGTGAATTTTATGATAAGGCTTTGGAATTAAAGCCTGATAATTATATCCTGAAGGGGAAGCAGGCAGAACTTAAGTTTATTACAGGAGATTATGCCAAGTCCAGAGATTTGTTTATGGAGCTGATTAGGATAAATCACTATGATAACAGCGCCAGAAATGGTATGATTCGTGCAAACACTGAACTTATAAAGGAGCTTAAAGCTAAGAGGCAGGAAGACCCGGATGATAAAAAGCTTCCTATGGAGATAGGATGGTCCTTATATCAGATATATAAGTTTAAAGATGCCATAGAAGTGTTAGATTCCTTTAAGCCCGATGATTCACAGACTTGCGAATACAATAATCTTAAGGGAAGAGTTTATCTATGTTTAAGTGAATACGAAGATGCACTGAAATGCTTTTTTACATGGAGAGATGCTATAGAGTCAATTCCAAAAGAGGATGACAGCAAGGATGCCAGAGATAAAAGAAAAAGGATAAACTATGTTCAATTTCTTATAGGAGATTGTTATCTTAGACTCAGGGATTACGATACTGCAAGAGAGTATTTCAAGCTTGCACTAGAAAAGGAGCATGAAGAGATGGCTCTTTCCTATGAGGCTATGTGTGAGTTGGAGTATATTGCAGGAAACTATGAGGCGTGTGTGGAAGCCTGTGACAGACTTTTAGCCATAGAGAAAAGAAGCTTAGTTGCCTATAACAACAAGGCTAAAGCCTGCTTTGAACTGGACTACATTAAAGAAGCTATGGATGCATCCTTTAAGGCTATTGAAATCTATCCTTATATTGCAGAGCCTTATGAAATACAGATTAAGATTCACATGAAATATAAGAATATAGAAATGGCTAAGAATGTTATCCAAAGCTACAACGAGACAGGTATAATAAGTCAAAGAATGTTATTATGTAGTGCCAGAATTGCCTTGGAGGAGGGTAAGTTGGAGGAAGCATTAGGCTATGTAGAAAAGGTGCTAGGTGACAATGAAGATATATCCGATTTGAGTGAGGAGGAACAACCATACATCATAAGGGCTTATATATACGAGGAGATGAATAAACCGGAGGAAGCTATTTCTGCTTACGAAAAAGCAGTCGAGATAAATCCTGAGCATAGCAGTGCTTACGGTCATATGGGATTGATATTTAAGAACACAGGAAAGCTGACCAAGGCTTTAGAAATGTTTGATAAGCAGATAGAGGTAGCTCCAAGTGCATTGGCGTATATTAACAGAGGAACCCTAAATAGATTTTTTCAAAAGTACAAGAGTGCTTTGGAAGACTTTAAAAATGCCCTTGAGTATGAACCGGATAATGCGTTTTGTCACAGTAGAATAGGTCTTATATATGAGTATCATAGAGAGTTCAAGGAAGCATTAGCAAGTTATGATAATGCACTTAGATATGTAAGGGATGATAATGGTAGAAGCCAGATATATACATATAAAGCAAGGACATTGCAGTGTATGAATTTATTTAATGATGCAATGGAACTATATGATAAGTATATCGATGAATTTGGGATGAATCCGGATATTGCCTATGATATTTCTGAGCTGGCATTACGTATGGGAAGAATAGACTATGCTACAGGATTGCTTGAGGAGTGTATTAATAGATTTGAATACGATGAAAACGTAAAGCAATGTGTAGTACAGTTAATCGCCATATTTGGTTTAGAGGGATATGTAAACCGAGCAAATGAAACCTTACAGCTTGCCGTAAATCGTTTCGGGGCAAAGTCTGAATTCTTTGCCACTATGGGTGAGGTGCTTAGAGATAAGGGCTTATATGATGCTGCGGTTAGGCATTATGAGACTGCTGTAAAGCTTGACACAGAGGGCAAACAAAACTATTATAGTGAATTAGTGGAGGTATTAAAAAAGAAGAATCCACTAAGACAGGATTTGAAAAAGTATGTACAAAAGGCTTTGATTAACCCGGCAGAGATGACAAATCCTATGGCCTATATTAAAATGGCAAGGTTAAATAGAGTGCTTAAGAAAAACAAGGAGGCCTTATCGATTATAGATAAGTCTCTGGAGATAAAAAGATGCGCTGGCTGCTTCTATGGAAGATGTCATGAGGCATTTTATCAAAAAGGATTGATATATGAGGCTATGAAGGACTACGAAAATGCCAAGCTGTGCTACAGACAGGCTTTGGAGATATGTGGACACAATGCCTTGTATGAGGAAAGTATAAAAAGGTTAGAGAAAAAAGGATTATAAGAAGAAATGATAGTAGGAATTGATTTGGGAACAACCAACAGCTTAATAGGATATTTCCAGGGGGATGTGGCAAAGATTATTCCCAACAAGCTTGGGGAGAATCTTACACCATCTGTAGTTAGTATTGATTCGGATGGTACAGTTTATGTTGGTCGTACAGCTAAAGAGAGAAAGCAGACACATCCTAATGAGACCGCAGACGTATTTAAGAGAAGTATGGGCTCAACCAAGGAATATGAATTGGGAGAGAGAAAATTCTTGCCTGAAGAGTTATCCAGTCTCATACTGAAGTCATTAAAGGAGGATGCAGAGGCGTATCTGGGACAGGAAGTTACGGAGGCTGTTATAAGTGTACCTGCATATTTTAATGATGCTCAAAGAAAGGCAACGAAAAAAGCAGGTGAGATGGCAGGCTTTATTGTTGAGAGAATAGTAAGTGAGCCTACGGCAGCGGCCATAGCCTACGGTTTAGATAAGAAAAACGCAGATACAAAGTTTTTGGTGTTTGACTTAGGTGGAGGAACCTTTGATGTATCTATACTTGAGCTTTATGAGAACATTATGGAGGTTAGGGCAGTTGCCGGAGATAACTTCCTAGGTGGTGAGGACTTCACAGAGATTATAGAGCAGATGTTTGCTAAGGATAACGATATTGAACTGGAAGAGCTTGATGTAAAAACCAGAGTTCATGTGAGAAAGCAGGCGGAGCTTTGTAAACTTGGTTTTGAGGAAGGTAAAACCTCTACCATGAAGTGTAAGATTGGTGAGGAAAGCTACGAGTATGAGGTAAGCCTGGCTGATTATGAGAAGGCTTGTCAGCTTCTTTTGGCAAAGATAAAAAGACCTATAGAGAGAAGCCTAAAGGATGCAAATATAAAGCTTGCGGATATAGATGAGGTAATATTGGTAGGAGGCGCCACAAAGCTTCCGATTGTAAGAAGATTTGTAAGCAGGTTATTTGGTCGTTTGCCAAATACTGATATAAATCCTGATGAGGTTGTAGCTATAGGTGCAGCAACTCAGGCTGCCATGAAGGAGAGGAATGAGGCTGTTAGAGAGGTAATATTAACTGATGTTTGTCCATTTACCTTAGGAACAGAAATCGTGGTTACAAGAAGTGGTGGCTATAAGGAGAATGGACACTATCTTCCGATTATTGAGAGAAACTCAGTTATACCTACAAGTAAGACTGAGAGATTATATACTGCCAGCGATAATCAGAGTGAGATTAGAGTTAAGATACTTCAGGGTGAAAGTCGATACGCAAGAAACAACGTGTACCTTGGAGATATAGTTGTGTCAGTGCCGGTTGGTCCAGCGGGTCAGGAGGCTATTGATTTAACATACACATATGATGTAAACTCAATATTAGAGGTAATAGTAAAGGTTATCTCCACAAAGGTAACAAAGAAAGTCATAATTAAGAATGAAGAAACTGATATGACTGACGAAGAGATTGAGGAGAGAATGAAAGCTTTAGAGAGCCTTAAGATACATCCTAGAGAGCAAGAGGAGAACAAGCTTCTAATGTTCAGAGGAGATAGAATGTATGAGGAGGCTACAGGTGATTTGCGTAAGCTTATTCAGCAGAGAATGACAGATTTCGAAGCAGTATTGGATAAACAGGATAAGAATGCAATCGCCACTGCAAGAGAGGAGCTAAAGGAGTTCTTAGATGCTATTGAAGAGGATGTCTAAAACAGATGTCATTTAAGCTAAGGAGGTATGTAATATGTTATTTGAGAATCAAACCATTAATTTATTTGATAAGACTACAACAGCTATACCGAATATGATGAGAACTGATATCCAAGAGAAGGATGGAAGCTATCTTTTGGAGATTGAAATTCCAGGATTTTCAAAAGAGGATGTTACTGCAGAACTTAAAGATGGTACACTTACAATTATTGCAAGCAAGCCGGAGACCTTAGAGAAAGAGGATACAAAAATCAACTATATTTTGAAGGAAAGACTGGCAACAAGCTGCAAGAGAAGTTTTTTTGTGGGAACAAGAATTAAACAGGAGGATATTACTGCAGCTTACAAGGATGGTATACTTAGTATCATTATAAATAATCCTCAAAAGACAGTGGACCGAGAGGAAATAAAACTTATACCTATACAGTAAAAAAAAGGCATCGAAATCGATGCCTTTTTCTTATAATGACTTAGCGTATTCGTCGAAAAGTCTGTGATACATAGATGGGAGTCCTACAAACTCACAACCATATCTATATCCGGAACCGCCTATAGACATAATATAGAGAATCTTAACCACTGAAAGTATGATTTCATCAGTATTCTCGAATTCTATAGTTGCATTGAAATAATAATCTATAGGAAGCTTGCTCTCTGACATAAATCCGATACCGGCTTTAGAAATATCAAAAACCTCAATCTCACTATCGATATCATCAATCTTAATTCCGTCCTGCTTAAAAAGATTAGAAACCTCCAGCTTAAGCTTAATAGGAAGTCTTTCGTATTTTCTCTTTTCTTCCATAAAATCCTCCTAAAGTGAATTGTCCGAATAAATATACTTTATTATATCAAATATTTTGTAGAATTGCTATATATATTTTCCTAATTGGATTACAACAAATTTTGGAATGATTGAGCTTAGCCCAGTCTTAGTGATACTTCACCGGAATTCACTTGGTGAGTGTAGCCCTTTGAGTCAATACATATTAGGCATCCGGCAGAATCAATCCCTTTACAAAGCATAGCTTCCAACTCTGAGGTATCTATAAGAGCCGGATTTGCGGCTTGCTTGGTTAACTCGTATGGAATGATATAAACCTGCTTGTTCAAGCTTCCAAGTCGGCTATTGTATTGTTCAATAAAGCTTATTGTAGCTCCTAAGTGATTAGTATATGAAAAGTCTAGGCTATTGTCTGATACAAAGCGGTGGTACAATTTATTTATACTTTCTAAAACTGTGGACAGAACTATTGCTAAGTCATATTCCATACCTGTTTCAAGATACAAGGATGTGGCGGTATCCGAAATATCTGATGGAAATTCTTTGGTGTTCACATTTATACCGATTCCTATAACAACATAGTCAGGGCCTGCTTCTGTTAGAATGCCAACTGCTTTTTTGTTGTTAATATAGACATCGTTTGGCCATTTTATTGTAGTATTAATGTTGCAGATAGTATCAAGTGCCGTAGAAACGGCCAAGGCTGTTACAAGGGTTATGCTGGATAAGTGGTTCATAGACACATTTGGTCTTAGCATAAGGCTGAAGTATAGTCCCTGATTATCTGCTGATGAGAAACTTCTTCCCATACGTCCCCTGCCTGCAGTTTGACTCTTGGCAACCACAAGGCTTCCATGAACACTTCCTCTTTTTGCTAATTCTTTAGCTTTGTTGTTAGTGGAATCGATGGTGTCATAGTAGAGTACATTATTTATTATTGGAATCTGAAATAGGGTGTTATTTAGTCTCATCCTCATCATGCTTTATGCGAGAGTTTACAAATTCATAAATCTTCTCACAAAGCTCTCCCTTCATAGTAAATGGAATAGAATATGCGTCCTTCGTTGTTTTGACGTTTAATACATAAAATATCATATTTTCATCTGCGATAACCATAGTAACAAATTCAATATCATCAAAGCTATATATAGATTCGCCATAATGGTGCTTAACAGTTAAGCCATCTTCATTAAATATATAAGTTATATCAAATGCCTGCTTTCTAAAAGAGGCTCTGATTAAGTATATTCCGTAGAATCCTAAAAAGGTAAGCATTAAAGCTGTAAGGAGCTTGTGCTTGCCGTAACCGTTGAGTGTGAGAAAAAGCTGCGCTCCGGCAACTAAAAGAAATAGGATACCTATTAGTCTATAGGTGATACGATTGTTTTTTCTTTTGCTTACGGTGTATGTAAAACTCATTGGTTTAAACTCCTTTATATATAATAGATATTTTATAAACACTGTTATTTTATATTAAATATATAGATTTATCAATTTTTTTCAAACAAAGGTTTTAAAAAATATATGTTTGTGATACAATGTTAAAGATTTTTGTAGGAATATCTAGGAGGAAAGCAGAATATGGAAAAGATAAAGATGATTACTCCACTTGTTGAGATGGATGGAGATGAGATGACTAGGATTCTCTGGAAGATTATTAAGGATGAGCTTATTTATCCATTTATCGATCTTAAGTCAGAGTATTATGATTTAGGCTTAGAGTATAGAAATGAGACTGATGATAAGGTAACCTTTGATTCAGCTTATGCTACACAGAAGTACGGGGTAGCGGTTAAGTGTGCGACCATCACACCTAATGCAGCTCGTATGACTGAGTATAATTTAAAGGAGATGTGGAAGAGTCCAAACGGAACAATTCGTGCGATTCTTGACGGAACGGTATTTAGAGCTCCTATCGTTGTAAAGGGAATTGAGCCATGTGTTAAGAATTGGAAGAAACCTATTACCATTGCAAGACATGCATATGGTGATGTATATAAGGCAAGTGAGATGAAGATTCCTGCAGCTGGTAAGGCAGAGCTTGTTTACACAGCAGAAGACGGAACAGAAATTAGAGAGCTTATACATAACTTTGATAAGCCTGGTATTATTCAGGGTATGCATAATGTTAATGGTTCTATTGAGAGCTTTGCAAGAAGCTGCTTTAATTACGCTCTTGATACTAAGCAGACACTTTGGTTTGCAACTAAGGATACTATTTCTAAGAAGTATGACCATACATTTAAGGATATCTTCCAGGAGATTTTCGATGCAGAGTACAAGGAGAAGTTTGATGCAGCTGGTATCGAGTACTTCTACACACTTATAGATGATGCTGTAGCAAGAGTTATGAAGTCAGAGGGTGGATACATCTGGGCTTGTAAGAACTATGATGGAGATGTTATGAGTGATATGGTTTCATCAGCATTTGGTTCACTTGCTATGATGACTTCAGTGCTTGTATCACCGGATGGAAAGTACGAGTATGAGGCGGCTCACGGAACAGTTCAGAGACATTACTACAAGCACCTTGCCGGTGAAGAGACATCAACTAACTCAGTTGCAACTATCTTTGCCTGGACAGGAGCTTTAAGAAAGCGTGGAGAGCTTGATAACCTTCCAGAGCTTATGGGATTTGCAGATAAGCTTGAGGCTGCAACAATTAAGACTATTGAGGAAGGAAAGATGACTAAGGATTTAGCTCTTATTACATCCTTAGAGAATGTAACTGTACTTAATAGTGAGGATTTTATCAAGGCAATTAGAACAACATTAGAGTCTAGTTTATAATAATGGCAAAGTGAAAAGGATGTGCCTTGGCACATCCTTTTGTTGTACATTTTAATCTCTCTTGCTTATAGGCACATACTCTCTATTAGGAGCTATGGACATATAGGCAGGTCTTATAATCTTGTTAGCATTAATAAGCTCTTCAATTCTATGTGCGCTCCAACCGGCAATTCTTGCTACTGCAAAAAGTGGTGTGAAAAGCTCATGTGGAAGCTCAAGCATGCTATATACAAAACCACTGTAAAAGTCTATGTTAGGGCTAACACCTTTGTAAATCTTACGCTTGTCTGCGATAACTTCCTTTGCGATTCTGGCAACATTTTTGTATAATGCATATTCCTCCTGTCGACCCTTTTCCTCAGACAACTTCTTAACGAACTTCTTAAAGAGATTAGCTCTTGGGTCAGAGAGTGAATATACTGCATGTCCCATACCATAGATGAGACCAGCCTTATCGAAAGCCTTTTTATCAAGGATGTCACTTAAGTACTGTCTAATCTGTGATTCGTCATCCCAGTTAGTAACATGCTCCTTAAGGTCATCAAACATAAGCTTAACCTTAACATTAGCACCACCGTGCTTAGGTCCCTTAAGAGAACAAAGAGAAGCTGCAACAGATGAGTATGTATCAGTTCCTGATGAAGTAACAACATGGGTTGTAAATGTAGAGTTGTTACCGCCGCCGTGCTCAGCATGAAGAACAAGAGCAAGGTCTAGAAGCTTTGCTTCGGTATCTGTATATGATTTGTCCTTTCTAAGCATACGAAGAATGTTTTCTGCAGTAGAAAGGTTTGCTTTTGGTGTGTGAATGTACATTCCGCGTCCTAGGTTATAATGTCTATGAGCAAGATATGCATACACTGCAAGGGTAGGGAAGTTAGCTATAAGCTCAATGCTCTGACGAAGTACATTAGGTATGCTAATATCAGAGGTGTTAGAGTCATAGGAGCTAAGTGTAAGAATACTCTTGGCTAGTGCATTCATAATATCTTTGTTAGGTGCTGTCATAATAACATCTCTTGTGAAGTTTCTAGGCAGCTTTCTATAGTGACCTAGCATTTTTTGGAAATTCTCAAGATCAGTACGGCTTGGAAGCTCCCCAAATAAGAGAAGATATACTGTCTCCTCGTATCCAAATCTATCTTCACTTGTAAATCCATTTACCAAATCATAGATATTAATTCCACGATAGAAAAGCTCACCCTAGATAGGGGTAGGAACACCATCGATGTCGCGATATGCGTTAATAGTTGATATTTCGGTTATACCTGTAAGTACACCCTTGCCATCTAAATCTCGGAGACCTCTCTTAACATTGT
>JAFTPO010000032.1 GCA_017463225.1 Lachnospiraceae bacterium | reverse complement strand
TTGCTACTGCCTTAACGTTCTGTCCTAACATTCTGTTAGTGTTGATTGCCTGCATGTTGTGCTGTACTACCATAATAATTCCTCCTTGAATATAATGTCGCGTCCTTGCGACATGTACTAGTGGTCCTTGCCACCGTTAATTAGTTTATGTAATACCCTAATGGGTTATTACCAATGTTATCTGTAAGGTGTTGTTTTGTTCCTTACACTCTATATATCGGAGTTTAAATTTATAACTTAACCCCTTTTTATATATTTTTTTAAAATTTTTATTATTTTTTTCTATCGTATAATATTGAGTCGTTTACCATGCCGTTTGACATAGATTTATAGTACTTATTTACTACCTGCTTGGACTGTTTAAGTTGCTTAACACCTCTGTAGCTTTTGGCGAAGGCAGTTTCTAATGCTGATTTATTCCTAAGTTCTGCACTTTCTATAGCTATCCCTAAGTCTACGCACTGCTTTATCAGCTCCTGTATGCTCTTAAGCTCATCCTTATACAACTCCTTGTCCTCAAGTATCTCCTTGCGGACTCTGTCATATACTGCAGTGAAACCCTTATCTACCTCATTTACATTAGATATGAGGACATCCTTCCTGTCCACTATAGCAGTGAAGGCTTCCTCATCAAAGTTATGAGTTACTGCCAGTTCCCCCTGTTTATTAGTTAATTCCAGAATCTCCTGTAAGTAAGTCTTCTTCCTTACAAGAGATTCCTTCATAATATTTACATATGTTCCGGTTTGGTTCATGAGCACACCTCACACTAATTAGTATCCAATACAAGCTGTGGTCCCTTGGCCTTAGCCATAACTTCCTTCCACACATCTCTCATACCACGGATTTCCTCTACCGCTCTCTGAAGAAGCTCCATATCCTTCTCCATATTAGCTGACACCAGAAGTCCGAAGATATAGTCATACATCCTCTTAAAGTCCTCCGCTACCGGATACTTAAAGTTAAGTGTGGACATAAGCTCTACGATAATAGCTCTGCATCTCTGGATATTCATATTTGTGTTCTCGTAGTCCTTCTTCTCTAAAGCATCTATAGCCCTATTACCGAACTTAACTGCTCCATCATAGAGCATCAGTGTAAGCTCTGCTGGTGTAGCTGTAAGTACCTTGTTATTCCCGTATGCCTTTGACGCATTATATGCTGCCATATAATGTACCTCCCGTATTTATTCTAGTAATAATTACATTCCCATAAGACCTGACAGATATGACTGCTGCTGCTGAAGAGCTGCCATAGCAGACTCCATAGCTGCAAACTGTTCATAGTACTTATCCTCTAACTTCTGAAGTCTCTCCTGCCACTTATCAACCTCTTCGTCATAGTCCTTCATCTGATCCTCTAAGGTGATATCATCATAGAAGGTGAGTGAACGGCTAGTGGATGTACGCTTCATAGCATCGCTGAGGGAGCTATATAACTGCTCACCTATACCATTTGCATCTCCTGTTCCAGCGATAACCTGTTGGAATATCTCAGGGTTAGATTCAAGCATAGCCTTAAGCTTATTAGTCTCTCCTGAATATGTAAGATCATCCTCGTCTCCAAGGATATGAAGCTTACCATTCTCAGTGTAATCTCCTGTAACTATGCCGAGAGATGCCAGAGTAAAGCTCTGCTTGCTACCATCCTCCATAGTCACCTCTACTGACTTGTTAAGTATATTTCTCATATTAGAGAGAAGCTTATCTATAGTGGAATCTCTTCTTAAGATACCCTGCTTAGCCTTCTCCTCCCACTTTTCAAGCTGTTTCTCTGAAAGCTGTGTCTTCTCCTCCTCTGTAAGAGGCTCATAATCCGTTTTCTTCTCATCATACAGCTTATTCATCTCATCGATAAGCTCATTATACTTCTTAACAAAGGTTTTGATACTGTCATACATCTTATCAGTATCCTGGGCCACGCTTATACTAATAGGAGCATCATCTGTAAATGTTCCTGTAGTTTTATCGTACTTTCCTGTTACAGAGTTAGCTGTAATGGTAAGACCATTAATCTCAAAAGTATTGCTGTCTCCAGTGTACTCAACACCATTGTACTCAATTATAGCATCCTGAGCATCTACCTTAGTGGCGTCTGCACCTAATCCAAGTATCTCAAGAGCATCATTGTCGGATGATGTAAGCTCAAAGTCATTAGCCTCTCCTGACTTAGATGAGTTGATGTAGAATCTTCCATGATTAGCATCAAAGCTTGCTCCTACACCCATCTTGGAAAGTTCCTCTGTGAATGTTGCTATAGTGGAGTCATCATCTACCACATACTCCTTACCATTAATACTAAAGGACGTACCAACCTTTATACCTATATCTGTAAGCTTAGTTCCCTTAGTGATATCTGCACCTGTAAACTCCTTCTTGAAGTTAGCATCTAATGTGCTCTCCAATGTAGGATGCTTCTCTGCAGTCTTATCTGCCTTAAAGGTAAGCTCTCCATTAAGGCCTAATGCATCTGCCGAGATATTAAATGTATTACCTTCCATCTGGAAGTCTTCATTTTCCTTGCCGGTAGAGTTAGTGAAGGTAATCTTACCATCTACCATACTTGCGCTGAGACCCTTGAAATGCTCGTTAGCTGCAAGCTTAGAATTCAGCTCACTAAGATTAGCTATGCTGTTCTCACCAGAACCGCCAAGCTTAAACTCTAATACCTCTGTAGCCTCCTGACCATTCTCGTCTTTATACACACTACTAATAGATATAGTCTGACCCTCAAGGCCTAAGCTGTTGCCTGTAGCATCTGTCATATCTGCAAAGTTAGTAGATGTAGTTATATCTGAATAACTTACATATGCCTTATCACTCTTTATGCTTGCTCCGGTAAGATATGCTGATGAAGCAAGCTGCTTCACTGACACCTGGTGTGAACCACTAGGAGCATTCGCACCTGCGCTAACCTTTACCTTAGTCTCATCACTTGAGGTTGCCTTCTTGGTCTGATATGCATTAGCACTCTTGAAATTAAAGAGCTCACCCTTATAGAAGTTATAAAGCTTAGTGTTAAGGTCCTGCCAAGCCTCCTGCTTCCACTCTACGAGCTGCTGCTCCTTCTTAATCTTATCAACCTTTGTAGAGCTGGCTGCAACTAACTCCTTAACCATGCCCTCTGTATCCATACCGGAAATAAGACCTGTCATTCTGATTGCCATAGTCTATCTCTCCCTTCTATCTCTTCTCGTCTACCATGAGACCTGCAAGCTCCCATGCCTTAGCTATCATATCAAGAGCCTTCTCTGGAGGTATCTCTCTAATAACCTCGTCAGTATCCTTATCTCTAACTGTGATAGAGATACGGTTAGTCTCCTCATGATACTTAAAGCTACAACTTGTACGTCTAAGCTGGTTGTTGATATTATCAACTGCTGACTTAACCTGCTCTGAAGTAACCTCCTTGTCCTTCTGAACAGTTCCCGGCATCTGCTCCTGGTTTGCCTGCTGTGAGTATCCACCCTTAGCTTCTGTTGTCACAGGTGCTACTCTGTCCTGCTTCATAGCTACTGGAGCTGAGCCCATGTCTGTAACCTGAATCTCAGGCTTACTTACCTTCTGTGCGCTTGTAGTGTAGCTCATTGCACTTGCGCCACCGATTCTTTCGATTCCCATTTTTTCCACCTCCGTGTGTATTTCTCTCATCCCTTGAGAGCTGTAAAAGTTAATATGTTACTTAGGACATAGTCCTACTTAGCCTTTTTCTGCTATCTAATATATCGACACCTTACTTTATAAATTTTATACTTTAAAATAAAAAAACTCAACCAAATTCCACGTTTTTTCTAGTTTTTTTAACCCTTTTTTAAAGTCTCTGTTTTAACCCGGATTCTGTACACCTATATATTGTGCTCCTTCATTTCATAAACACAAGTCCATTATCTGGAACAGTCCTTTAAAAAAAGGAACGAGAAACCTACTTAACTTCGACCGCAACTGAAAGTATATGTTATCTGGGCTGTGCCAAGAAATTACATCCCGACCGCGCCAGGGTAAAGCGAAGCTGACCGTGTTAGTGTCAGCGGAGCTTTATCCCTAGGCAGGTCGGCCAGTAAATCCGAGTCGCACAGCCCATTTCACATCTTGCAGGCCGGCCAAGAAAGTAAACTTCTCGTTCCTATATTTTAAAGAACTGTTAAAACAGCTTCTTAAGGCTCTCTATATCCACAGTTGCTGCAGTAGCTCTGTTCTCCTCCTGAATCTGAGTATAGATTTCCTTTCTATATACAGGTACACTCTTAGGTGCACTTATACCTATCTTAATCTGGTCACCCTTTACCTCAAGGACAGTGAGCTCGATGTCGCTGCCTATCATAATGGACTCCCCCTGCTTTCTTGATAGTGCTAACATATTACTCCCCTCCCTTTTCCTTCATAGCCTGAATAGCCTGGTAAGCATTGAACTTAACCGGATACTCAGCATTCTCAACTATAACCTGCATAGCCTTTCTCTCTACAGTGTTAATGATAAATGGTGCCTTAAGGTTTGCAGTCATCAGCTCAATATCTGATGGTATAGAAAGAGTTACGAATATAAGCAAATCTGCATCTGCAGGATCTCCTATATTCTTCATAAGCTCGTCCTCTATAGTTGGAGTGTAATTATCCATAAGGTCAAGTGGATTAATTACAGGAAGCACCATAAGTGGCTCCTCCATAGACTGTAACCAGCTAATCTTAGATCTCTCCTCACGCTCTGAGTCATAGATGAGAGCAAAATTCTTAAGATTCTCAAATCCGATTATACCATTAGGAAAGTTGATTATCTTGTCATCCTCAATATCAATAGTTCCAAAAAATTTAGTCTCTGCTACCATGTAAACACCCTCCTTAAAATTTTATAAGTAATCAAGCAATGTAGTCTGCATTATGTTACTTGTAGCTGCTAAGGCTGACTCGTACACAAGCTCTGCTTCATTAAAATCTATAATCGCTGCATCAGTTTCTGTATCTTCGTTCTGAGATTTAAGCTCCTTGAAGGCTGCAAACTGCTCATCTACTCTGGTGCTTATCATCTCAAGCTTACTCATACGGCTTCCTATATCTGACTGCATAGCAGATACAACTGACATATAGGTCTGGAAGTTAGTGATGTTGTTTGAGAAGGTCTTCTGCATATTCTCTTTCTTGATAGCTATCTCTGTATCAAGGTCATTAATCATACGATTAATCTGCTCTACAGCTGCATCATCTGATGAATACTGAACATCCTCTAACATCTTAGTCAATCTTATCTTGGCATCCTCTGCCTCTGAAAGGTCTGTAAGAGCATATATCAAATCATTAATGTCATTGCTCATCTCCTCAGAGATTACCTGATTACCCTCTGTGTTAACCTGAAGGCTCTGATTGAAGTTCACCTCATAGTATATAGCCTGACCATCCTCAGGTCTCTCATACTCAACTTCTTTCACACTGCCATCTGTCTGAACTGTATACTGAGTACAGTCAAAATAGTGCTCTGGTCTAAGGTCTCCTGATAAGAACTGTGTCTTAGCATAGCTTACATCTATCTTATCAGCTGTCTTAAGAGTATTATATACATTTTCTCCAAATATAAGCTCTCCTGTCTCCTCTATAACATGGATATCATCAGGACCTACATTGTAGTAATCTGCCACATCATCCTCTGTCATAGTTGTAACTGTGAATCCGCTTGTATCTATAGGTGCTCCGGAAGCATCCATAGCTACTATACTGAGAACATTCTCTCCGTCATTGTTAGTGTCTGTAATATTCTCATATGCCAGATTAAGTCTGTAAACCATCTCTGCATTTGGCTGCTCATAGGTAGCTGTTCCATCTATGTACGCATCCACCTGAGTGTAGTCAACGCCATCTGATACTACATTCTTAGTATCCATAGCCTTAGGGTCGAAGCTCTGAGTTATATCGTAGGAAAACTTACTTGTATCCTCTGTATCTATAAATGTTAAGCTTCTATCTGTCTTAAAGCCCGAGAAGATATATCTTCCCGCATAGGTGGCATTACCCTCCTCATAAAGCATCTCCTGAAGCTGCTTTAAGGAATCTATAATAGTACTTCTGTCATCTGAGTTAAATGAGTCTGTTGAACCCTGTACACAGTAGGTTGTAATATCCTCTATTCTCTTAGTGATATTGTCAAGTGATGTAGTTGATATATCAAACCATGAGGTTGCATCAGGAATGTTCTTCTCCTTGTACTGCTGAAGCTGATTAACGGTAGTTCTAAGCTTCAATGCTCTGATAGCAATAACAGGATCCTCTGACGCCTGAGATATCTTCTTACCTGTTGTCATCTGCTGTGTAGTTTTATTAACCGCAGACATACTCTTTTGCATATTTCTAAGCGAGTTGCCTGTGATCATCTGATTAGTAATTCTCATAGCCATAGTCTTTACCTCCTGTTAGTCTATACTCCTGTCTGATTAATTAGCTTATCATAAACCTCATTTAATACTGATATAACCTTTGACGCTAAGTTATACAGATTCTGGAACTTAGTAAGGTCTGCTGCCTCCTCGTTCTCATCTACGCCAGACACTGATGAACGCTGGCTGTCTATAGTATATCTGATGTCATCCTGATTAGATGTAAATGTATCGGTCTTTGATATATCCACCGCCATAGTTGTTGTTATAGCCTGCATAAAGTGTGACACTGTACCCTGCGAATACATAGTCTGATCTGTCATACCATAGATAATCTTATCTACGATAGGTCTTGCCTCCACATTACCCTGAGCTATATCATCTGCATAGGATACTGCAACCTTTGCTGGATCCTTCTTCCACTGCTGATTCAACTCCCAGTTAAGAGCTGTCAGCTTATAATATGAAGTATCTGTTGAGCTTAATCTGCCAACCTTATCCATAGTTCCCTTTAGTACGTAATCCTCTCCGTATGGGTCCTCTGCTGTGAACATATCCAAGGCTGCGTCACCGTTCTCATCTACACCCTCTGTTACTATAGAGTTCATATAGTCTGAGAAGGTTCTTACCATCTCGTTAAATCTTGCCATATAGTAAGGTATACCCTTTACTGATATAGACTGTCCTACCCTTGCTGAATGATTCTCTATACCTACCGGGAAGTCTGCTGCAATCTCAACTCCCTTGTCATCAAACATAGTCATATTCTGGAACTTGAAATTAGTAAGGTATCCGTCTTCGTCGAAGTCAGCCTCCCAGCCATCATACATATATTCCTTACCATTTAAGGTTATAAGTCCCTGTGTCGGAACATTTAAATTATATATATGAATTGGTGCATCTATCTCTATAGTTGCAGTGCTTGGACTTTCTGTGGTCTCAACAATCATACCTGACAGGTTTTCTCCGTTGTTTCCATCTCTTATCTCAAATAATCCCTGAAGCTTACCGCTGGTAGCCAGTGGATTGAACTTCTCGCCTGCTGTACCATCAGCACACATCCAGAAGATATCAACCAATCCTTCAACATCTGTCTGGTTAACATTCTCACTTCTAGGAACTACCATAAGCTCGTTATATTCCATCTCGTCAACTAAGATTACTCCGTTAACACGAATGCTCAAGCTCTCTGCGTTTGATGGCACCTGCTCATGACCTACACCGTACATGATAGTCTTTTCTACTACATCTACCTCTGCATATTCTGAAAGTGTATCGATACATACGCCTCTCTTATCTCTTAAGTCGTTGGCATTTCCACCCTTAAGCTCTACATTTATAATCTGCTGTGTAAGCTCATATATCTGCTTTGCTAATGAATTAATCTCACTTACTGCCAGCTCTATCTCATCATTGATGGTCTTCTGAGTGTTCTGGAAATTGTTAGCCATCTCATTCATCATATCTGTAAAGCCGTCTGCTGTAAGTGTATATGATATTCTGGTTGTATAGTCTGCCGGATTATCTGCCAGATCCTGAAGTGCCTGTGACATTCTGGACAGCCACTCTGTGTAACCGGCCTCTCCTGTCATCTCATTCATATATGTCTGAAGAGTTGAAAGGTTATCGTTCTGAGTATTATATCTGTGATACTTTGTATTAGCTACCCAATACTTGTTATCATAAAACTCGTTTCTAAGGCGGTCGATACTGTCTCCACCTACACCTGTTCCCATCATACCGTAGCTACGATGAAGTCTAAGTGGATCTGTAGCTGATACCATAACCTGCTGTCTGGAATATCCTTCTGTATTAGCATTAGAAATATTGTGTGAAGTTGTATTAAGGGCTGTCTGGAAATAATTAAGTCCTGAAAGTCCTGTGTTAAGTCCTAAAAATGTTGATGGCATCTAAGTCACCTCCTATTACAAGTTATCTAAGTATTAACTACATTCCCAGTGTAGTTATCAAATGCTCTATCATCTCTGAAACTGTAGTTATATATCTGGATGATGCATTGTATGCATGCTGGAACTTAATCAGATTGGAAAGCTCCTCGTCTGAGGATACACCGACTACTGTCTGTCTTAAGTTCTCTATATCAGTTACGGACTGCTGCTGAGTCATAGCCATATTGTTATATGTATAACCTCTGTCCGCTAAGTCCTCCATCATGCCTGCATAATAGTCCATAAAGTTACACTCTACCAAAGAGTTAGGACTAACTGTGGCAAACTTTGTGTTCCACAGATTAAGCATAGCATCTACTGTCTGCTGCGCCTCCTCACCTGTTACCAATGTAAGAGGTAAAAGTGATGGGTTCTGAAGCAGCTTCTCATTTATCTCGATATTACCACCTGTATAAAGTGAGTAAAAATCGTCCTCGCTCTCTTCATTGTATACCATAAGAGTCTCTATGGATCCATCCTCAAGAGTTACTCTTTGCTCTGTATATCTTGGATCGCTCTTTCTGACAAAAAGCTCTGTGCCAGGGTATTCATTTCCGGTTCCCATTCCCATACCAGCCTTTTCCTCATCTAAAACTGTTAGGGTGGTTCCATCTGCCAAGGTTACTTCCTTATTAGGACAAAGCAAATCGTTAAAGCCTGTTACCACAGCGTGTACTAAAACATCAAACTGTGCCATAAGGTTAGTAATAGTATATGGCTCAACATATTTATTGAAATAATCCAGCTTATCAACGTAAACTTCCATATCCTGCTCGTACTGTACCATAGCCAATTCATAATCTGCGTTATTCTCAAAGTCATCAGCCACCGGCTTATCCGGCTTTGAAGGTACATCTGTATAGTTACTTACGAAATATCCTCTGGACATCATCAAGCCCTTAAGGGAGCCTAAATCCGAATTGCTTTCAGTAGTTGGAATCTTGTTGATGTTATAGAGAGCCATCTCATCATCCTTCCAAACCGGCATCATAAAGTCTGTAGCATCCATAGCAAAATCATACTGTGCTAAGTACTGCTCGCTATCACAAACCTTTATAACATCAAGCTCGTAGGTCTTACCTCTTGTAACTAAGCATCTACCCTCTATGTATAACTCAACTGTTCCATCTACGTTATTTACTATCTCTGTCTTAACGATTCCACTAAGCTCGTCTAAGAGAAGGTTTCTGGCATCTCTGTAATCGTTGGCGTTCTCCACACCGGATGCCTCACAGGCTAAGATTTCATCATTCAGCTCTAATACCTCATCCGCTATCTCATTAATTCGCTTAACCTGATTCTTAATCTCAACATTAAGATTACGCTGATAGTTAATAAAGCCTGTTCTTATCTCCTGTACTCTATCTAAAAATGTCTGAGCTGTTGATATAAATGAGCTTCTGGTTACTATACTGTTAGATTCCTTTTGAAGCTCCTGCAAGCTCAGCCACAGTTCGTTCATCGACGTATTAAAATCCTGACCCTCCAGCTCGCCAAAATATGTCTCTATCTCAGCTGCGGTCTCGTACTGTGCCTTATAATAATTCATTCTGCCGGACTCTGTTCTGTAAGCTTCATCTGCAAAATTATCTCTTGCCTGCTTGATCTCTGCAGTTACAACTCCAAGTCCTGCCTTATTCTCTCCGAAGACATTTGTAGTACCAAGTCCTCTGTAGGATCTGTCGGTAAGCATTACCTGCTGACGGCTGTACCCTTGAGTCTGAGTATTCATTAAATTGTGTGCTGTCGCATTCAGTGCGTACTGGCTGGTCTGTAAGCCTGTAACACCTATGGACAATCTTCCCATGGTTCCGCTCATATGCTCACCTTCCTAAATCTATAGTATCTTATCTAAGTATCTAAATAAAAAAATTACTGCTTGGCATCGAATCTGCCAGGCATATCTCCAGGTGCTCCTGCACCATTTCCATATCCACCCTGTCCTCTAAACATATCCTTGCTGTATTCAGCGGTTTCAGGGGCTCTGTTCAAATTCTGTAAAAGGTTAATATTATACTCTATCATAGCCAGAGACTCCTGTATAAGATTCTGATTATGAGCATTAACCTCTTTAAGCTTTCTGGCTATCTTAGCCAGCTTTTCGTTAATCTCTTTGAGTGGGTCCTGAAATTCAGGCTGACCATCCAAAAATGTCACCACATCCGATATCTTCAGGTCTACAGCCTTCTTGTTAAGAACACTGGCTATGTTAGCCATAGTGTTGTTCCTCTTAACCTCAAGACTTGTTATGGCATCAACCAGCTCCTGCTCCTTATCGGTGGTTGCCTTAAGTCTGTCAAGATTGTTGGAGATAATAGAGGATGTCTTCTCCATAGACACCTCCAAGAGCTTCTCATATATGACATACTCCTCATTAAGTCCTGTTATTAAATTCTCGATTAAGCTTGCCATACTGTCATAAACTCCTTTAACTTAAACTATTATCTCCAACTAAACTGACTGTGCATTGTAAGCGCTGATAAGCTTATCCGCAAATGCCTCCGGGCTTACGCTGTAAGTACCGTTTGCAACCTGAGCCTTAAGCTCGCTAATTCTTGCGCTTCTAACATCAGATACACCTGCTAATGCGTTCTTAGCAACCTGCATATCCTTGCCCATGCTTGAAAATGATACCTCATCCTTGAAGCTTGCATAGTTGGTACCACTGGTAGTATTAGGCTTCTTAGTGCCCTTAGCGCCGTAAACCTGGTTAATCATGTTATAAGTACCAATTCGCATATTAATCCCTCCTTGTAAATTATTCTTCACTTAATTTATCGGTTATTTTTTGAATTACATAACACTTTTTTGGAACTTTTTTAGTTGACTAAAGTCAAAAAAGCCGAGATATTAAGCGGTCAACTGTCTGACCATACATATCTCGGCTTCTTAAACATATTACTTAACCAGTTTAGTAGTAACTATAGGTTACCTTATTATATTATTCTAAGAATCTCATCTTTCCTGATGCGCTTCCCTTCGGCTTTCTCTCAAGAGCCTTCTTTCTAAATGCTTCATTCATAGCATCTGAAAGACCACCGGCACACTCATTACAGAAGCGTCCGCTATGTATCATCCTTCCGCAGCGTTCACACTCAAGTCCCACAAGAGAGTCGTCAGAGAAGGAAAGTCTCTCCTCACGCACCCATTTTCTAATCTGCTTAATGGATACCTCGCACTCCTCAGCAACAACGTTAATATTTGCTCCCGGATTCTCATTTACATACTTCTTTACAATCTGGAACTGCTCTTCTATATACTCCTTGCAAGGCATGCAGAGCTGCTCTCCGGTAACATAGTGAAATATCTTCTTACATCTTAAACAATTTCTAATATCCATACTATAAACCCTTTCCTATACATACCGATGTGTAATACACATCCTTTATCCCCATACTGTGCAACACTGTGGTACACGCCTCCACCGTAGCTCCGGTGGTGTATATATCGTCCACAATCAGTGCGCTCTTATATTGTACTATCTTTTTCGAGGAAATAAAAGCCCTTTTTAGGTTTTCCTCTCTTTCTATAGGTCCTAATTCCTTCTGTGGCATAGTTTTGGCATCTCTTATAACCAAGTCACAGTCCACAGGTATACCAAATCTCCTCCCAAGCTCTGTTGAAAGTATCTGTGCCTGATTGTAACCTCTGGATCTTAGCTTGCTTTTGTGGATAGGCACCGGAACTATAACCTCCGGCATTACCGAAAGAATATCCTTCCCTTTGTTTCTCACTATTACATCTGCCAAAAATCTTCCATGACTTCTCATATTGTTATACTTAAAATCACTTAATACCTTGGCCATTTCCTGACTATAATTCAAGGCAGGAAAACCCTTTTCATAGCTTCTTTTTATAGACTGGCAATCACTGCAGGAACCCTGCTCATCATCTTCAATCTCCTTGCCACACTTAAGACAGGCCGGCTTGCCTACAGGTATCAGCTTTATTCTGCAATCCTCACACAGGAAGGCCTCATATCCACCAAGGGCTACGTCACACATAGGACATGTTTTGGGATACAAAATATCACATATACCTTCTCCTATGGCTTTAATTTTACGAATCATATTCTATCATCTCCTGTAGCCTAAGATTTAGTGAGGTGTATCTGTGCTGCTCCTCTAGGTTGTCTATCATCTGATTCACCAGATTTATATTTCCCACTATTACCACCATACGCTTAGCCCTTGTAATGGCGGTATATAGAAGATTTCTGTTAAGCAGCTTTGCCGGTCCGGACAAAAGAGGAAGTATTACCGCAGGATATTCACTTCCCTGGGACTTGTGTATGGTAACAGCAAAGGCATGCTCTAGCTCTCCTAAGCTACCGTAGCCATATACAACTTCTCTGCCATCCTCAAACAGTACTGTAAGCTCTTCGTCATAATCGCTTATATCTGTAATGGTTCCAACGTCTCCGTTGAAAACTCCAACACCCTCGTCTAACACCATACTCTTGGTCTTATTTGCGTATATTTTCCACTCCAGCTTATAGTTGTTCTTTATCTGCATAACCTTGTCCCCAACTCGGAAAATCACATCATTCTTTGTCTTTTCCCCTTTGCCGGGTTTGCTAGGATTAAGAAGTGTCTGCAGTTTCTCATTCATGGCAGCTACTCCTACATCTCCCTTTCTCATAGGTGTGAGCACCTGCAGTTCTTCTGGATTTAGCTTCAAATACTTTGGAAGGTTATCAGATATAAGTACCTTGACCTCCTCCACTATAGCGCTGGCATTTGGCCTAGGTATGAAGAAGAAATCCTTGCTCTTGTTGTGAATCTCTATATGGTCACCCCTGTTAATCTTATGGGCATTGAAAACTATATCACTGCCCTCATCCTGTCTGAATATCTTCGAGAGGGTAGTCACAGGGAAACAGCCTGAGCTTATTATGTCCTTTAAAACATTTCCCGCTCCCACACTTGGAAGCTGGTGAATATCTCCCACTAATATCAGTCTGGTTCCTATAAGAACTGCCTTTAATAAAGAGTTAAATATATAAGAATCAACCATGGACATCTCATCCACTATAATGGCATCGCATTCCAAAGGGTTCATCTCATTCTTTCCGAATTTTAAACCTTCTCTCTCCTTGTCGTCATTGCCATCCAATGCACCATTAAATTCCAGCATCCTGTGAACAGTCTCTGCCGGCCAGCCTGTCTGCTCCGTCATACGCTTAGCAGCCCTGCCCGTAGGCGCACAAAGTCTTATCTCCATACCCTGAGTGGTAAAGTATTTTATAATTACATCTATAATGGTAGTCTTACCTGTTCCCGGACCTCCGGTTATAACAGCGACACCGGATTTGATAGCGGTCATAACCGCCTGTCTTTGTATATCATCAAGCTCAATATTATTATCAGCCTGAATCTTATCTATCTCCTTAGAAAGCTCCTCATCATCTATGGTGTAGTTAAGCATAAGATCAAGTAGTTTTCTGGCGGAATTAAGCTCCACATAATAGTTTATTGTGGTATATATGACCTTCTGATTATCTATCTCCTTCTCTACCAGCTTATTTTCCAGTACAAGGTCTGTCAGCTGGTGGTCTAAAAGCTCATACATCTCCTGATATACAGAGCTTCCACTGGTTGTACTTTGGTATTCTGCATAGCCATAGGAAAGCTCCTCGTAGCCATAATTGTCATAGCTATAGTCAGCTCCCCTAGTGAGCTCTATGGCTCTCTTTATAAGTCCTTCCTTGGGCAGGTACATATGTCCCTCTGCCTGAGACATACTTAACACATACAACAAAGATGAACGAAGTCTGTAAACTGAATTTGATGGTATGCCCATATTTCTGGCTATCCCATCCGCTATCTTAAAGCCTACTCCCGGCACATCCTCAGCTATCTTATAAGGGTTTTCCCTAATAATGTTGTATACCTTGTCCCCATAGTTTTCATATATTTTTAACGCAAGATTTACAGATATTCCGTACTGACTTAAGAATATAATAACCTGCTGAAATTCTCTTTTCTCCGCATAGGATATGGCAATAGCTCTGGCCTTCCTCTCTGAAATACCATTAACCTCTGCCAGTCTAAGGGGCTCCTGTTCCATTATTCTCAGGGTATCTGATTTGAATCTTTTGACTATTCTCTTGGCCAAAACCTGACCTATACCTTTGACTATACCGGAGCCAAGATACCTCTCAATCCCTACGGTATCCTCCGGCATTCTAAGCTCACATGATGTGACCTTGAACTGTATATCGTACTTTGAATGGTTCACATATTCGCCCTCAGCTATAATATATAGCCCTTCCGCAACTCCAAACACATTGCCCACAAATATTTCATCTCCGTCCTCACCTTCCACATGGAACACGGAGTATCCATTCTCTTCGTTAGTATATATAATTTTTTCTATGTAACCTTCTCTTGTCATATACTCCCACAGCCCTTAGGCTTTCAATTACTACTCAAATACAATGAGGCTACCATACAGTAGCCTCATATATTATAACATAACTTATCTTCATTTTGCTATAGCTTCCAAACTACTCTGTAGTAGTTTCTATCAAGCTGGTTGGGCCTGAATTCCTCTTCATAGCCTCATATAGCTGCTGTGCTAAACCGATACCACCCTGGTCCACAACACTTTTAGCATACTGCTGAACCTTCATATCTCCGAAGTAGTTCTCGTATTCGTTCTCCTCTTCATCAGCCTTTATAACGGTTTTCTCCATAGCCTTGTAAACCTGTTCAATCATATACTGTTCAAACTCCTTACAGGCTTTAAGCATCTCGTCATCAGTGGCTTTAGAGCTATCTATAGTTCCTAATGTACTCTCTAATCCGCTGGTAGCTGTCTGATTTATGATATTGGTGTAGTCGGTTCCTGATATTCCGTTAATCGTCACTAAGATCACCTTCCTATGTGTATCTTAACAACCTCAGATAAGTGAGCGAATCTAATACCTCACGCGCACCTCCTCTTCGCTTCGCTGCGAGTCGGTGTGTGGCTTCGCCACATGCCAGCATATACACAATTAGCTTGTTGCAAGCAAGCTTGCCAAGCCACTTGTGTATATGCTGCGCGCGTGTCTCAGTTATCTCAGGTTGTTAGCCTGCTGCATCATCTCATCTGATGCCTGAATAGCCTTCGAATTCATCTCGTAGGCTCTCTGAGCAACGATAAGATTTACCATCTCATTGGCTACATCTACATTAGAACCCTCAGTATAGTACTGATGAGTCATACTAGGCTCTAGATTTGGATTTCCAAACTCTGCCATAGCCTCACCTGAAGCAGGTGTTACTGCAAAGGAATTGCTTCCCTCCTTGGAAAGACCTGCAGGATTATTAAACTGGTATAATCCAAACTTTACTAAATATCCATTCTCCTGTAATGGCTGGAAATTGCCATCCGGACCAGGAAATCCTATGTAACCATTCTTATCAATCTCCACATCTGAAGCATTGTATCTCTCCGGCAATATGATATCATTGCCATACTGGTCTAATACAGGACATCCATCTGCTGTACAAAGTAAGTTTCCACCTTCAACAGGGGAAACATTAAGTGTACCATCTCTGGTGTAAAGCAACTCTCCTGACGCATTTCTAATCTGGAAGAAGCCATCGCCCTCTATGGCAACATCAAATGGTCTGGTGCTGGCATTCAGATTACCCTGATCAAACTGACTGGTAATGGCTGAAAGTCTGGTACCAAGTCCTACCTCTGCCGGAACCGGCTTCTCATCGCCAACATTGTTTGTTGACTTTGACTGAAGGTTCTGATATAGCAAGGTTTTAAAGCTTGCCTCCTGTGATTTGTATGCTGTTGTATTAACATTTGATATGTTGTTTGCTATAGTATCTACATTTAACTGCTGGGCTCTCATACCTGAAGCCGCAGTCCAAAGTGAACGCATCATAAGCTATTCCCTCCTGTTATTAACCAACTCGACCTATCTCATTAACGGTCTTCTCAAGTATCTGGTCGATGCTCTGAACCATCTTCTGATTAGTCTCATAGGCTCTTGTAACTGCTATCATATCAACCATTTCTGTAACCATATTTACATTGGACATCTCAAGATATCCCTGGTTAACTGTAGCATCTGCCTCGATAATATTGGCACCCTCTACAGGCTCATACATATTCTCTCCATAGCTGGATAAAGCCTCATAATTATCGAAATCTACTATCTGTAAAGTAGAAATGTATGTGTTATCCACATATATCTCTCCTAATGTATTGACACTTATCTTAGCTGTGTCAGCTCCTGGAATCTGGATTGGATTGCCACCCTCTCCCAGCACTCTGTCTCCATCCTTAGTTACAAGAAAACCATCCTTGGTCACAGTGAAATCTCCATCACGAGTATATCTGGTATGAGTATTTCCACTCTTGTCTGTTGTGCTGATGGTAAAAAATCCACGTCCAGCCAGAGCAAAGTTGTATAAATCCTCTGTCTGTCTAAATCCGCCCTGGGACATATCGTAATAGGTCTCACCAATCTTAACACCAAGTGTCACATCTCCAACACTTCTTATAAGGTCCGGTCCCTCAATCCTATCATTAATCTTAACAGCCAACTGACTGTCAAAGGACTGAGATGTGGCCTCCACCTTCTTGTATCCTGTGGTGTTGGCATTAGCCATATTGTTGGTGATGACATCCATACGCTTCTCTTCGTTGCGAAGACCTGTCCACGCCGTATAAAGTCCTCTTACCATCCTAACGTCTCCTTTAATTCTTGTCGCTTAAAAACTCAATATACTTACCAGTTCCGATAGCTACAGCTGTAAGTGGCTGCTCCGCTGTCATAGTGGTAATGCCGGTATTCTCCTCGATTAGATCCTCTAATCCATGGAGCAGAGCTCCTCCACCTGTAAGGACAATTCCTCTATCTGCAATGTCCGCTGCAAGCTCTGGTGGAGTCTTTTCAAGAACTGAATGAACTGCATCTACAATCTGAGCTGTAACCTCTCTAAGTGCTTCCTCAGTCTCATCTGATGAGATGGTAACTGTCTTAGGAAGTCCTGTTACTAGGTTACGTCCTCTTATATCCATAGTAATGTTTTCCGGTCTCTTGTAGCATGTGCCTATCTTAATCTTAATTTCCTCGGCAGTTCTCTCACCGATTAAAAGATTATATCTTTTACGCATAAACTTGACGATTGCATCATCAAAGTCATCTCCTGCTACCTTTATAGAGCTACTAACAACTGTACCCTCAAGTGATATAACTGCTATATCAGTGGTACCGCCACCTATATCTACTATCATATTTCCACAAGGTCTTGATATGTCTATACCAGCTCCAAGAGCTGCTGCCACAGGCTCCTCGATAATATAAACATCCCTTGCTCCTGCCTGGTAGGTAGCATCCTCAACTGCCTTCTTCTCAACCTCTGTAACACCTGAAGGTACACAAACGCTGATACGAGGTCTTCTACCGAAGAAATTCTTACCCACCGCCTTCTGGATGAAGTACTTAAGCATCTTCTCTGTAATAGTATAGTCAGAGATTACACCCTGTCTAAGTGGTCTGATAGCCACTATATTACCAGGAGTACGGCCAAGCATAAGTCTGGCTTCCTCTCCTATCGCTTTAATACGGTTAGTATCTCTATCATATGCCACAACGGAAGGCTCGTTTAAAACAACGCCCTTTCCCTTAACATACACTAAAATACTGGCTGTTCCCAAATCAATTCCTATATCTGAACTTGCCATAATAGCTCCTTTCCCGCTACCTAATATATCGTCATTAATTTATAAATCCTTAGCTTTTCTCAAGATAATAAGTGAAGCCGCCTCTCCGGAAGTCCACTCTATCTGTATTTCCACAATATCCATAATGTCATCCAGCTTCTGAATATATCTTCTCCAATTCACAACCCTATCCTTGGTTATAAACGGTTTTCTAACACCATCAAGATTATCATACTTATCATGCAAATCTGTAATAAGCTCTCTACTATCATGTCCGGTAAAGTCATATCCCATAAGCTCATTCATCTTTTTATTTGAGAATAATACCTGTCCGGAATAAGTGTCTCTTACAAATATACCCACATTAAAGTTATTGTATGTCTCTATCAAATGTTTATTCACATTTCTTATATTGTCATCGCCGATTGCATTTTCAAGCATATTTTGAACAACTACAGCGATGTTACTAACAAATCTAAGCTCATCGCCTGTCCAAACTCTCTCTCCACCTGCCTCGGCTAAAAACAGAATTCCATACTGCTTATCACCTAAAAATATTGGATATGCTATAACCGCCTTAACTCCATATCTCATAAGAGTAAGCTTGGTGTTCTCTGTTATATTGGAATTATCCACTATAAAGCTTCCATCTCCCTGCTCAATGTAGTTCTCAACCACATACATTCTATCAGGAAGGATATTAAGAATGTCATCATTTGGAGTTTCTCCACTGGCATTCCAATAGCTTCTCAATACATATTTTTTAGTGACAGAATCTATAGTATAAAGTCCTGCTTTATCAATTCCCATATTTATTCCCACGTTACGAAGTGTTTCCTCTATAACCTGGTCTACAGTATCGATAAGCTTACTATTAATTTTACCCATAGCATCGCTTACTATACTCTGTCTTGTCAGCTCCTCTAAAAGCTTTTTGCCTGCGCCCTTAGACTTGGCGGACTCAACATCTATGGCAATGGTCATTCTGAGATCCTCAGATATCATACTGGCAATCTCCCAATGACTGTCATATACCTTTCTAAGCTTCTCTGTCTCTTCCTTGGTATATGAGCCAACCATCCATATTCCCTTTAAATCATTTCCAACCTTTATTGGAGCGGCAGATATCTTACCTATACCGCCCTCTTCTCTGTCTAAAATAGTTGGAGCATCATTTTCTAAAACTGTCTGCTTAATATGCTTGTAATACTCCTTATATGCCGGCTTCTCAAACAAATCATAGAAGTCTCCCAAATTAGTAGCCGGGCCTGTAGGTGGAAATACCACTCTTCCATCAATATCAACAAATACTGAATAAAGTCCTGTAAGCTTTGTAAATGTATCCATCATAAGCTTAACCTTGTCATCAGTTATAAGTTCATCCAGTCTTTCCTTAGAAGCACTAGCCGGAGCCTCCAGCTTTTTGTCATATGCTTTAACCTGCTTTTTAACCTCTGATGTAACCTTCTTCTGAGCTCTTATATCTGTTATGTCCCTGATATAAAACTCAACCTTGAAAAACTCATCTGTAACGTCAGACACGGAAATCTCGTTAGTCACATAATATAGCTTTCCATCATCTCCTACCATTCTATACTCGTGAACATAGTCCTCCACATTGTTATGTACTGCGTTAATAATGGTGGTGATAACCTTTTCTCTGTCCTGTGGATGTATGTAATCCTCCGAAAGCTTCATGCCCTTATTCAGCATCTCCACATTCATCCCCAGCATAGGTGCATTGGGGGATATATATTCCAACTGACTTTTTCTCTCATTAATATGGCAGGTTTTAACGATAACTACATAACCGGCCTTCTGAATAGCTTTTCTAAGATATTTGTTTTCTAATACCATCAGTATTCCTCCCATCTACACATTTATTATCCCATTCTTCACATGGACTGTTTGTAATACAAAGGGCTGTTGCAGGTTATGCAACAGCCATTCATATTGTTAATCTAACAGAAATCTAACTAAGAGTTAAGCTCTGGAAATGCTATGTCTGTTACTTCCTTAGCGTCACCCACAGCCTGAACTACATTATCTAATGCTAACTTAAGCTGTGCCATATAATCACTTACACTCTCACACTCACGCTTTACATTCATTCTGGTTGTGTAAGCCTCTGTTCTAGCCTGTGTACGAAGCTCCTCGCACTCTGCCTCAGCCTGAGTCTTCATAGCTCTAACCTCGTACTCTGCATTAGCTCTTAAAGCAGTAACCTCTTCCTCAGTTCTTCTCTTTAAGTCGTCACAATTTGCATAAGTGCTGTCTCTTCTCTCCTGACATGCGCTTGTTGTCTCAGCCTTCATCTTCTCGCAAAGAGCAACTGTCTCAGCATGCATCTTCTCGCACTCATCTGTTGTACTTGTAAGCTTCTCCTCACATGCAGCTGCTGTCTCAGTCTGAAGCTGCTGGCACTCCATCTCAACACTTGATCTAAGAGCCTGGCACTCTGCCTCTGTCTGTCTTGCCAATGTATCTGCATTCTCTCTAGCCTCTAAAAGAGTTCTTGAAATAGACTCATATCTAGCTGCTGATTCCTGATCTCTGGTTGTATATGTGTCAAGCTTCTCTCTAAGCTGTGCAACCTCAAGAGAAAGCTCATCATTAACCTTCTTTAAATTCTCAATAGTAGCTGTTGACTCACTGATGTTTGTCTCTCTCATAGCATGAAGATTCTTAACTGTCTCGCTAAGCTTTAATACATTAGCCTTAAGCTCTGCAACCTCCTTCTCATGAGATGCCTGTGTCTCCTCTATATATGCATCTACTGCCTTCTTGTCGTAACCACCAAAGGAAGCTGTTTTAAACTGTACATCCATTCTTTAATACCCCTTTCGTTCAAAGTAACAATAATTCCACATTATTATAACATAGGAAATCTCATATTGCACTCATTTTTTGCAATGTTTCGTCATTTTTTGTTTATGAATTTTTGCATATTTTTATCGCATTTAAATTATGGTTATGCTATAATCTTTTCTTGAAATGAATCCCCATTCCGGCTGTTGATTTTATATTTACAGCTTGTGAAAACCAACATTTTATATTTTAGAAAGGATTTAAATCAGAAAACTATGGCAAGATTTTTTAAGAAGCTTACTATTCTTACTCTTTGCTTTAGTATGCTTTTCTCCCTATCCGGCTGTGGCGCCGACGTTGAAAAGATATACCAAAGCTACGTAAAGAGCTTAATCGCTATTAATTACATAGGAGCAACAGAGGACTATATGGCTGCTTCAGGTGCAACCCAGGCCGAAGCCGATGCCTTATATCAGGCCAACGTTGAATATTTAGCAGACAACATCATAACATACTACGGCATCACCTTAACCGATGCCCCTGAGCTAAGAGAGGACTACATAGAGCTGGCAAGACTTATCTACAGCAAATGCAACTATTCTGTTTCCAAGGCTTACAAGGACGGAAGTGTTTATCTGGTAGACGTCACCATTTATCCTATGGATTTATTTGCTCAGACCTCCGGAGAGGTTTCCACCTATGTAGACACCTTTAATGCAGCGGTAGATGCAGGTACCTACAACGACTACACCTTAACCCAGTACGAGACCGAATTCTCCAACGGTATGGTAGAAATTCTCACAAATGGAACTTTAAATATGACCTACTGTGACCCGGTTACAATCACTGTAGAAATCATAGTAGAAGGCGACACATACTACATCAGCGACAGGGACTTCCTCCGCATCGATGCAGCCATGATTGCCTCCAGCATCCCAGAGCCAATCCAAACCCAGGAGTAGGCAGCCCATTAAACGAAATTGATTTGAAAGCCCTAGCACATATGTGCCGGGGCTTTTTGTGTGCCTCGGTATAAGGTGTTGCCGGGCAGACAGCTTCCGTACAACTGCGGAGAGATTTTCTAATGTCCAAGTATAAATATCCTTACATTACGGGGCTCGTTCCCTACCGTGCGTCCGTGCACGGGAGGGAACTGCGCTGGCATCCGTGCCAGCGCTCCCCTTCTTTAATGAATCTTGGACATAAGAAAATCTTCCTCCTCGTTGTAATGTCAGCTTGTCAGCCCGGCAACACCTTATACCTTACACATATGTAGATTGGCACATATGCGCAGGGCACAAATCAACTTCATCGCCTATGGCGATGCAACTCATACCACGCTTGCCGAAGGCATTGAAGCAAAGTCACCTTCTCGTAGCTTGCGGTATTATATACTTAGATACGAGGAACACCTGGGCTGGCACAGCTACTTTTGCGAAGGAGTGCCAGTTTTTCTTATACCCGGACTGAGTAAACCAGCCACGGGATGACACGGATGTCAGCGCGAGCCCCATAGGAACCACGGATGGTGACTATGGGGCGGTGGCGGAAGCTATGAAGATGTTTATCCGGGTATTAGAAAAACGGCACGACAAAGTGAGTAACTGTGCCAGCCCAGGTGTTCCTCGCGATAAAGAAAAACCCCTCCGCAAGCTGCGGAAGGGTTGACTTTGCTTCAACTATGTATGATTGAGACGTTTACTCTACAGTAACTGACTTGGCAAGGTTACGTGGCTTGTCAACGTCAAGTCCTTTGGCCTCAGAAGTGTAGTATGCGATAAGCTGTAAGATAACAGCTGTAGAGAAGGCTGTGAACTCTGGGTCAAGCTTTGGTATGCGAATGTGCTTATCGCAGATTTTGTCATCATCAACCTTTTCATCCATGCTGATGAGGATAACGTAAGCGCCTCTTGCCTTAACCTCACGAATGTTAGAGATAACCTTCTCATATACATCCTCTTGAGTTGCTATGGCAATAACAGGTACATTTTCGGTAATAAGGGCTATAGTTCCATGCTTAAGCTCCCCTGCAGCATATGCCTCCGCGTGAATATATGAAATCTCCTTAAGCTTTAGAGATGCCTCAAGACTCATAGTGTAGTCAAGACCTCTACCTATGTAGAATGCATCCGGAGAAAGCTTGATGTGGTTTGCTACGCGCTTAATATCATTTGCTCCCTCAAGAGTCTCCTCGATTATGTTAGGAGTGTTAACAAGCTTGGTCATAAACTTCTTGGTTTCTGAATCTGATACAAGCTTCTTTACCACACCCATTCTGGCTGCGATTAAGTACATTGCAGCGACCTGAACTGTGTAAGCCTTTGTGCTGGCAACTGCAATCTCAGGGCCAGCATGAGTGTAAAGCACATAGTCGCTTTCTCTGGCAATGCTTGAGCCCTTAACATTTACGATAGAGATAACCTTTGAACCATTTGCCTTTGCAAGCTTCATAGCCTCAAGGGTATCTATAGTCTCACCTGACTGAGAAAGCACTATAGTAAGAGTTTTCTCATCGATGATAGGATTCTTATATCTAAACTCTGAAGCTATCTCCACCTGAACTGGTATACGAAGCTTTGCCTCTATAAGATGCTTTCCAACCATACCTGCGTGCATAGCTGTACCGCATCCGATAACTGTCACCTTATCAATATTTTCAAATACTGAATCGTCAATTCCGTCATCAGTAAAATCAGGCATGCCATCCATTACTCTTGGAGCTACAGTATTTCTAATAGCATCCGGCTGCTCATAGATTTCCTTTAACATAAAGAATGGGTATCCGCCCTTCTGAGCGCTGGTAATATCCCAGTTTACAGAAAGCATCTGTGGCTTAACCTCATTACCCTTCATATCTCTTACATCGATACCATCCTTTGTAAGTGTCAAAAGGTGGTATTCTGGCACTACAAAATAATCCTTAGAATATGCAATTAACGCTGTAAGGTCAGAAGCAATTACTGAGCCCTTGTCGCTTGTTGCTGCCACAAGTGGGCTTACATTTCTGATACAATAAATGGTGTCAGGAATATCCTGGAACATAATACAAAGTCCAAAGGCACCTGATAATACCTTTACAGCCTTCTTAATAGCCTTAACAGGATCTCCCTCGTAGAACTTATTAATAAGAGCTGCCACAACCTCTGTGTCTGTCTCAGATACAAGGTCATCTGCAAGACCATACTCTGTTATAAGCTGACGATAATTCTCGATGATACCGTTATGAATAAGCACAACCTGACCACACTTGTGAGGATGTGCATTTGCATCCGTTACTCCGCCATGTGTAGCCCATCTTGTATGGCCTATACCACAGGTTGCCGGATTATCCATATCAGTGCAAAGCTTCTTAAGCTCCTCAACCTTACCGGTTCTCTTCTTAACGGTAATCTCTCCATCATTAAGAAGGGCAACACCTGCACTATCATAACCACGATACTCTAGAGTTTCCAGTCCACCTATAATTACATCCTTTGCAGGTATATTACCTGTAAATCCTATAATTCCACACATATTTAATTTACCTCTTTCTTTCTGACAACAAAAAATACACCCACTAGTACGGCCACATTGCTCATAGTGAATTCTCCATTCCTGTCATCTCATTTATCTTCAAAATTTAACCAGCTCAAGTATTATATATGCCCAACCTTTTCTCCGCATACATAGAACATAAATAATATCTATCACTGCACTGATTGACGGGATTTGTTTTGAGGTTGCCCTCATATTTGTCCCGGCATAACACGCTCAGTTGCGCGAAAGAGCATCCGCCGAATATTCGATAAACTCTTTACCTCGTTAACCTTGTTCACTCCCACAAGGTGCATGGCGCTAAGGTTCTTAACCTTTCGAAATCTATATCCTCCACCTATAGACTGGGTTATTATAGCATATCTGCTACATTATTGCAAATGTACGCTCATTTTTTAAGCTTGTCCCCCAGCTTTTCATATGCTACAATTCGACAAAAGGGGGGTAAATTTTATGGGTTATTTAAAGGAACAAAACTATCAAAAAACTAACAAGGGTATCAAGATCGCCGGACTAATCATAATGCTAATAGGTATTGCACTACTGGGTGTAGGTATATTTTGGATTGCTACCTCATCCAATATGTTTGAGGGTTCCACAGGAATGTTCCTAATCTTACCTGGCATATTTCTTACCATAGTAGGATGTGCAGTTCGATTCTTTCTGGGAAACAGACGTCAGATTATGGCATATCAGATGCAGGAAATGATGCCTCTTATGCAGGATGGTATGAAGCAAATGCGACCTATTATGAAAGAAAATCTAGAATACATGACTCCAATAATGCAGGAGCACCTAAAGGATATGGCTCCTACATACGGTGAGGTTGCAAGAGAAGTTACAAAGGGTGTAAAGGATGGTTTAAATGAATAAAAGTAGAGGGCTACAATCATAAAATGTAGCCCTCTATTCTTATATACCTATACCGTTGTAAATCAAATACAAAAACCCATATATCAGCGGCTGATGCACCAGATATATTATCAATGTTTTTCTACCTATAAATGCAAGGGGCGGTATGGGATTTTTCTCAAACCATTTTGGCACATTTCCTTCCTTAAAATATCTTCCTAAAAATGTTCCTGAAAGAAACAAGAATAGCCAAGGAACAATAGCCCAATGATCACCAGCGCCATGCCCAGTATTAAAACCTAATATAAAAAGTATCAAATTCTTTGGCATCTGTGGAATATCCATCATAAAAAGTCCTGGCCAACCAAAATAGCCATCATACACCCCTAAAGTCAACATATGAACCAGTAGTAATCCCAGAAAGCCTATATGAACGGGGATCTTTTCCATAATTTTAGCCAACAGACCATATAAAATCATAGAAAATCCCAGAAAATGCAGTATTCCAAAATACACCTTTGAAGCAGGCATCACCACTAGCATAACAACAGATATTAGCATACCACACAGGAAGGTTTTTACTCCTCGTTTAATGTTACTCTTGCTTAAATTACAGGATATACCCGACAACAAAATTAGCGTACCAACAAAGGCATCTCTAAATGCTTCCATTCCTGGGGATCTAAAAAAGGAATAATTCCCTCCAAATACCTCACTAAGATCATATAAAAGATGGTAAATAACCACTAAAACAATACAAATCCCCCTTATGATATCCAGCACATAGTAACGAGGCTTTTTTGCTGTTTTTTCATCTTTTAAATTATTTATAATTACTTCCTTCATCCTATCCTCACATACCGTAACAATTCATACGGTGATTGTAACATTTTATACTATAAAAATCTACTTACTACACAAAATAAAGCCACCCTGCTTACACACGGTGGCTTTAATAACTTCTTTATTGATATTAGCTAATCATAGCTCCTGCTGGCATATCCTTCTCTGCTGTAAGAAGTGCAAGGTTACCCTCGAAATCCTCAGCACAAAGGAGCATACCCTCTGATAAAACTCCTGCAAGCTTTGTTGGCTTAAGGTTAGTGATAACAACAACCTTCTTTCCAACCATCTGCTCTGGAGTATAGTAGTTCTTGATTCCAGATACAATCTGAAGAACTCTTCCCTGAATCTGAACCTGTGAGCAAAGAAGCTTCTTAGAGTCCTTTACCTCCTCACATGAGAGAATCTCACCCATCTGAAGCTGCATTCTATCGAATTCCTCTATAGTAATCTGCTCCTTAACAACAGCGTCAAGAGTAGGTATCTTAAGCTCTACCTTCTCCTTCTTCTTAGGCTTCTCTTCCTTTACAGACTCCTCCTCTACTACCTTAGATGGGAATCTCTTCTCAATCTCATCTAACATAGCTGGAGCATCTATTCTAGCGAAAAGAATCTCTGGCTCAGAAGTAACCTTATTTCCTGATGGATAAAGTCCAAACTGTGAAAGCTCAGTAACTCTTCTCTTTTCTGTGTTAAGCTGCTTTAAAATCTTCTCTGAGGTCTCTGGCATAAATGGCTCAAGAAGTGTAGCACCAACAGCAATACTCTCAACTAAGTTGTAGAGAACTGTATTGAGTCTGTCCTTCTGCTCCTCATCCTTTGCAAGAGCCCAAGGCATTGTCTCATCGATGTACTTGTTGCATCTCTTGAAGAGATTAAATATCTCAGTCATAGCATCTGCAACTCTAAGCTTGTCCATAGCCTGATTAACCTTAAGTCTGGTATTTACAACCACATCACGAAGCTCATCGTCAACAGACTGGTGCTCACCTGCATTAGTAACAACACCGTCGAAGTACTTGTTTGACATAGAAATAGTTCTGTTAACAAGGTTACCAAGTGTGTTTGCAAGCTCTGCATTAATTCTCTCTATTACAAGCTCCCAAGAGATAACTCCATCATTCTCAAATGGCATCTCATGAAGAACAAAATATCTAACTGCATCAACACCGAATAAGTCAACCATATCATCTGCATAGATAACATTTCCACGAGACTTACTCATCTTTCCATCACTCTGGATAAGCCATGGATGTCCAAATATCTGCTTTGGAAGTGGCTCCCCAAGTGCCATAAGCATAATAGGCCAGTAAATAGTGTGGAATCTTAATATATCCTTACCAATAAGGTGAAGATCTGCAGGCCAGTAACGTCTGTAAAGCTCATCACTTACGCCATCACAATCATATCCAAGACCTGTAATATAGTTTGATAATGCATCAATCCATACATAGATAACATGTCCCGGGTCAAACTCTACAGGTATACCCCACTTAAATGAAGTTCTTGATACACATAAATCCTGAAGTCCCGGAATGAGGAAGTTATTCATCATCTCATTCTTTCTAGACTCCGGCTGAATAAACTCAGGATGTGAGTTAATGTGGTCAATAAGCTTATCAGCATACTTGCTAAGCTTGAAGAAGTAAGCCTCCTCCTTAGCTGGCTGACACTCCCTGCCACAGTCCGGACACTTTCCATCTACAAGCTGTGATGATGTGAAGAATGACTCACATGGAGTACAGTACATGCCCTCGTACTCACCCTTATATATATCGCCCTGGTCATAAAGCTTCTTAAAAATCTTCTGTACCTGCTTCTCATGGTCAGGATCAGTAGTTCTTATAAACTTATCATAAGATGTGTTCATTAAATCCCAGATAGACTTAATCTGTCCTGATACCTCATCTACAAACTCCTTAGGAGTATTGAGACTCTCAAAAGCCTTAATCTCAATCTTCTGTCCGTGCTCGTCAGTACCTGTCTGGAATCTTACATCGTATCCCACAAATCTCTTGTATCTTGCGATACTGTCAGCTAAAACTACTTCATAGGTATTACCTATATGAGGCTTTCCTGAAGTATAAGCTATAGCCGTTGTAATATAATATGGTTTCTTTGCCATGTCCTTTTGTACCCCCTTAATTAACCTACCATTAATTTAAATTTCTGAACATCTCTGTCAGAATCAGCTATCTGAATCTTACCGCCCAAGTCTCTAATCTTGCCATCAAAATTCTCATAGCCTCTCAAGATATATTTTATGTCCTCAATGGTACTGTAACCCTCTGCCGCAAGAGCTGCAATAACTAAAGCCGCTCCGGCTCTAAGATCAGGTGCAACAAGACTAGCACCACAATATTTTTCTATACCATTGATAACCGCAGAATTACCCTCTACTTTAATACGAGCACCCATACGTGACAGCTCTCCAACATATTTGAATCTGTTCTCAAATATGCTCTCTGTAATAACACTTGTTCCCTGAGATAATGCAAGCGTAACAGCCATCTGTGGCTGCATATCTGTAGGGAATCCCGGATATGGAAGAGTCTTTATCTGAGTACACTTGAGTCTTCCATCCGCCATAACTCTAACTGAATCATCGTACTCTATAACGTTAGCTCCAATCTCATTAAGCTTAGAGGTAATAGCCTCCAAATGCTTAGGTATAACATTCTTAATTAGAATATTACCACCGGTAGCTGCAGCCATGGTCATAAATGTACCTGCCTCAATCTGGTCAGGAATAATAGAGTAGCATGTGCCCTTAAGCTTCTGCACTCCACGAATTCTAATTACATCAGTACCGGCACCCTTTATGTTAGCACCCATACTGTTAAGGAAGTTGGCCACGTCAACTATATGTGGCTCCTTTGCAGCATTCTCTATGGTAGTCTTACCCTCTGCCAAAACTGCTGCCATCATTATATTGATAGTGGCACCTACAGTTACAACATCAAGGTAAATATGATTACCTATAAGCTTATCTGCCTTTGCAACAACCTTTCCACCATTCACTATATCAACTACAGCACCTAAGGCCTCAAAGCCCTTAATATGCTGATCTATAGGTCTAAGTCCGATGTCACAACCACCAGGGAGTGCAACTTGTGCATGATTAAACTTACCAAGCAAAGCACCTAAAAGGTAATATGATGCTCTAATCTTTCTTATGTATTCATCATCAACACATAAGTCCTCATGGTCCTCAATAGTTCCTCCACATATGGAAACTGTGTGTTCATCTATATACTTAACCTTGGCACCTATGTTCTCAATAGCTCCAAGAAGCACCTTTGTATCCTCAACGTAAGGAACATTCTCTATGATACATTCCTCATCTGTAAGGACAGCAGCTGCTAAGATACCTAAAGCCGCATTCTTAGCTCCTGCAATGGTGACCTCTCCCTCCAGAACCTGGCCGCCCTTTATAACATACTTTTCCATTTCACACCTCATTGCCCTATAGTTAGGACATTATACATAGTCTTATAAATTATATCACATTCAAATAAAATGTAAACTAAAAAATCATTCTACTTACTATGTTTACTTATCTGCCTCGCAATATATGCATCGATAAACTCGATTTTCTTCGTCAGTAAGCTTAAATATATGAGGTATTTCCTGCTCTACAGAGGTTATACAACGTGGATTCTTACACTTTCGCACGTTTATAAGCTTCTCAGGAAGCTTAAGCTTCTTCTTCTCCACTGTCTGGCCATCCTTAATAATACTAACAGTAATGTCCGGATCAATATATCCTAACACGTCAAGATTAATATCATACTCCTGATGAATCTTTAAAATATCCTTCTTTCCCATCTTGCTACTCTTTACATTCTGAAGAATACCTATACTGCAATCAAGCTGGTCAAGACCTAAGTCATGATATACAAGAAGCGCCTTTCCTGCAGTGATATGATCTAATACGATTCCATTTTGAATACTTTCAATCTTCATTATACGGTCACCTCCAACATAGTCATAATAAGAGCCATACGGACATATTTGCCATTAAGGGCCTGTCTGAAATAACATGCTCTTGGGTCATTATCCACATCTGTCGAAATCTCATTTACTCTTGGAAGTGGGTGAAGGATGGAAAGATCAGGCTTTGCTGTTTTTAGCTTGCTCTTATCTAGAATATAAGTATCCTTCAACCTGATATAATCAGCCTCATTAAAGAATCTCTCCTTCTGTACTCTGGTCATGTAGATGATATCAAGCTCATCCATAACCTCCTCCATAGTGGAAACCTCTTTATATTCTATATTATTCTTCTTGAACACTTCTGTGATAATATAATCCGGAACCTTAAGCTCGTTAGGAGATATAAGCACATACTTAATACCCTCGTATCTGGAAAGAGCCTTAATGAGAGAGTGAACAGTTCGTCCAAACTTTAAGTCCCCACAGAGACCTATGGTAAAGTTATCTAGTCTTCCCTTCTCCCTCTTAATAGTTAGTAAATCTGTGAGCGTCTGAGTTGGGTGGTTATGTCCACCGTCACCTGCATTAATTATAGGCACCTCTGATACAAATGAACCAAGAAGTGGAGCACCCTCCTTAGGATGTCTCATGGCAATGATATCAGCATAGCAGCCTACGGTTCTTATGGTATCTCCCACACTTTCGCCCTTAGCTGTTGAGGATGAATCAGCAGAAGAAAAACCAAGCACGTTACCACCTAACTCCATCATGGCAGCTTCAAAGCTAAGACGGGTTCTTGTACTTGGTTCGAAAAATAATGTTGCAAGCTTCTTGCGCTTACAAGCATCCTGATACTTTTCCTTATCATTAATTATATCTATAGCCAGATCTAAGATGTCATCAATCTCCTGTACTGTGAGATCAGTTGGATCAATTAAATGCTTCATAATATACTTAGTCTCCAATCCTAATTTTGTTAATTCCTACTTTTGGACATAATTATAATTAATAACATAATATCCCTAACCGCTATTTCTTGTCAATAAAAAAGGGATTAAAGAAGGAAAATATTTGCTTCATTATCTTCCCTTTCAATCCCTTAGTTTGCTTAATTATTTTATTCTTTGCTTTGAGTGTATGGTAAGGGTAGTTTCCACATAATTTTTCTTCATAATCTCTGCGATTTTTCCTCTATCCCTTCTGTCGCACACCAAAACATACTGCTTTCTGTTGGCACGTATTTTGAGGATTATAATATTGCTATCCTCAGGGTCGTCCACCAGCTTATAGCTTCTCATATCATCCCACTCAAGGAAGGTTGTTCCTATTATGGCACCCTCATCAGTAATACCACTTTTAATCCTTGTAGACATAACTATAAATGCCACAAAGGTTATCACCGCCGGAACAAAGGTGTACAGCTTAAAATACACCAAAACCACCATTACCACCAGTGCAATATTTGCATATATTACCTCTCCATTTTCTGTTTTCCGCCTTATTCGACTGGCTATCACAATACCAGACTGGCGTTTTACGGCTCCTATACAAACATATAAAGCTGTAAAAAATCCCAGAAAAAGCACAAAGGCCAGAACGCCTATCCAAACGTCCATTCAAGCTCCTCCTTAATCCTTAAGAAGAGTAACCATAACAGCCTTTTCAGCATGACGTCTGTTCTCAGCCTGATCAAGAATTATATCCAGATTCTTGTCTATAATACTCTGAGATATCTCAAAGCCTACATGCATTGGCATATCATGGAATACAACTGCCTTACTTCCCTCTACAAACTCATCATTTATCTGATATGGCATCATCTTAGCCATAGTTTCTTCCTTCTGCTTAGCATATGCAGGATTGTTAAAGAACTCCATATCTACCCATGTATCTGTGTAGAGTATATCCATATCCTTAACGTATGTCTTAGCCTCTTCAATGCTCATAGCAGGGTCAAGCTCTACATAATGTCCTGTAGCCTTTGCAGCCTCATAGAAATCATCACCACATACAGTATCATTTACAAGTGGAGTAAGTCCGTAAATTGTACCCTTCTTCATCTTAGCAAAGAACTCTACAAGTGAATTAAATACATTATTCTTAGCTCCTATGTACAGAAGCTTAACATCTAAGCTTCCGAAATGCTCTATGATAGTAAGGGCATCTGCAAGAATCTGGCATGGATGATATGAGTTATCACAGCCATTGATAAATGGAACTGTTGCGTGCTTACCGAAAAGCTCCACAGTCTCATTCTTTATAAGTCTTGCCATAATAATATCTACATTTCTACACACGTATTTTATCTCTGATACCGGCTCACCAAGGACGAAGTTTGAATTGCTCCAAAGCTGGTTGAAATAATGTCCACCAAGCTCTGTTATACCTGTTTCAAAGGATAAAAATGTTCTGGTTGATGTCTTCTCAAAAAGTGTGTAAAGCTTCTTTCCCTCTAAAGCCTTAGAATACTTCTTTGGATCCTTCTTCATATCAAGGGCAAGATCTAATATCTCCTGCAGCTCCTCTGCAGAAAAGTTCTTAAAATTAAGCATATTCTTCATATCATTATACCTCTCTAATTCCCGCATATCCTATAAATATGTCTTAAGCTTGTCTACCATGTCAGTCTTCTCCCAAGGAAGGTCAATATCTGTTCTTCCAAAGTGTCCGTAAGCAGCTGTCTGCTTATAGATTGGACGTCTTAAGTCAAGCATCTTAATAATGCCTGCCGGTCTTAAATCAAAGTTCTCTCTGATAATCTCCACAAGCTTATCATCAGCTATCTTGCCTGTGCCAAAGGTATCTACCATTATAGATGTTGGTCTTGCAACACCAATAGCGTATGAGAGCTGAATCTCACACTTATCTGCTAAACCTGCTGCTACTATATTCTTTGCAACATATCTTGCTGCGTAAGCTGCTGATCTATCAACCTTTGTACAATCCTTACCTGAGAATGCACCACCACCATGGCGACCGTATCCACCATAGGTGTCTACGATAATCTTACGTCCTGTAAGACCACTGTCACCGTTTGGTCCACCGATAACGAATCTTCCTGTTGGGTTTATGAAGAACTTAGTGTTCTCATCCACCATCTCCTTAGGAAGAATCTCATCGAATACATACTTCTTAATATCTGCGTGAATCTGCTCCTGAGTAACCTCCTCGCCATGCTGTGTAGAAAGTACAACTGCATCTAATCTAAATGGCTTACCACTCTCATCATACTCTACTGAAACCTGAGTCTTTCCATCCGGTCTAAGATAAGGAAGTGTTCCATTCTTTCTAACCTCTGTAAGTCTTAAAGCAAGCTTGTGAGCAAGTGAAATTGGATAAGGCATAAGCTCTGGTGTCTCATTTACAGCATAACCAAACATCATACCCTGGTCGCCGGCACCGATTGCCTCAATCTCCTCGTCACTCATATTGTTTTCCTTTGCCTCAAGAGCCTTGTCAACTCCCATAGCTATATCAGCTGACTGCTTATCTAAAGCTGTAATAACTCCACAGGTATCACAGTCAAAGCCATACTTTGCTCTGTCATAGCCTATCTCTCTTACTGTCTCTCTAACGATTGACTGAATATCAATCTGCGCCTTTGTTGTAATCTCACCCATTACAAGAACAAGTCCTGTAGTACAAGCAGTCTCGCAGGCAACTCTACTCATAGGATCCTGCTCTAAAATTGCGTCAAGGATAGCATCTGAAATCTGGTCACAGATTTTGTCAGGATGTCCCTCAGTTACTGATTCTGATGTGAATAATAATTTTTCCATTGTATATTTCCTCCATAAAAAAACGAATCCGATTGTAAGGGACACAACCGGATTTGAATACCATATAATCAAATCCTCTTATTGCTCGACTACTAAATAAAGTGTCGCTCGGGCCGGCACCTTCCGCTGATGATACGGGGTTGCCGTGGCTTCACAGTCCCTTATGACTCCACCACTCTTAATAAGAGAGATAAAACAAATGTAATATATAAGTTTTTTCTTGTCAACAAATTTCTTGCGAAAATGCGCATATTACCTCTATAATATATCATAAGTCTCTGTAAGACAGTGGCTATATTATATTTACGAGGACATTCAATATGACTGACAATACATTTTTATCACCGGAAAACAATTCAACCGAGCAAAGTAATAACTTTTTAAAGCAGGGCTTCCTAAACACCTTTATCCTTAAGCTTATAGCCATAATATCTATGACTATAGACCATGTGGCTGTGGGACTTGGGACCGACTTCAACGAAGAAAGAGGCACAATCTTTCTGTCCGGTTTTATGACCTATGACACCTATAATATGTTCCGCTACATCGGGCGAATTGCCTTTCCTATATTTTGCTACCTAATCGCCCAAGGCTTGCTCTATACAAAAGATGTAAAAAAATACGCTGCCAGACTTTTAGTATTTGCAATCATATCTCAGGTTCCCTTCAGTCTTCTGTCCAACAAGATTCCTTTATACCTGGATGGAGGATTGAACGTATATTTTACCCTATTTATAGGTCTTGTTGTAATAGCAGCTATTCACCATCTTAAAAGCCACGAAAATCCTGCTAACTACATTATGCTTCGTGTAAGCTACTTTTTAATAATTTTGGCCGGAGCTATATTAGCAGACCTAATCAAAACCGATTACGGAAGCTTCGGAGTAATATTAATTGTAACCTTTTATCTGCTAAACCAAAATCCTCTCATATGCTGTGGAGTGGTATTTTGCCTTATATTTTTCCTATACGGCGGAGTGGAAAAATACGCAGTATTTGCCCTTATCCCAATCCTACTTCACAACCACAAAAAGGGGCCATCCATGAAGTATTTCTTCTACGCCTACTACCCAGTCCATATGCTGGTGATATATATTCTATATACTGTACTATTATAAAAAACGAAAAGCCTTTAGGCGTATATTTCAACGCTTAAAATATGTAAGGTATAACTAGAGCTGGTGCTTAATGCTACTTTTGCATTTGAGCATTAGCTTTTTCTTATGCCCAGCTTCGTAATGTAGCCAGCCACAGACACGGACGTCTGTGGCAGCCTCTGAGGAGCCAAGGACGGCGACTCTGAGGCGGTGGCGAACTGGGTCAGAGACTTGCTCTGGGCATTAGAAAAACAATGCGATAATGTGTGTAGCTTAAGCACCGGCTCTAGTTATACCGGACATAGGAAAAGCCCTCGGCCATACGCCTAAGGGCTTTTTGTTTACGTACAAATATATTTACTGCGGAATTACTACCTTCTTGCCATCGCAAATCTGGCGGATGTATTCCTTTGCCTGCTCTACAGTAGTGTAATCAGGCTCCATAACGTAAACCTCTCCACCAACACTGTAGCTGCTTCCTGCACTGTCAAATCCATCAACGCTATACTTTACTATCTCCCAAGACTCCATATTGTCAAGCTGGAACTTCACAAGATTTGAAATCTCCTCATAAGACATACTTGTAATCATACTGTCTGATATGGCATTTAATACCTGTGAGTAATTCTTAAGCATATCTGAGCTTACTACCTTATCGATAATAGCCTCGATAACTGCCATCTGGTTCTTACCACGCTGTCTGTCTCCATCAGAGAATGCAGCTCTGTTTCTGGCAAACATCAAAGTCTCATAGCCATCTAACTCATTGTAACCCTTGTTGTAGTGAAGGGTATCATTTTCCATATAGAAATCGTATTCTGAGTATACGGTAACACCGCCTAAGGCATCAACTATCTCGATAAAGCCGGTAAAGTTCATCTTGAGATAATCATCAATCTCCACATCATAGAGAAGCTCTAAGGTCTCCACTGATACATCTATACCGTAAGCTCCTGCATGGGTAAGCTTATCCTTAGCACCATTTGATATAGAAAGAGGTACATAATAATCCCTAGGTGTGCTGACAAGAAGTATCTGTCTGGTTTTAAGGTTAGCAACCATAATGATATTAACATCACTGTTACCATTTACCTCTGGTGTACCCTCGCAGTCATTACCACTTATGTATAGTGTAATAACCTCGTCACCGTCATATTCTCTGGCCTTTTTGTCTTCCTTATCATCAACCTGTACTTCTTTTACGATTTCCTGGCTGGAGATAGATTTTATTCTGCTCTCAAAATCCTCATAGCCCTGAGTATCTGTAACAAAGCTGATATATGCGCTGTTTAATACCACAGCCTTTATCTCTCCATTGTAAAGAGCATCCACAAGCTCGATTACATTGTTATACTCATTTACAGCTATATTCTGACCTAAGTCCTTATTGATATTTTTTATAACACTGTCTGTGTTTTCTCTATCAAGTGTTGACAAGATACCAAACTGATAATCTTTGGCATCATGCAAGGTATCTGCAGGATCCTCAGCTAAAACATAAACATGTATATTACTTATCTGTGTATTTACACCTGTCATCTTATCCAAAGCACTATATGTAACATTCATATAAACACAGGCAAGCATCATAACAAGTGTCATGGCAAAGGCTAATACCTTAGTTATCATTCCCGGTATCAACCATTTTTGACAGGCAGCAAATATTCCTGTAACAACCACACCTATCAGTATAAGTATAACTAAAAGAGGTGTTGGCAATACATTAAGCTTTATAGCAAAGGCAGCTGTAACTATAATTGCAATCAAAGCGATGGCACATATTACATAGCCTATTATTCTCATAGTCTTCAAAGTTTTATTTTCTTTTTTCGTCTTCTTAGACGTTTTATCGTTACTCAATTATATACATCTCCCATCCACTATATTCCATTTATTTAGACTTGTTAAGTATATCCTTGTAGCCACCTAGTGTCAACAAAATATAACGCAAAAAATCGGTAAATTTCTGTGAACATTTACCGATTTTTACAAAATATTACAAAGCCTATATTCTTCCCTTTATAGCCTTAGCCAACACCTGCTGCTCCTCTGACACTGTCTCACCCGGCTTCCATGCAACATTTACACCGTCTCCCTCATTTCTAGGAATAAGGTGAAGGTGGAAGTGATTAACTGTCTGACCAGCCACTGCTCCGTTGTTCTGAAGCACATTCATACCCTCACAGCCTGTCTCCTCCTTGATAGCCTTAGCCGCAACTGTTGCAAAGGAAAATATCTTCGCTGCAGTCTCCGCATCTAACTGAAATATATTATCGTAGTGCTCCTTAGTTATAATAAGAGCATGTCCCTTGCTTGCAGGTGCAACATCTAAGATACACTTAAAATCTCCTGTCTCATAGATAGTAGCTGACGGAATGTCACCCTTGGCTATCTTACAAAAAATACAATCGTCCTTAATCATATCATTCTCCTTTTCCAAGCTTTCTACTAGGCCTTAAAGCCTCTGTTATAGGTGTCACCAAGCATGCTTTCATTAAGTGTTCCCTTACCATATGTAAGTCCTGCATATACCTGGTGAGTGTTTTTCATAACCGGCTCTGATGTATCTATGCTGTGAAGCTTCTCAAAGCCTACTCTAAGATTATCCAACATACCTATACATCTGTCAAGCTCCTGAGGAGCTCTCTTTACCTCTGAGCTTACCAGCTTTCCATATATAAATCTAAATATGGCTAAAACCTTTTTGCCAAGCTCATCCCCCGGATTGATACAAGCCATAAGCTCATTGTGAGCCTTCTTAGCTAAACGTATGCTACGAAGATATGCATCATCATCCTGATTCATATATGCACTTATGGCATCTCCCGCATAAACCTTTACAATATCAAAAAGCACCAAAATAAGACCGCTATCATTGGCCCCGGTGGTGCGCAGTGTGAATTCCTTTATCTGTTCATTTGTCATATATAATACCTCCTTAAAGGGTATAAGGCAAATCAGCCGAAGCTTGCAGAAAAAAGCATTTAAGCCTCATCTGCAAGCCACGGTGTATGTTCTATATATAGTCTACAGTGTTAGTTCTGTAAAAGCTGAAGGATAGACTCCGGTCTCTGGTTAGACTTTTGCATCATGGAAATAGCTGCTTGAGCTAACACATCCTGCTGAGTATAGTTTGTCATCTCCTCTGCCATATCAGTGTCAATCATTCTGGAATAAGCTGCTGTAATACTCTCCTCCTGAACCTCAAGATTACTGTATACATCCTCTAATCTATTCTCATAAGCACCCATCTTAGAACGGATGTTAGATACCATCTTAACAGCCTCATCAATAGCCTCTATAGCCTTAGCAGCATAGTCCTGAGTGTACATTATAAGGTTATCAACTCCAAGACTCTTAGCATTCATCCTTGGGATATCAAGATGAACCTCATCTCCTGAATATGCACCTGTCTGAATTACCATAACTCCCGCCGAAAATACCTCTATGGAAACAGTACCTGAACCATTATCCAGTGCATCTGCATCAGCCTCAATCTTCATCTCAAAGCCATTTCTATCTGTAACAATTAAGTCATTACCCTTTCTATCAACAGTTGCAGAGGCTGTAAATCCTTCATCAGTTACTGTGAGACTTGCCTCGCAATCTGTACCATATTCTACCTGGCCGTCAGTTAATCCAAGTAATGCGCCCAGCTGATCGTTTGAAACACCTATCTCAAGCTTTTCCTCAGAGCCATAAGCCTGAGTTCTAAACATCACTGATGCTCCTGAAGTAAAATCTGCCTGTGTAGCTCCACCATCTGCTGATGCAAATACATCCACATCAATCTTTGCAAGGTGTGTCTGAAGCTCACTAAAAGCTTGGGTCATAGTCATACCCTCAGTTATATGTACTGCGAATCCATTTACGGTAATGGTTCCTTCCTGCTCTGCTGTTACAGTTGCACCTGAGTAGCTAAAGCCGGTTGTAATGGTTGCCTGAGTTGCCATAGCAGTAATCTCAAGCTCATATACTCCCTCATTTACTTCCTCAGACACATAGGTTGCCTGAACGTTATAATTTGAAGAGAGTGTTCTTCTGGTAAGGTCACCATTTAAGAGCTCCTGCTCGTTAAATGTAGTAGTCTCAGCTATCTGGTCAAGCTCCTTTGCCAGTGAATCTATCTCCTCCTGTATAGCATCTCTATCCTCCTCTGAGTTAACATCGTTAGCAGCCTGCACCGCAAGCTCTCTCATACGAGTTAATATAGAGTGCATCTCATTCATACCACCCTCTGCTGACTGTATAACTGATATACCGTCATTGGAATTAAGGGATGCTCTGTCCAAACCTCTTATCTGTGAACTCATCTTAACTGATATGGCAAGACCTGCCGCATCATCTGCAGGACTGGTAATCTTATATCCTGATGAAAGTCTCTCCATAGACTTTGCAATGTTTTTATTAATAGTTGCAAAATGGTCGCTGGCATTAAGTGCCAATGAATTGTGATTAATTCTCATACGAATTCCTCCTAGGTTATTCCGATTATTAAAGCCAGCAGGCGCTGATCGCTTACTGGCTTTTATTTGTTTTCAGCTATTTGATTTATCGGAGAATAAAGCATTTTTCTTAACCTTTTTTAGCTATCCCTATTCTAATATTCTCCTATCTTACTATCTCCGCCATGGCCTTCACTACTGCCACAGACACCTGATAAAGCTTCTCTGACGTAATTCCCTGATAAGCAGCAAGGTCAACTCTTGAAACACTTCCAATCTCTACGTCATCTGCCACATATCCTGCTGCCATAAGGCTCTCCTTAAAGCTATCCTCTGACTCCTTAAGGGCAAAGTTTCCTTCGCTGGTGTCTGATATAACCTGGCCCACCAAGGCACCTGCATCATCTGACTTTAGACTGACAGAAAGCTCTCCGTAGCGCTCAGTTCTCATACTAACCTCTACCAAGCCTGGATTAGCTCCATCCTTCTTTATGGTAAGATTCATAACCTTAGTTCCCTGATTAGTTTCTACCGGTATCTGGAACTTATCCTGCTTAGCCATACCGGACATTATATTAAAGCCTGCATTAACAGTCTTAACAGTTGCAATATCCATCTGAGAAAGAGTTCCGGCAGTACCCCACTGATACATAAGCTCTGTAAGGTTAGCTCTCAAATCCTCATACTTAAGAGACATCTCCTCACTTCCACGGAAGCTCTCTAGGATGCTTTCCATAGTAAACTCTATAGGCACATTTTCTCCCATCATGGAGTCTGTCATCTTCTCAGTTTCCTCATCTATAAGCTCCGCCTTAGTGTTTGTACTAAACTTCATCTTCCCAAGAAGCTCTGACACCAATCCATATATACTCGCCGGCTCGCTGGTAATAACCCTTACCGCCTGCATATTAAGAGCTGTCATATCTACGGAATTAGCCTCCATAAAATCCTTAATATCCTCAGTGAAATCATCTATGCTCTGACGTAGCATATTAAGAGTCTCTTCCTCATGAACATCCGTAGTCTGAGGTATCACAGTTTCAAAGGCTCCTTCTATCTGAGCATCCATCCTCTTTCCTCTTACGGTTGCCTCCTGAAGCATTCCAAAGCTATCGTCAATACCAACATCAACTCCTGCTGCCCTGCGACTTCTCATGGCAGTTATAAGATTTCTCACGGTAAGTCTGCTGCCATTTGCAAAAAGATATCCTGCCTCCCTGTCTCCAGACTTAGCAAGCTTCTCCATAACTCGGTACATACCAACATAAGCTTCTCTTTCTTCTATAGAAAGCTCACCCTGCTTTTCCATATCTCTAAGGTATGCAGCAAAGTTTTTAGCCTCAGTTACACCATTATTATAATTCTTATCCTGAATTATCTTATTTAACTCATCTATTGGCACATCCAAAGGATTAATTCCATCCTTAATCATTCCAAGCACCGCCTCCGGATAAAATGTGTTAATCATATCATTTACCTGGCGGTCATAATCTATAATCTGATTAACATTATCCTCTGTAATCTCAAGCTGATTGTAGCCTAAGATTCTTACGGCTCTCTCTGTCTCATAATTAACAGGCATATTCATCTCAGTAAGAATATCCTTAACATTTCCAAAGGCTTTAGAAATGCTGTCTCCCATATCCCGTCTAGGAGCAGTTCCCACTGCCTCATAGCTTCTTCTAACCATCTCAAGCTGAGCTTCTGAAGCTACACTACCTCGTCCCTCGGCACTCTGCCCGGTCTGACCCTCCATAGCCCCATCATCTGTAGCCATAGCAGACTCAATTCTTCTATGTAAGCCCTCAATGGTAAATGCTTCTCCCATAAGAGGAGCTGCAATAACACCTGCCGGCGCCTTGCTAACTGCATTTACCTTAGCGCTAACCTCTTGATAAAGATTTATGTTTTCCTCTGTTGGATTCACACCGGCTGCGTAAAATGCGTCCTTTGCCAGCTGATTCTCAACCTCCTTAAGCATAGCCACAACCTTAGAAAGATCTCTGGTATCAACATTCATATCAAGCTTAAGTAATTTTCCAGCCATAGCACTGGTCATGGAAAGGCGTATCTCCTCCATCTGTCTCATAGCAGTTACTGCCTTAGACACTGTAGGGTCAGCACTTGTCTGGCTCTCAAACTGAAGCTCCTTACCCTGAAATGACTGATGCTTAACATATTTTGCTGCAGCGACAATGGTTACTGTCTTACCCTCAGCCACCATCTCATATACCTGCTTCGGATTGATACTTTGCACATCCTCGTACAGTTTGGTTGCTTTCTTAGAAACTAAAGCCTCATCTACAGCAACTGTCTTCTCCGGAATATCTGCCTTAGTAACATCCTGACCATAAAATTTCTTCATAGCCATATATGTTCTTAAATTATCAGTAGTAACCGGAATATCATTATTTATCAGTAGCTTTGTGGCAGCTACAGTCTCCTCATCAACTGTAAGTCCTGCCTGCTCGACAACCTTCTCAAGCTGAGGCTTCATCTCCTCGAGAATGGTATTATCTACATCCTGCTTAAGCTTCATACCACTGTAATGAGCCTTATAAACATTCTCTTTAGATAAAGACATATTATTCTTAATAAGATAGATTGCCTCCGTATCTGACATCATTATCTGATTACTGTCATCTGCCTTGGCTTCAGCTGCAAGAACTTCTGATACTGATACAGAAGAAACCTCTGTGCCACCAGCCACGGAAACTCCTCCACCTATCATAGATAAATTCTCAACATCACCCTTATCTACAGCAATTTTAGCCATCAGCTCCTTAGTCTGCTCGGTATCCGCGTTAAATCTCAGGGTATTAATCATGCCCATAAGGTCAGTCATATTTGCAGTGGAAACATCTATACCCATCATCTCAAGCTGTCTTAGCTCTTCACTGGTGATGCTCCTGCTAACCTCCTTGGCCTGCTCCTTGGCCTCTTTCTCCTTGGTAGCGGCATCTATGCCCTCCTCCTTGGCCTGCTCCTGCTTATCTCTCATATATTCCTGAAAATTCTCCATAGTAGTATTTCCAAGCTTGCCAGCCTTTTCACCACGCAAAAAAGCAAACCCCACGTCCGAAACGCCGGATTTGCCCTCTGTCTCAGCTGCCTTTCCTGAAGCTACACCGTAGTTAGAATTAGCACCTATACCCATATTAGAACCCATATTAAGGTTGTGATTTATGTTCTTTGTAAGATTATTCTCTAAATTTATATTTCCTGTATGTCCCATACCAAAGCCTCCGAATCACCTTATGATTTCTATACTAATATCTTTCAATCTAAAGTAATTATCGGAGAATTCATAAACTTTCTTTAGTCAAAGCCTAAAACCTATACCACATAATTATATATCAGTACAAAGTGGCATAGACTTCCTGCCATAACAAACAGGTGGAATATCTCATGAGTGCCAAAATATTTGTGTCTTAGGTTAAAGGCGTTAACCCTAGGAGTTTTGATGGCGTACAAGACTCCACCTACTGTATAGATTAAACCACCCACCAACAGCCACATAAATGCCTCATGAGTCATGCTGTCAACTATAGGTGAAAAGGCAAGCACACACAACCAACCCATAGCAATATACATAGCCGAGGAAAGCCACTTAGGGCAGGTAACCCAGCAAAGCTTAAATATAATCCCCAGTATGCCCACCGCCCAAACGATGGTAAGTAATGTAATACCGGTTTTTCCTCCTATAACCAGTAGACAAATAGGTGTATAAGAACCGGCAATCAGTACAAATATCATTGCATGGTCCAACTTCTTAAGTATCTTGTTAATTCTCTCTCCCTTATCAAAGGAATGATAAATAGTGCTGGCTCCATACAACAATATCATACTTGCTATAAAGATAAGACAGCAAAGGGCAGAGTATCTACCCCTGTCCATAGCCTTAATAAGCAGCGGCAAAGCCGCAAAGGTGGCCATCAGCATAGCTATAAAATGGGTGATGGCGCTACCCGGATCCTTTAAATTCTTGATTGTATTACTCATAAAATCGCCCCTTTCTCCTTGTGATGTAGTTTTCATTACTACGTTACCTTTTATTTGATACTATCACTTGGAGATATTATATGCAAGACTAAAATTTCATATTCACAAACATTTCACATCCATACAGTAAGCTATGCTTGTGTACCTGTCGGCATGGCTCTAATACTCTATATCTACATAATTCACCGGATTAACTGCCTCATCTCCTATACGAATCTCAAAGTGCAGATGAGGTCCTGTGCTGTTTCCTGTATTTCCGGATAAGCCTATGGTTTCTCCCTGCTTTACACTGCGTCCTACCTGGGCATAGGCCTGACTTAAATGTCCGTATCTGGTGATAATTCCATTTCCATGGTCTACATAAATGCTTATTCCATATCCCCCATTCCAGCCGGACTGAATTACAACGCCATCCGCCGCTGCCGCAACAGGCGTCCCTGTAGATACCGCCAAGTCTATTCCCTCATGGCTTCTTCCCCATCTGGGACCAAAGGAAGAGGTAAATACATAATCCTCCACCGGCACCATATAAGCCGGTTTTTCCTTAACACCCACAGCTATAACTCTTGGCTGAGAATCCTTTACCATATGATTTTCAACCACCTTTTCCTTAGTTACACCCTCTGAATCTATAGATTTGTGAACAGTAATCTCCTGAGTTCCCTCTCTTCCCTCAACCAGTACCTTAGACTCTCCTACATAAAGACTTGCATCCTCCACGTAAACAATCTCGTTTGGAACCTGTCTTTGAAAAGTTTTGCCCTGCACCACACTAATAACAGGAACTATCTCCTCCTGCTCAAGCTCCACATATAGCTTTTCCTCCAGCTGAGAGTGAGTTAAAACCTCCTCTTGCCCAAGCTGCTCCTCCTCAGTTATGACAAGCTCTTCTTTAATTATGTCCGCCCCTTGGGCATATCTCTTTGCCTTTACCTCATTGTATGTTTTCTCTATAACCTCCGGACTATCTGTTGTAACTCCAACTAACCTGTCCTCTATATATACCTTATACACCTTCTTATCCAAGTTCATTGCAATAAGCATTAACACCAAACCTAACAGTGCAAATAAGCTTATTCGATAATATCTTTTGTAGGAGTTGCTCTTAAATTGCATCATTTAATCATCTCCTAACATTTGCGTAACATTTTTGTAACATTTATAATTTTACCTTAAAGGCCTGTCCCGGTAAAGAAAAAGCCTCATCTAAATATCTACATAAAAATACACTTTTCACAGCTTTGCTTTTGTGGTAAATTAGTAGTAATCTTTTTAAACTATAGAGGTGAAATTATGGCAGGAAACCATATTGAAATATCAGACATCCCATCTAACCTGTCCAACAAGGTTAAACAGAGCCTGCGCTTTAAAACAGGAAACTTTGTATGGCGTGTAAAATTTAATATTCCTCTGGACCCTAAAACCGTGAACAACGAAACCATGTTTGTTACCAATTCTCAAAGTCAAAAGCTTAGGTCTTACATAACCTACAAGCAGGATACAGGAATGATTGAGATAGAGGGTACAGAGCCCTACGCTACCAGCGAGGAATATACCCTTCATATAACAACTAAGGTTCACTCTAAGGGTGGTCAATCCCTAAAAGAGCCTGTCCAGTTAAAATTCAAGCTTTAACCCATACTTGGCGCAAGCCAAATATGGGTTGTTTTATTATAGGCGGTCCTTCATTTTTCTATTCATAAACCCTGAGGGAAGTCATTTCATCAATACCATTATTTGTAATAATTTGGACCGCTTATTTTCCTCTCTTATACATTTTATTCCAACAAATTGTCCATTGTGAGACTTGATTTTTGTCCAATTTTTCGACCCTTTTTGTGGCTTGAGAGTATAGACATAGTGTTGCCAATATGCTATTATTTTATGTAATTATTCTTCATTTTTTGGAGAATTTCTTGATATGGGGACATTTTAATTTAAGGAGGAAGATACTATGAGTTATATGGCTAATGTTACAAGCTACAAGGGCAAGGACGTTATCGAACTTACCGCTGGCAGATACAAGGCCGTTATTGCACCATTTATGGGCAGTAATGTTATGAGAATGCAGGACACCGAGCACAACATTGAGATTTTTAGATACGACGAGAGTCTTTCACCTGAGCAGCTTCAGGCTTCAGCGGAGGTTTATGGCTTACCTACATTATACCTTCCTAACAGACTTGCAGGAGGAGTGTTAAAGGTTTCTGATGCAACCTACAACTTCCCACTTAACGATCCATTAGGAAACCACATCCACGGCTTCCTACACAAGAGAGAACACACTATTGTAAGTGCAGAGGTTAAGGGCTCTGTAGCAATTGCTAAAACCCAGTACATATATGATGACAAGGATGAGTTCTTCAGTATTTATCCTGTCAGCTTTAAAGCAGAATATACATTTACACTTTCTGAGGAGGGACTTTTCTACGAGTTTACTATGACTAATACCTCAGACAAGCAGCTTCCTTATGGTGTGTGTAACCACACAGCTATAAATGGACCTTTCACTAAGGATGGCGAAGGTCTTGATATGAGACTTTACGTTCCTGTGGGAGATAAGTGGGAGCTTTCTAAGTCCTGTATACCAACAGGCGACTTCCTTAGAATGACTGACCATGACAAGCAGTATTTAACAGGCTCACAGATTCCTGTTCTTCACGATATTGATAACGATGTATTCTTCGCTGAGGAGGGCACACTTGACGGAAAGCCATTCTACGGCGCAGTTGCAACTGATGTTAAGTCCAAGAGAAGAATCTGCTACGAGGTTTGTAAGGACTTCAAGTTCTGGGTTATCTGGAATGACCACGGCGACAAGGGTTACTTCTGTCCGGAGCCATGTACATGGATTATTGATGCTCCTAACCAGCCACTTCCTGCTGAGGAATCAGGATATATGGAGCTTAAACCGGGAGAGAGCAAGACTATTAGCCAGAAGATATACACCATGTAAATATAATACGCAAAAAGAACCAGGAGGTTACTTTCTTGACCGACCTGCCTAGGGATAAGTCTCCGCTGACACTAAAACGGTCAGCTTCGCCTTACCCTGTCGCGGTCGGAATGAAGGTTTTCTCTTGGTTCTTTTTGCTGTTTATTTGTTTCCTATACTCTATGAATTCAATGATATTTTATTCTCATAAATCTTCTAGTAATCCAACTCGTCGATGATTTCCTTCACTTCTTCCTTGTATCTGTCATCTACGTCGATATACAGTAAGGTGTTATCAATTCTACAAAGATACATATAATCTCCATTTGATGTAAGTGAATAGACATCATAGTCTCCAAGGCCGTATGATGATGTTATCCTTGAAGATCCCGCTCTTCCCTCAAAGTAGTCCTTGTTTGTCTCAAACATATTCTCAGCCTTACTAATGCTATTTAATTCGTAGAACTCTATCTGGTATCTGTCGTTTGAGGCTACAGCAACATAAGCTTCATCTATGCCGTAGGAATAATACTGGGAGGTAACATCCACCAGCTCATAGCCTTCATCCTCCATCTCCTCATAAAATTCCCTTGCAGTCATAAAGTCCTTTTTCTCGCCAGCTATCACAAGCACAAGTACAACCACAGCAGCCACAATCATAAGAATTAAGCTGATTAATAATACAATTTTAGTTCCCCTTTTCATAACCTTTTTCCCTCTCTTTCATATTATACAGCCAATATACTGCAATCATTTTGATTTTTCAATAATCTATCTGCTTTTTCATAAACTGATTTTTTGTCTAATTTAGGTACTAAACCAAAGAATTATTGTTGTGTTTTAGGCAAAATTATTATATAATATTGGCAGTGTTTATGAAAGGAAGGTACATAATATGAAATTCGGTTATTTTGATGACGCCAACAAAGAATATGTCATCACATCACCTAAGACTCCTTATCCATGGATTAACTACCTTGGAACACAGGATTTCTTTTCTTTAATTTCTAATACAGCAGGTGGATACTCCTTCTACAAGGATGCTCGTCTTAGAAGAATCACTCGTTATCGTTATAACAATGTTCCAATTGATATGGGTGGTCGTTACTTCTATATCAATGATAATGGTACAATCTGGAACCCAGGTTGGTCACCAGTTAAGACAACTCTTGACTCATATGAGTGTCGTCACGGTATGGGTTATACAATTATCACAGGTTCAAAGAATGACCTTAAGGCTGAGGTTACTTTCTTCGTACCACAGAACTACGCAGGTGAGGTTCAGCAGGTAGTACTTACTAATACAGGTTCTGCTGAGAAGACTTTCAGCTTATTCTCATTTGCTGAGTGGTGTCTCTGGGATGCACAGGATGACTGCACTAACTTCCAGAGAAACTTCTCTACAGGTCGTGTAGAGGTTAAGGATTCAACTATCTACCACAAGACAGAGTACAGAGATAGACGTGATCATTTCGCATTCTATACTGTTAATGATACTATCGATGGTTATGATACTGACAGAGATGCTTTCATCGGTCTTTACAATGGTTTCCACAACCCAGAGGCTGTAGAGGCAGGTCAGGCTACTAACTCATTTGCAGATGGTTGGGCACCAATCGCTTCACACTATAAGAAGATTACTCTTGCTCCAGGCGAGACTAAGACTCTTATCTTCATCCTTGGTTATGTTGAGATGCCAGTTGATGAGAAGTTTGAGGCTGATGGAAAGACTATTAACAAGACAAAGGCACTTGCCATGATGGATAAGTACAACACTCCTGAGAAGGTTGCTGCTGGCCTTGCAGAGCTTAAAGCTACTTGGGATAAGCTTCTCGGTATCTTAAATGTTGATACTCCGGATGACAAGGTTAACCGTATGGTAAATATTTGGAATCAGTATCAGTGTATGGTTACATTTAACCTTTCACGTTCTGCTTCATATTTTGAGTCAGGTATCGGTAGAGGAATGGGCTTCAGAGATTCTAACCAGGATGTTCTTGGTTTCGTTCATCAGATTCCTGATCGTGCTAGAGAGAGAATTATTGATATTGCTTCAACTCAGTTCCCAGATGGTGGATGCTACCATCAGTATCAGCCACTTACTAAGAAGGGTAACGCCGACATCGGTGGTGACTTCTCAGATGATCCATTATGGCTCATCCTTTCAGTAGCTGCATACATCAAGGAGACTGGTGATTGGGGTCTCTTAGATGAGATGGTTCCTTATGATAATGATATGAGCAAGGCTCAGCCAATGCTTGATCACCTTAAGGTATCATTCTACAAGATTGTTAACAACTTAGGCCCTCATGGTCTTCCACTTGCTATGAGAGCTGACTGGAACGATTGTATCAACCTTTCATGCTTCTCAGATACTCCAGGTGAGAGCTTCCAGACTTACACCAACCCTAAGTTTGCTGCAGAGGGTGGTTACTCTAAGGTTGCTGAGTCAGTATTCGTTGCTGCACTCTTTACTTACGCAGGTCCTAACTATGTAGCAATCCTTAAGCATCTTGGAAAGGATGACGAGGCTGCTGCAGCTCAGGCTGAAATCGATAAGATGAAGGCTAATATGATGGAATCAGCATGGGATGGAGATTGGTTCCTCCGTGCATACGATGCTTACGGCGAGAAGATGGGCTCTAAGGAATGTGAAGAAGGACAGATCTTCATCGAGCCACAGGGCTTCGCAATTATGTCAGACCTTGACCCAGAGGTTACTAAGAAGACTCTCGCTTCTATCGATGAGCGTCTTAATACAGAGCATGGTCTTGTACTTAATAACCCAGCATTCACTAAGTACTACATCCAGTATGGTGAGATCTCAACTTACCCAGGTGGATACAAGGAGAATGCAGGTATCTTTACTCACAACAATGCATGGATTATCTGTGCAGCTGCCTACGCAGGTGAGGGTGATCAGGCATTTAAGTACTACTCAGAGATCGCTCCAGCATTCACTGAGGAGCATTCAGAGCTTCACAAGACTGAGCCATATGTATATGGACAGATGATCGGTGGTAAGGATGCAGGTTCTGATGTAGGACAGACAGGAAAGAACTTTGGACAGGGTAAGAACTCATGGCTTACAGGTACTGCTGCATGGAACATGGTAGCAATTTCTCAGTACATCTTAGGTGTACAGCCAGACTTCGATGGTCTTAAGATTGATCCTTCAATCCCTTCAGCTTGGGATGGTCTTACTGCTTCACGTCAGTTCCGTGGCGCAACTTATGACATTAAGGTTTCTAATCCAGATCACGTATGCAAGGGTGTTAAGAGCATGACTGTAGACGGCAAGGCTGTTGAAGGAAATGTTATCCCAGCATTCGGAGATGGTGCAACTCATACAGTAGAGGTAGTAATGGGTTAATTCTCATTCTTCCTTCCAAAAAAGGGGCAGGTGCTTAAGCACCTGCCTCTTTTTGCTTCCTGCAAATCACAATATGGGAAAACTTTTGCTCCAACTTCCCATATTGTGATTTATGGATGGTAGAATATAAAAAGGGAACCGCAAATACGGTTCCCTTTTTATATTCTACTATGTAACTGGGGATTACTCCTCTACACCCATATTCTTGAGGTAGTTCATAACATCCTCTACTGTTGCGATTGAATTTAAATCATCTGAAGGAATCTCAATGCTATACTCTTCCTCGATAGCCATAATAATCTCATAGAGATCAAGTGAATCAGCTGCTAAATCATCCTTGAATGAAGTAGCTGGCTCGATATCTGCTGCATCAACACTTAACTGCTCTGAAATGATTTCTTTCAACTTCTCTAACATAGTTATTCTCCTTTTTGCTCATATAAATTAATTAATTGCAATCATCACAATCAATAATATGATGAATGATTGCCTGCTTTGTACAATATACAATAGCCTACTATATATGTCAAGTTATAGAGTGAATTTTTACCGACAAATTTTTCATAAAAATAACACTTTTTTTACCAATCCTATGCACAGTTTGCATAATAATCAGCAAATATTAGCTGATTAGCTTGTCGAATTCTTCCAACGGCATCGGTTTTGCAAAATAGTAGCCCTGTGCCACATCACATCGAGAGCTCTTAAGGAAGTCTACATGCTCCTTAGTCTCTACTCCCTCTGCAATAACCTGGAGATTAAGGTCCTTAGCCATATCTATAGTATGATGTACTACTATCTTTCCTTTTTCAGTTGCAATCTCATTATCCAGGAAATCCTTATCAATCTTAATAGTATCTACCGATATATTTCTAATCATATTAAGAGATGAAAAGCCTGCACCAAAATCATCCACTTCAAGCTTAAAGCCCATATTCTGTAATCCCTTCATAACTCTGTTTAATGCCTCAGGATTATCAAGGAAAAGGGACTCTGTAAGCTCTAGCGTCAGCATAGATGAGCTTATATCGTACTTCTTTATAAGTCTTGAAAATGCTGCTACAAGGTCATTGTGCTTAATATGATATCTGGATATATTTACAGATATTGGTATAGGGTTTTTGCCTGCATCTATCCAGCCTCTAAGAGTCTTACAGGCCTGCTCCCACATATACTCATCCAGCTTCATAATAAAGCCATTTCTCTCAAATAAAGGTATAAAATCCATAGGTGGTATAATACCCTTACGTGGATGAACCCACCTACATAATGCTTCTGCACCAACTAATCTGGTGTCAGACAATCTATACTTTGGCTGAAGATACATCTTAAAGTCCCCACGACGAAGGCTCTCCTGCATCTCCCTCTCAATCTCATTGGCCTTAAGCATATCTGCTCTGTACTGCTCGTCAAAGAAGGCACAGAACTTAAGCACGTCACCCTTTATGGTTTTTACAGCCATCATGGCTCTGTCACACATCAAATTCACAGGTACCTGTCTATCCTGTATAAGATAGATACCAAAAGAAATATTTATATCAAATATAAAAGCATTCTGAGAAACCTTCTTACGGAACTTCTCGATTTGCTTAATAATGTCGCCCTTGGTCTCATACTTGATGATGTAGGCAAATAAATCAGAATGCATTCTGGCATAATTACCCTCAGTACCCAAACAATCCTTCAATACTCTGGCTATGTGTATCAAAACATCATCTCCGGTACTCATACCATATATATCATTAATACTCTTAAATCTTTCTATATCAAACATAACTACTGCATAGCTTCCTGATAAATCACTTCTCAAAAGCTCTTCAGCAATCTTATAGAATTTCTTGCTATTTGGTAAATGAGTAAGACTGTCTGTATCCTGACGTTCCTTATCCATATCCTTAAGATACTTCCACTTAGCATCTGATGTGATATCCTCGTCACCCAGCTCCACCAGCTTAGCATATACTGCATTGCGCCCATCAAACCAATTAATATCTGAATACATCCATCTTACATGCTTATCCAGACGCTTCATATATACGTCAAATATGGCATTACTGCCTGTCATGTTAGGAAGAATACAATTTGAGCATGGTTCCTCCTCTGAACACAAAACTTCATGACAAAGATCTCCAACATGGTCACCAAAATATTCTATGGACTTCCTGTTTTGGTACAAAATCTCATTAGTATCCTTATCAATAACAAGTGTTGCCAAGAATCCCACATTTAGAATAGAATCTATAACCTTCATGCTTGTCTCATTATTAAGTTGTTCCTCAATATCAACAAATCTCATAAAGCTATCCTCTTTCTTCCCTGTGCTCCAAAAATGTAAACATTTTCCCACAATTCTAGAATATACCAATAGATGGAATTATGTCAATCTGTTTTTGGCTTTTTTCTTTCCATTTTCTATAATCTTATCTACTGTTTTTTGTGATATATGCAATAATAATGGTTAAAAAATGGAATAAAAAAATATTGACATATATTAGAAGTTAGTTTAAACTAATTATAGAAATAAGAATTGTTATCATTATTGTTACGAGGAGGTGATTATAATGAGTACACCTGTAAAATACAGCAGTCAAAGAGAAGCTATTCTTAGATTCCTTAAAACCAGAAAGGACCACCCTACAGCAGATGTGGTTTTCCAGCACATCAGGGAGGACATACCAAACATCAGCTTAGCAACTGTTTATAGAAATCTCAATCAGCTGGCAGCTGCCGGCACTATACTTAGGCTTACCACAAACGGCAAGACAGACCATTTCGATGCCTGTGTAGAGCCACATTATCATTTCTGTTGCAGATGCTGCAATGGAGTAAAGGATATAGATATGGAACCTGTTACAGAGCTGGTGGATAGAGCCACAAAGGCAACCTCATTTAAGATTGAGGAAACCACAGTTTTATTCTCCGGAATATGCGACAAGTGCCTTGAGGAAGGGATAGAGTAAAGACTAGGAGAGAGATACTTTATTGGCCGCGACAGTGGTCGGATTATAAGTATATCTCTCCTAGTCTTGTTTTTTTATATGTAACCCAGGCACCACAGACAGCCAAGGAGTATTGAAAACCCGCTCTCGCTCGGGCGACCACGCAGCGGTACTAAGTTCAACTTCGCTTACGCTCGTTTCACTAAGGACCGGCGTGTTCTTACGGTTTTCCATACCCCTTGGCTGTCTGTGGTGCCGTGCCATATATTAGACTACTGTATATATAACATAGGATTTACCGGTTCTCCATCCTTGGTCATGGCAAAGTAAAGGTGTGTTCCTTCCTCTGTGTAGTAGCTGGTTACAGGTGCTACTTCTCCTAGGTTCTGTCCTAGTACCACTTCATCACCTTCCGCTACCGTTACATTCATAAGCTGACCATAGCTACACTTATAGCCATTTCCCATATCAACTGTAACTATAGTTCCATGCTCCTGGTCATCTACAACAGATTCAACCACACCATCATAAGCTGATACAATATCTGTCCCCTCGCTACCTGCTATAAGCATACCAGGGTTGCATTTATACGCTTTAAGGGTTGCATAGTAAACAGTTGTGTCCATGCTATAAGGAAGGATTACATCTCCGTTTAAAGGCCATGCAAGGGACTGCTCCCCGTTATAGCTATATTCTGAGCTATCCTGGCTGGCAATAGCCGCATCATCTCCCATAGACGCAACCTGAGCATCTGTCTCAGTAGATGCGCTTGTTTCTACTTGATTATCATCCTCACTCTTAGCATCTAAGGAATCTGCCTCAGTGCTGCTTTCCTCAACATCTACATCATCCTCTTCATCAGCTAAAACCTCTGCATTGATTCTATCTAATTCCTCACCTGTAAGTACACCATTTGACTCTACCGGTGCGAACTCCTCTGTTGCCTGCTCTATTGGCTCGTTTAATAAAGCTGTCTGCTCCTGCTTAAGCCCTTCACGATTGTCTGAATAGTTATATGCCAGTAGCAATCCTGAAAATGCAAGTATACCTGTACCAAACGCGATATAAAATGCCTTTGATCTGAAAAACTCTTTAAAATGTTTCATATATGCCTCCTACAATATTTTCTATAGTTGTAGTATGGGCATATTTGCATTTTTTATTCAAATATTCTCAATATTAAAATTCATAACTCACATTTACTGAGCAGAATCCTGTATAGTCTCTCCCACAGTATTAATTACCGCTTCCTCAAAGATATCCTCTATGACCTTGTAATTATCCATACCATATTTATTTATCAGTTTTTCCTGGTCAAAATATTGAAATCCCAGCTCCTGCGCATCCACCACTGTAGACTCTCCCATAGCATAATATATCTTGGTTCTGACCGCCACCACCTGGGCCTCTATGTACTCCTGACTGGATCCATACTCTATAATGCCCGGAAGTATTCCCACTATGTACTTCTCCACATCCATTAAAACATTTTCACCGTCAGCCTTTATGAGCACATCTCTCCTGGTATTAATCATATCGATGGTTACATCATCACGAATTCCGTTAAGGCAAAGTGTAAGAAGACAGGGAAGCATTATAACTAATATTACGCCGGCAAGTCCTACTGTGATTTTCTCTCCCATTTATTCCTCCCACAATTACAAATATAATCTGTTTCTTCATAATATAATATGCACCGGACTAAGGTGTTATAACCATAATCCGGTGCATATTAATAAGCCTACTCCATAAATCCGTCTTCTATGAGAGTCTCTATTGATTTTAATTTGCGCTCTGCAGTTGAAACCTCTACAAGCACAGTAGCTTCACTCATATATTTTTCATATACATCATAGAATTCCTGCCTGTCAATCTTTCCTTCTCCCCAGGCATAATGCAGGTCACTGACTAAATCGTTATCATTGATATGAACATGTTTAATATATGGGCTTAATTCTCTGGCCCAATTCTTTGGTTCCTCCTTGGATAAGGCTGCGTGAGCATAATCCAGGCAAACCCCGTAATTTGAATATTTGCACAGCTCCTCCGACAGCTTGACCATAATGTCAGGTGTCTCGTCAAACATATTCTCCAGGTATATATTCAGGTCCGGATTCGCCTCAAGTATCTCACCCCAAATCTGAATATTGTCCTTAATCCATCCCTCTACATATGCAGGAGAATTTAAAAATGGATTGTAATTAGTGTGGAATACAACTGCCTTAGCATTTATCTTTCTGGCTGCCTCTAAGCTCTGATTGATTCTCATAAGAGAAATCTCCCTTATCCTACTGTCAGGACTAAAAGGAATCACATCAAAGAAAGCACCGTGAATGGTGGTATACTCCGGTAAAATATAAGAGTTATATGTATCACACAGTGTGTCCACCTTTCCCGTATTATCTAAGACGTCAGGCTTGAAAAAATCATTATATTCAAAGCCCAGAGAGTACTGAGCTGCCAAATCCAGAGATTCCTGGGGGTTATCTATATCCGGTATTATCAAAATCTTCTTCATAAGTTACCTCCAAAAGCTATAATTAACGCCTTCAAATTTAATGCTATAATACCACGTTTTTACCTACCTATCAAGCGAACATAAAAATCCCCGGCACACAGTACATGTACCGGGGATGTAGCTTTTAATATATATCCAATTCGTGGAGTCTTAGAGCTTAACCTCTACCTTCTCAAGCTTCCAGATCTCCTGAGCGTACTGCTCGATAGTTCTGTCAGATGAGAACTTACCAGCGCAAGCTGTGTTAAGCATAGCCATCTGAGCCCATGCAGTCTTATCCTTGTAAGCCTCATTTACTCTCTTCTGAGCATCTGCATAAGAATCAAAGTCCTTAAGAGTAAAGTAAACATCCTGCTTAACAAGTGTATCGTAAAGTGGTCTGAATAACTCCTTATCCTCTGAGTAAGTACCGTCGATTAACTGATCAAGTACCTTCTTAACCTTTGGATTTGAGTTATATACGTCCATTGGGTAGTAACCACCCTCACGCTCGTACTTCATAACCTCCTCTGCTGAAAGACCGAAGATAAATGCGTTATCAACACCAACCTCCTCAACGATCTCAACGTTAGCACCATCCATAGTACCAAGAGTAGG
>JAFTPO010000031.1 GCA_017463225.1 Lachnospiraceae bacterium | reverse complement strand
ATGTCGTTCTTCATTCTAAGAGCCTCTTCCTTGGCTTCAAGAAGTGTCTCACGTTTCTTGGCTTCAGCACTTTTCAGCGCTTCATCTATAATCTCTCTAGCTTTGTCCTCAGCCTTACCAAGCTTTGCTTCAGCAATATTCTTTCTGTAAGCAATGGCAGCGAACCAAGTTATAACAATTGCTAGAACAACTATTACAGCAAAGATTACGTATTGCATACTCAGGAGCACCTCCTTATTAAATTTTCATTGCACAAAATACAACAGTTAAATCTTATACTTTTTTTATATAAGTGTCAAGAAAATAATCAAGATTTTTATGCAATTTGTTAAAAAACCTCTTTTTTATGACATAAATTTATCCTAATTTATGTAAACATGCATATTTCTAAATTATTCTTGTATGAATTCTATGCCTTTATACTTTTTTAAAACAGCTTTTACACTGTCATATCGAAATCCTCTTCGTAACAGATAATTGATTACTCTCCTTCTTACTTTATCATCATTAAAATTAACATTATAAAATCGCCTATTAACAATATTTGATATAACAGCATTCTCATCAATAGTATCTGCATCTATATATTCTTCTATAACATCATCGATAATAAATTTATCAACGCCCTTATCCTGGAGCTCTTTAATCAACAATCTAACACCTTTTTTTGATGCATTATCTTTGATATAAGAAAGGGCATAATTCTCATCATTGAGATATCCATAATAGGAAAGCTTATCTATAGCTTCATCTATCTCTCCAGAATTATACCCTTTCTCCTTAAGCTTATCTTCCAACTCCTTAACTGTTCGGTCCTTGAAAGTCAAAAGATTAACAGCTTTATCAAAAGCACTACATCTTGCCTTTGAATTATCCAATTCTAAATCTCCTAATTAATTATTCCTGGTCTCCTGCTTTCTCTTCTTCATCATTTTCTGATGTAATGAATTTTGCCCTTACCATACTTTCCACCTGTGCACAAAAATCCGGATTAGACATAAGATATAGTTTTGTATTCTCTCTTCCCTGTCCAATCTTTTCTCCGTTATATGAATACCAAGCTCCTGCTTTATTTATGATATCGTATAAAACAGCCAGATCCAAAATATCTCCTTCTCTTGATATTCCCTTTCCAAACATAATATCAAATTCAGCTTCTTTAAACGGTGGTGCCACCTTATTCTTAACAACCTTTACTCTTGTTCTGTTACCAACAACCTCACCGCCTACCTTAAGGGTCTCTATACGTCTAACATCAAGTCTGACAGATGCATAAAACTTTAATGCTCTACCACCGGTTGTTGTCTCAGGATTACCAAACATAATACCAACCTTTTCTCTCAACTGGTTAATAAAGATAACAACACAATTTGACTTGCTTATGATACCTGTCAATTTTCTAAGAGCCTGTGACATAAGTCTTGCATGTAATCCTACATGAGAATCTCCCATCTCACCATCTATCTCTGCTTTAGGAACAAGTGCCGCTACTGAGTCAACAATAATAACATCAACTGCGCCGGAGCGTACCATCGTCTCTGTTATCTCAAGGGCCTGCTCACCGTTATCCGGCTGGGATATGTACAAATTATCAATATCAACGCCAATATTAGCAGCATATACCGGATCCAATGCATGCTCAGCATCTATGAAGCCAGCAATACCACCCATTTTCTGAACCTCTGCAACAACATGTAATGCTACAGTAGTCTTACCACTAGATTCAGGTCCATATATCTCTATAATTCTACCCTTAGGCATACCACCTAAGCCTAACGCTAAATCAAGGCTTAATGAGCCTGTAGGAACAACCTCTATATTCATATTAGCCGACTTATCGCCCAGCTTCATAACTGATCCTTTACCATACTGTTTTTCAATCTGGGCCAATGCCGCATCCAATGCCTTTAACTTTTCTTCGTTTGCCATATCATATACCTCCTATTTGACAAAACATATGTTTGTCTATGTTCTATTTATACTATATTCCAATTCCTTTGTCAATAAGTTTTCGAATATTTGTTCGTATTTTTCTTTGAATTATATAACCCAAGCATCATATACAAATACATTGTACATTTCATATCATATTATACTTTTATAAACATATTATTGTAAAGTTTCAAATCAAGACTTTCGTTCGATATATTATACTACTCTTTCCCAAACTATAATTGATAATTGTATTTCTACATAATATAATGTTTATATAAAATTATAAAAGAGGTTATTATGAAAACATTAGCTATTATTGCAGAATACAATCCATTCCACAATGGACATCTGTACCATCTTAATACAGCGAAGGAAATATCCGGAGCGTCACACAGTATTACTCTTATGAGTGGCAATTTCCTTCAAAGAGGTGTTCCTGCCATGTGGGACAAATACACCAGAGGACATATGTCCACTGTCTGTGGAATAGATTTAGCTCTAGAGCTACCATTTCCCTACGCCACAGGAAGTGCAAAAGATTTTGCATCTGGCGCAGTTAATATATTGGACAAGCTTAATACAATCGATTATCTTTGCTTTGGTGCCGAAAATGATGACATAGTTCTACTTACAAAAATTGCAGATTTAATAAATGAGGAGACTCCACTATATAAAAAACTTCTTACAGAGGCACTTTCAAGTGGATTATCATTCCCTGAAGCAAGAGCAAAGGCCGTATATAATTCTCTAGACAATAAGGACAAAGAGCTATCTAGTATCATTAACCAACCTAACAATATATTAGCTATTGAATATATCGCCGCTCTTTTAAGAATAAACTCTAGAATTAAACCTGTTATTATAAAACGCAAGGAGTCTATGTATCACGACAAAAAGCTTCATAGTTCCATAAGTTCTGCCACCGCTATCAGAAATAGTGTTGTAGCATCACCTACAAATATCGAACAGCTTAAAACTCAACTTCCTTTAGAAGTTTATGAACTAATTTGTAGTAGTTTTGGGGTAAGCTGGCCTGTTTTGCCAGAGATGTTAACACCTTTTCTGCAAGCGCAGCTATTAAATCCTATTAATTTTAGTGAAATCTGTGATATATCCGAGGACTTTGCAAACAAGCTATATAATATTAATCCTGCCACCAACTATCAGGATATAGCTGAGCATTTGACCTCTAAGGATTTAACAGCCAGCAGGGTCTACAGAAATCTAATTCATTTAATTTTGCAATATAGAGAATCGGACCGAAATCTTTTTCTTCAAAACGGTTATGCTATGTACGCAAATATTATTTCATTTAGACGAGAAAGCTCCGCCCTAATAAAGCAAATTAATGAACAGACATCTATTCCTTTGATTACAAAAAAGGCTGACTTTGATAAATATTTATCAAACTACCCGGCACTTAACCACTCTGCCGCAAAAGCTATGTGGAATTATGATACAAAGGCAACTACACTTTACAACGCATTAGTATACAACAGCTACAACTACAAGCTGCCTAACGATTTTAATATTCAGCTGCCAATTGTATAAAAAGATGGCATAAGCACCAAAGCTAAATCGTATAATTACACTAAGAACACATCATAGTATGTGTTCTTTTTTATTACCCCCTTTCAAAAAATCATTTTTCAGTACCATAATACCTGCTGTTATAAAATGATTTTAAAAAATCACAAGTACTATAATTCGTACACAAAAGAACGATTTTAACCCTAAAATTGCATTTTTAACTGCTTGATTTTGCTTGCAACTACTTTTGCAAACTAGCAGTTACTTTTGCAAAAGGTTATAATTAGGTTGCCTTTGTTTGATCAGGAAGGAGGCCTCTATGCCTAAACAATTATCCTTACCTG
>JAFTPO010000087.1 GCA_017463225.1 Lachnospiraceae bacterium | reverse complement strand
TGGATTTTATTTTCTGTGCATTGGGCTGCACATCTTTTGCTTTCTCTGTGTTATTTTGCTTACTAACAGTATTGCTCTTATAATAATCTGTTACCTGTGTTAAATTAGCTGCTCTAATCATGGTATCATCCTCCTTGAAAATTGATACAGAAATCCGTTTCTATATCTGTAATATCGGCACTTTATATCCAAAAGTTAATAGTGCGTAAAATTCAAATTTTCGCGATTGTTCGCACATCCAATTATATCACACCAGTTATCATATTTCATCAATAAAATACAGGGCATTTCAGCCCTGCATCTATCTATCCTCTCTATCACTCCTTACCTTCTTCTTTAACCTAGCCTGCTCCATTTCCTTCATCTCCTGCCTTTTACGAGCCAGCCTATATTCCATATCATCACGATGGAGATAATTGTCATAATCCTTCTCCAAGCCACGATTATGAATATATTTCTTTATCTCCTGAAGTTTTCCGGACAGACCTTGTATTTCCTTTGCCTGTGTATCATTTTGGACAATCACCTTGTCATAGGTTTTCTTCTTAAAGGATGCCCAGCTAAACACCTTCAAGATTTTATCCCATACGCTTTTGGGAACCTGCACCACATCCTCATTTCCGAAAAGCGGTCTGGTAATCTTCACGGTGGAATTTATCTCATTCACTTCCTTGTCGATAGCCTTCTTTACAACTGGAAGTGTATCTGCTTCAAGTGAATATGCCTTCATACGCTTTGTAAGGGCTTCTAAATGCTCCTTCATTTCCACGGTTTCCCGTTCTACACTCTCCTTAGCCCTCATAGCTTCCTTGTATTCAGATATGGAATAATTATCCCTTACCTCACCCTTTCTAACTACAAATATCTCCTTTTCTCTGCACAATTGCCGGATATAATCACGCTCTCTTTTCTGCCACTCCATAGTTTCAGTATGCTTCTTATCCATCGCCTTATCAAAGCCCATCTCCTGAAATGCCTTCGTAAGACTGTTTCTGGTTTTCATCCCTTTCTTATATCCATGTGCTACCGGTATATAATCAAGATGCAGATGCGGTGTTGCTTCATCCATATGTAAAACTGCATTAAACAGATACAGATTTGGATTACGCTCTTGAAATGTCTTTGCATACTCTTCAAGCACCTCTGCAGCCTTCTGTGCATCCACAGTCACATTCCCATCTGCATCCAACACTCCGGTATCTATCACGGTACCTATCTGTACTACATTTTCATAAAACACCTTTTCTTTGTTGCCCGAATTTTTAATCTCATTTATATAATTATCCTTTTTGCGGTCACTTCTAGTCTGCTTCTCATTGTACTCACGGAGAGCATCACCAAAGCAATACTCATAAGCTTCCTCTAGGCTCTCCTGCTTATATATACGGTTCAACGATATTCTTTCAACATCCACATTATCTGCGAAGAAATCGCGATTATTATGTCGCAGACTACCTTTACCCTTTACAAAGGATATTGTCTTACCAATCATCTTACATCATCTCACTTTCTTTTGTTACTTTTTCCAAAAGTAACGCCTTATTAGTTTTGACACTACGCATCAAAACTTAAGTCGCTCTCCCGAGGGGGTCTGCCGACAGCTTTTCTCCTTAATTACTACTAACAGGGGCGTGCCACGCCCCTGTTATATACACTTAAGGAAAAAATCACCAGCGGAAGTCTCGATGCATTCCAACTGCATCCAAGTATTCCTGTCGTGCTTTTTCCCGTTCGGTTTCAGTTGGTGCTACCTTATACCTTGTATATATTTGATGTTTCACCATAGCATCCAACTTTCTCTCCAACTCTTTTTTAATAAGTGGCAATTCATCTTCCATATCCGCTAAATGGTACTTAATCAAAGCCAAAAAGAGTTCTTCCGAAATCTGTACTTTCTTCATTTTTTCCATCCTTTCACATCCATCCGTGACGATTGTGACGATTGTGACGATAAAATATATAGCGGTGACGATATATAAAACATCGTCACAACCGTCACGCATCGTCACGCTTACTCTTTTACAAGCTCCAATTTAATCATTCTGCCACTATGATTTCTGCTACATTCATAACTGATACCATAATCAATTAGAAGCTTTCCTGCACATATATTCAGCTTTCTGGTAATCATATTAGGTTGCATGTCAATCTCCGGCAGAACCTGTAACAGCTCTGATGCAGTTCCACTCCATATAGGACTATCCTCTGAAAGTACATTTGCTATTGCATCAAGCACAGGATCTTCTGGCTCTTTCCATAGTTCTGTCTCTGCCTGCTTTAATACCCATATACATCTGTCTCTGTCAAAATCCAGCAACAACCTCTGGTCTTGCTGGTCTCTGCCTGCCAACTCGAGAACAGCTCTGTTATCCGTTCTCTTTTCCTTCTGCATCACAAACGCTCCATCCGCTGCACCCAGCAAACCATTCGTACCGGAAATCATATCAAAGCTATCTGTAGACTCCATCTTCCTTGTGTGATGCACCACCAACAAACATATATCATGCTTATCACTAAATGATTTTAATTTTGTGACAATATCATAATCACTAGCATAACTAAACTTATCTCCACCAGCTTCCCTTACCTTCTGCAAAGTGTCTATGATGATAAGTCTGGTGTCCGGATGTTCCGCAACAAACTGTTCCAACTGTTCTTCTAAGCCATAATTCAAATTCTTTGAATGTGTAACAAAATAGAAATTATTGCACACATCCATACCAAACATCCTAGAAATTCTGCTTTGTAATCGAGAAAACACATCTTCTAATGCAAGGTACAATACTGTGCCTTTGTGTACCTTGTAATTCCACAAATCAATACCCATACTAATGTGGTAACCTAATTGTGCCATAAAAAATGATTTACCCACCTTTGGAGCACCAACAAACAGATATGTTCCGGCATATAAAAAGTCTTCTATTATCGGCATCTTAGGTTTATATGCTTCATCATATAGTTCCTCTAAACTCAAGGCTTGTAACTTGTCTATTTCAGTCTTATTTACTGGCATTTCTTCATAATTTTCATACATAAAACAGTCTCCTTTTCTTGTATTTACTTAGGAAAACTGATATAATCAACTCATAGGTTTAGTGGTTGATTATATCAACTTCCTTTACCAGTGAGTAACGCCAATTACCCACTGGTATTTTTTTGATTTAAAGCATTTACTAAATTTGCAATTTGTCTATCCTGTTGTGGGCTAAAATGCGAATATGTACGGATAGTTTCATCAATACTTGCATGTCCAAGCAATCTCTGTATCGCATACATGTCTGCTCCCTGTGACAGATAGAAGGATGCACAGGAATGCCTTAAATCATGAACTCTTATTATGTTTTTTATTCCTACCTTCTCCATCTGGCGATGCATCTTCTTCTCGACAGCTCTCACAACAACAGGGAAAAGCCTTTCATCCATAGGATATTTATACAAAGACTCCACATATTGCTTTAATTCATCACATAACGCATCCGGAAGAAATACTTTTCTTACCGAGCTCTTTGTCTTAGGCTCTGTTACTATATCTCTTCGTTCTCTTCTGTCATAGGTCTTTGAAATCATTATTGATTTTTCATCAAAGTCCAAATCTCGTTTCGTAAGAGCTAAAGTCTCTCCAATACGAAAGCCACAGTAATATTGCAAAGAAAACAGCAAGTGATACATTGCATCCTTCTTTTTGTCCATACTGTCAAGGTATCTATCAAATTCTTCCTTTGTCCAGTATCGAATCATCTTCTTTTCAGCATCGGATTTACCTATCTTCTTGACACCTCTGCAAGGATTTTTCTCCAGTTCATAAAACCTTTCAGCATGATTAAAGGCTGCAACAATCTGGTTATTAACCGTTCTATTATAACAATCTGAATATCCATGCTTAAGAATTTCATTCTGCCATGCAATAATATCCTGTGCCTTAATGGAACTCATACTCATTCTTGCCAATGATGAATTATATACATGAGTTTTCATTATATGTTCCTTCGCCATATAAGTACGCTCTTTTACCTGACACTTAATATCAGGCATATACTTATTTTCAATAAAGGTCTTCAAAGTCATTCCCATATCTGTTTTCATCAGCTTTGTTGCCTCAATTATAAATTCCTCTGCTTCCTTTTTGGTTCTAAAACCTCTCTTTGATTTTTGTCGTACCGTGCCATCACGCAATGTGACACGGTACACAGCTCGCCATCTCTTACCATCTTCATCTCTATAAACTGGCATTTACCATCTCCTCACTTTCGCTCAAGTTTAAACCAAAGTACATCTTCTCTAGCATCGGTGCTGGTATTCTACCAGCTAAAGTCTGAAAGTTATCCTTTTCCAACAGCTCATTTCCCTTTTTAATAACCTTATAACTGGTACTTAAGGATACATTCAAAATTCGTGATACATCCTCTGCGGATAAGTAGTATCCATTTTTCATATTGTTTCACCTCTCTTTCATCGTTAGCATTTTGCTAACTTTCTATATCTTGTATTATACGTTAGCATTTTGTTAACGTCAAGACACTTTTTTACTTTTCAAATGAGAAAAAAACTGATACAATGATTATGAATTGAGGTGATAAAATGCAAATTTGTGAAAATATAAAAAGATTACGTGAAAATAGAAACCTGACACAGAAAGAGCTTGCTAAACTATCCGGAATAAGTGAAGGGATGATTAAGCAATACGAAACCAATGTCAGGACTCCAAAGCAAGATAAAATCAACCAAATTGCATCTGCTCTTGGTGTAAGTCCTGAAGTCCTAGTTGCTCCTAGAAACAATCCCGGAGAGGATATGCACTCCTTGTTCCGAGTGTTCCGCAACTGTAAGGGAAGCTTTGATACCGAAGGAAATCTACGTTTCGATTTAAAAGACATCACGCTTTGGTTTGAAGAGTGGAAAAGATACCAGCAAGCTTTAGAGGAAGCTAATGGATTGATAGATGAGATAGATAGAAATAGTGCCATTGCATCAGCAGAAGATAGATTTAACTTCTGGATGGACATATATCCTCGTTCTGCATCTCTAAAGGGAGACTTTGAAGAGCTATATAAAAAGCACAAAGAGTCATTATAATACAACCTATGTTGCCAATACGTTGCCACTGGTCTAGCCGGTGGCTTTTTTGTGCAAAAAAAGAGCTCCGAGGTTAAACCTCGAAGCCCTTGAAAAATCTAGTTAAATCAACGATTACTCGATGATAGATGCTACTCTTCCTGAACCTACTGTTCTACCACCCTCACGGATAGCGAAAGTAAGACCCTGAGCCATAGCGATTGGGTGGATGAGCTCGATAGTCATCTCTACGTTATCACCAGGCATACACATCTCAGTACCAGCTGGAAGGTTACATACACCAGTTACGTCTGTAGTTCTGAAGTAGAACTGTGGACGGTAGTTGTTGAAGAATGGAGTATGACGTCCACCCTCTTCCTTAGTAAGAACGTAAACCTGAGCAGTGAACTTAGTGTGACAAGTTACTGAGTTTGGCTTACAGAGAACCTGACCTCTTACGATGTCCTCTCTCTTAATACCTCTAAGAAGTGCACCGATGTTATCACCAGCCTGACCCTCGTCAAGAAGCTTTCTGAACATCTCGATACCAGTTACAGTAGTCTTCTGCTTCTCTGGCTTGATACCAACGATTTCAACTTCCTCGTTAACATGGATAACACCAGCCTCAACTCTACCAGTTGCAACTGTACCACGACCTGTGATTGTGAATACATCCTCTACAGGCATGATGAAGTCCTTATCAGTATCTCTCTGTGGATCTGGAACGTACTCATCAACAGTCTTCATAAGCTCAAGAATCTTGTCACCCCACTCTGAAGTTGGATCCTCAAGAGCCTTAAGAGCTGAACCCTTAACGATTGGACAATCAGTGAACTCGTACTCCTCAAGAGCCTCAGTGATCTCCATCTCAACAAGCTCAAGAAGCTCCTCATCATCAACCATATCACACTTGTTCATGAATACAGTGATGTAAGGTACACCTACCTGACGTGAAAGAAGGATGTGCTCCTTAGTCTGAGCCATAACACCATCAGTAGCAGCAACAACGAGGATAGCACCATCCATCTGAGCTGCACCAGTGATCATGTTCTTAACGTAGTCAGCATGTCCTGGACAGTCTACGTGAGCGTAGTGTCTGTTCTCAGTCTCATACTCAACGTGAGCAGTAGAGATAGTGATACCTCTTTCTCTCTCTTCTGGAGCCTTATCAATATTCTCGAATGCAACAGCCTCACCAGTACCAAGTCTCTCATGAAGAGTCTTAGTGATAGCAGCTGTTAAAGTAGTCTTACCGTGATCAACGTGTCCGATTGTACCAATGTTACAATGTGGTTTAGTTCTTTCAAACTTAGCTTTTGCCATTATTATATTCCTCCTTAACTTTTGCCCTTTTTGGGCTAATTATCGGCTATCTTCTATTATATTAAAATATAGTAATATTTTCAAGCCTTTTTAGTTTTTATTATAATCTATTTTTTAGTGGATTATATAAGTCATAATCCTATATTCCAGTGGATAAATGCCTAATATGGCACTTATCCACTTAGGTTGTCATAATAAGGGACTTATTACTGACCCTTCTTTGCAGCGATAACCTTCTCCTGAACTGACTTTGGAGCCTGCTCGTATTTCTCGAAGAACATAGAGTAGTTACCACGTCCCTGAGTCTTAGAACGAAGGTCTGTTGAGTATCCGAACATCTCTGAAAGTGGAACGAATGCTCTAACTATCTTACCACCGCCAAGGTCATCCATACCCTCGATACGTCCACGACGTGAGTTAATGTCACCAATAACATCACCCATGTACTCCTCTGGCATAGTAACCTCAACTCTCATGATAGGCTCAAGCAATACTGCGCCTGCCTTAGCCATAGCATCCTTAAATGCCATAGAACCGGCAATCTGGAATGCCATTTCACTTGAATCGACTTCATGGTATGAACCATCATATACTGTAGCGTGAACACCAAGTACTGGGAATCCACCAATGATACCAGCTGCTGCTGCTTCCTGGATACCATGTCCAACTGCTGGAATGTACTCCTTAGGAATAGCACCACCTACTACAGTTGACTCAAATAAGAGTGTTGGTGGCTCATTAATTAATATATTAGCCTTTGGATCATAATCAAACTTATCACAGTTAGCTTCCATTGGCTCAAAGTGTACCTTACAGTGACCATACTGTCCACGACCACCTGACTGCTTAGCATACTTGCTATCTACGTCAACAGCCTTAGTAAATGTCTCCTTGTAAGCAACCTGTGGAGCACCAACGTTTGCCTCTACCTTAAACTCACGAAGAAGTCTATCTACGATAATCTCAAGGTGAAGCTCACCCATACCAGCGATGATTGTCTGACCAGTCTCCTGATCTGTATGAGCTCTAAATGTAGGATCCTCCTCAGCAAGCTTTGCTAAAGACTCTCCAAGCTTACCCTGACCAGCCTTAGTCTTTGGCTCGATAGCGAGCTCGATAACTGGCTCTGGGAATTCCATAGACTCAAGAATTACTGGATGCTGCTCATCACAAATTGTATCACCAGTACCAGTTACCTTAAATCCGATTGC
>JAFTPO010000030.1 GCA_017463225.1 Lachnospiraceae bacterium | reverse complement strand
TAGTATACAAGACTCATGTACAAAATGACGGCTGGCAGCGTTGGAGATATAACGGGCAAATGTCCGGAACCAGTGGCAGAGCTCTTAGACTTGAGGGTATTAGAATCAATCTCTCAAACAAGCCATGTGATGGTGGTATAGAATATAAAACTCATGTTCAAAACATTGGCTGGCAGGATTGGGTAAGCGATGGCGTTATGTCCGGAACCAGTGGACGTTCACTTAGACTTGAAGCTATATGTATTGAACTTACAGGAGATATGGCTAACCAATATGATGTATACTACCGAGTACATGCACAGGATTACGGCTGGCTAGGTTGGGCTAAGAATGGAGCCTCTGCAGGAACAGCAGGTTATTCTAAGAGGCTTGAGGGTATACAGATAGTTCTTGTTAAGAAAGGTGGTTCGGCACCTGCCAATAACTATGGTGGTATAGTGGCGAATGACTCAAGATGTTATATAGAGAATAATTAGATACAATAAGACATAGTTCTTTAAGATTATATTGAGTTTCTTTCAACTATAACTAGCAAATTATTTTATAATAATTAAATAATGACTTGATTAAAATAATGTGATAGAATACAGTTGTGTTTTAGCGCCAAGCTTAAACGCAACTGTATTTGTTTTAATTTAGATTCCATTTGCAGGTGGAAGAACCTGCGGTAGAAAGTGAGATGAAAGAGTTGAAAAGAACTGATTATATAACCTGGGATCAGTATTTTATGGGTATAGCTAATATGTCAGCCTACAGAAGTAAGGATCCTAATACTCAGGTAGGCGCCTGTATAGTAGATGAGGATAACAGAATTCTTTCTATGGGATATAATGGTATGCCAACAGGCTGTGATGATGATAATATGCCTTGGGCGAGAGAAGGAGACAGCTTGTCTAGCAAATACTTCTTTGTTTGCCACGCTGAGCTAAATGCCATACTTAACTATCGTGGAAATGGCAACCTAAAGGGGGCTAGATGCTACGTTACTCTCTTTCCATGCAATGAGTGTGCGAAGGCTATAATACAGTGTGGTATAAAGGAAATAATCTATATGGATGACAAATACGCAGGCTCTGAGTCCACAGTAGCCGCAAAGAGAATGTTTGACTTAGCAGGTGTTTCCTATAGGTTATATGAGAATAAGCATAAGGAGATAAGCTTTGAGCTTTAGAAGATGATATGAAAGAAGCAAACACAAAATCTGTCAAGATGACATTTAAGGCATTGTACAGCTACGTGTTAAATACAAATTACAGAAGCTATGCAGGTGTTATAGGATTAGTTATAAGCTTTGGAGCATTGATAATGCTTTTTGCAAACTGGAGTGGCTTTGGTGTCGGTCAGAGGGTTATGCTCATTATTATAGGCTTGGTGTTTACTGTGATTAATCCCCTTAGTCTTGCATTTAAGACATTTCAGCAGCTTAAGCTTAGTCCATCACATAAGATACCATTGGATTACACGTTTTCTAGTGATGGAATTACAGTGACTCAGGGCGAGGCTACTCAGCTGATAAAATGGGATATGATATGTAGAATTATGCTGACCAAGCATATGGTGGCTGTATATACCAGTAGAATACATGCCTTTGTAATACCCCTTTCTGAGCTAGGAGAGGATAAAGGAAGAATACTTACCGCAATGGTTTCGTTTACGGCAAATAATGAGCCTAGATTAAGCAAAAATTTAAAGGTTTATACCAGTGGAAAAGGATTGTAGATTATAATGATAAGAGAGAGCTTTAGTGCTAAGGATACATTTAATATAGGTAAGGAGATAGCTGCAAATGCAAAGCCTGGGCAGGTATACTGTTTAAGTGGTGACCTGGGAACGGGAAAGACGGTTTTTTCTCAGGGCTTCGGCGCAGGGCTTGGTATTGAGGAGCCTATAAGCAGTCCTACCTTTACCATACTTAAGGAATATCATGAGGGTAGCATACCGTTTTATCACTTCGATGTATATAGAATCGGAAGTGATGATGAGATGGAGGAGATAGGCTACTACGATATTATAGATGGAGATGGGGTTTGTCTTATAGAATGGGCAGAGCTTATCAGAGATATATTGCCGGAGAATTACTATAGGGTGACTATAAAAAAAGATACTGAAAAGGGCTTTGATTACAGAACTATAGAAGTGGTGGCAGAGGAGTAGAATATGAAGATACTTGGAATGGACAGCTCTGGTCTTGTAGCCAGCGTTGCTGTTGTGGAAAATGATATATTGGTGGCAGAGTATACTGTGAATCACAAGAAGACACATTCTCAGACACTTCTTCCTATGTTGGATGAGGTGGTTAAGATGGCTGAGCTTCAGCTTGACTCCATAGATGCTATAGCGGTGGCTGCAGGACCCGGTTCCTTTACCGGGCTTAGAATAGGTGCGGCTACAGTTAAGGCATTGGGGCTTGCTATAGACAAGCCTGTTGTTTCTGTGCCAACATGTGCAGGATTAGCGTATAATATGTGGGGAACAGACAAAATGGTATGTCCTATACTTGACGCTAGAAGAAATCAGGTTTATACAGGAGTTTATCAGTTTGAAAATGGTCAGCTGATAACTGTTATGGAACAGGATGCTATGAGTATAGATGAATTGGTTGAGTACTTGAATCAGCTGGGCAAGGAAGTGATTTTCGTAGGTGATGGAATACCTGTATATAAAGCATTTATTGAGGAGCATTTAAAGGTGAAGTTTTTATTTGCTCCGGCAGGCTTTAATCGTCAGAGAGCATCTTCTGTGGCTACTCTTGGAGCCAGACTTTATGAGGAAGGCAAATTCGAGAGTGCTGATGATCATAAGCCTATATATCTTAGAAAGTCACAGGCTGAGAGAGAAAGAGAGGAACAGCTAAAGGCTGGTCAGTAGATAAAGGAATTGGTATGGCGACTATAGATGAGGATTTGATGCTTCGCCAAATATCCTATATTGAGAAGGATAACTTTAGCGACCCGTGGAGCTTGGAGAGTTTGTGGGGAGCTATGGTGAGGGATTATAATTTAATATATTTCGCTCTGGGACATAAGCGAAAATACTCTATATATTCCTTTCGAGGAGGAGAGGAGATATTGGTAGAGTGTCTCAGGGATATATGTTATAAGGATGCTGAGGAAAAACCTAAGGAGAAGCTTCTTATGGGGTATATTATTGCCACAGACATTGCTGGTGAAACAGAACTGCTTAGAATAGCGGTGGCAGACAAGTTTAAGAAGGCCGGAATAGGAAGACAGCTTATGGATGCCTATATAGATGATTTAAAGGACCACTGTGATAAGTATTTTCTGGAGGTTAGAGAGTCCAATGAGGTGGCCAGAGGTATCTATGAGAAGGTAGGATATAAGTCTATCAGTGTTAGAAAGAATTATTACAAGAATCCTAAGGAGGATGGGGTAATTTATTCTATGGATATAACTGGAGACACTACCTAATATTAGCTTATATAGAAAATATTGAGTGTTTATAAAGATTTCACATTTTATTATAATAAAGGTAATCGTAACGAGAAAAGGCTTACTGTTATGAAATTAGTTCAACCCAGGAGGAAGGATAAGATGAATAACATTACTGTTTTATGTAATAAATGTGGTAAAAAATTAAAGACAAGCGGAGATATCGTGCATGAAGATTTTATAGAGATAAATAAGGCATGGGGTTGGTTTTCGAAAAAGGATGGTCAAACTCACAAATGCATAATATGTGAAGAGTGCTGTGAGGAGCTTGAAAAAACTTTTGTTATTCCTGTGAAGAAAGAGGAAACGGTGGAGCTTGTTTAAGAGGGTGAGATAGATGTTAGATATATGCTTGCTTGGAACCGGTGGCATGCTGCCCCTTCCATATAGAGCTCTTACCTCCCTTATGGTGAGGTACAATGGCAGTAACATTTTAATAGATTGCGGTGAGGGAACTCAGAATCAGATTAGGCTTCAGGGCTGGAGCTTTAAGCCTATAGATGTGATTTGCATAACTCATTTTCATGCGGATCACATAAGCGGATTGCCAGGACTATTGCTTACTATGGGCAATGCTGAGAGAACAGAGCCTCTTACTATGATAGGTCCAAAGGGGTTGGAGAAGGTTGTAAATTCTCTGAGAATAATTGCGCCTGACCTTCCCTTTGATATAAAGTTCATAGAGCTTGAGGAGGCATACAAGGAGCTTAATATATGCGGGTTAAGGCTTCAGGCTTTTAAGGTAAATCATAAGGTTACCTGCTACGGCTATAGTTTGATTTTGGACAGGGCAGGTAAATTTGATGTGAATAGGGCTAAAGCCTTAGGGCTTCCTGTTCAGTACTGGGGTATGCTTCAAAAGGGTGAGTCTGTTACCTATGAGGGTAAAGAATATAACAGCAGCCAGGTGATGGGAGCATCCAGAAAGGGGTTAAAGGTAACCTACTGTACAGATACCAGACCTATGGATATAATAATTAAGCAGGCTGAGGATGCGGATTTATTTATTTGCGAGGGCATGTACGGAGAGGATGATAAGCTGGAGAATGCCAAGGAGAATAAGCATATGACTATGATGGAGGCGGCAGGCTTAGCTATGAAGGCAAATCCTAAGGAGCTGTGGCTCACACATTACAGTCCGGCTACAGCCAGACCTCAGGAGTTTGAAGACAAGATAAGAGAGATATTCCCAAGGACAGTAATGTCTAAGGATAGAAGAACTATAGAGCTGAAGTTTGAGGATTAAGATACGTAGGGAGGTGTTTCTATGGCAGCTAAAGGGGAAAAGGATTTTTCAGGATTAAAGGCAATTATAGTGACGCTGCTTTTCCTGGTTGTGTTTTTTGTGATAATTGGTCGCTTAAACGGTGAGCGAAAGGAAGAACGTTCAAAGGAATTAAAAACTGAGATAGAGCAGCTGATGTCATATGATATGTATGGCAATTACCCAAGGACTCCTAGAGACGTGGCGAAGCTACATAATAGATACTTTGAGCTGTTTTATGGAAATGCACTGAGTGAGGAAGAACTGACCACCTTGAATCAGAAGGTGAGATGGTTATACTCAAGTGAGCTTTTGATGTACAACAGTGAGGACACTAATTTGCAGATGCTTAAGGATAACATAGCGGCAGTAAATGAGGCTGGCTATGAGTATCGCTCCTGTGAGCTTCCGGAGGCCAGCCAGGTGGTATACTACACTCAGGATGGAGTGGAAATGGCTACACTTGAGGTAAAGATTGTATTCGGCGTTGAAAAAGGTATGGAATATATGTATATGAAGTATGTTATGGTTAAGGAAAATGACCAGTGGAAGATACATGTTTGGGGCAGATCTGAAACCATGGATGCTGAGTAAATAGACGAGAAACAAGGACTAAATAAGAGGTAGGATATGAGTACAACAATATTAGCTATCGAAACCTCCTGCGATGAAACTGCAGCAGCTATCGTAGTTGATGGCAGAGAGGTAAAATCAAATATAATCTATTCTCAGATAGAGCTCCACAAGCTATATGGTGGAGTTGTGCCAGAGATAGCTTCCAGAAAACATGTGGAGAAGATTAATCAGGTCATTAGAGCTTCTATAGAGGAAGCCGAGGTGACATGGGATGATATTGATGCAGTGGCTGTTACATATGGCCCGGGATTGGTTGGACCATTGCTAGTGGGAGTGAGTGCTGCGAAAACTCTTGCGTTTGCTAAGGGAAAGCCCATAGTGGGAGTTCATCACATAGAGGGGCATATTGCAGCAAATTACATAGAGCATCAGGAACTTAAGCCACCATTTATGTGCATGGTTGCTTCAGGAGGTCATTCTCATCTTGTGTATGTAAAGGATTATAACAAATTTGAGATTGTGGGCAGAACAAGAGATGATGCTGCAGGAGAGGCATTTGACAAGGTAGCAAGAGCCATAGGACTTGGATATCCTGGTGGCCCGAAGATAGATAAGCTGGCTAAGGAGGGAGATGCTAATGCCATTAGCTTCCCTAGAGCATATATGGAGGATGCACCTTATGATTTCTCCTTTAGTGGACTTAAGTCAGCAGTATTAAACTATTTGAATAGCTGTGAGATGAAGGGCATAGAGGTTAACAAAGCAGACGTGGCAGCTTCATTTCAGCAGGCGGTTATTGATGTATTGACTGATAACTCTGTCAGAGCTGCCAAGGATTATGGCTGTTCAAAGCTTGCATTGGCAGGCGGTGTTGCGTCTAATACATCATTGAGACAGAGTCTGCTTGATAGGTGTAAGAAAGAGGGAATAGAATTTTACTTCCCATCTCCTGTGTATTGTACAGACAATGCAGCTATGATAGGCGTGGCTGGATATCATGAATATATGAATGGAACAAGACACGATTTGAATCTAAATGCAGTTCCAAATTTAAAGATAGGCGAGAGATAAAATAATCTTTTAAGAGGTGGCAAAATGGCGATTGCAATAGTATTGTCCGGCGGAAGCGGAAGCCGAATGAATTCGGACGTGGCAAAACAATATATGCTGTTAAAGGACAAGGAAATATTATATTATTCACTGAAGACATTTCAGGATAGTGATAAAATAAGCCATATTATATTAGTTGCCAGGCCGGAGGATATAGATTACTGTAAGACTAATATTGTTGAGAAGTATGAATTTACTAAAGTAAAGAAAATATGTGCTGGTGGCAAAGAAAGATATAACTCTGTGTATAACGGATTATGTATAGTGGAAGAATTGTCTGATGATGTTAAAAATGAGATTGTATTAATACATGACGGCGCCAGACCATTTGTAACACATGAGATGATAGATAAATCTGTTGAAAATATGATGCTAGGAAGTGCCTGTACAGTGGGAGTGCCTGTTAAGGATACAATTAAGATTGTGTGCGAAATACATGGAGAACTTTTTGGAAAAGAGACACCAGACAGAAATACTTTATATCAAATTCAGACCCCACAAACTTTTAGATATGAGCTAATTAGGAAGTCATATGAAAGAATGCTTGGGGATGTGAACCACAATATAACGGATGATACAATGATTGTGGAACAATATGGGGGAATGGGCTGCGGAATAATTATGGGAAGCTATACAAATATAAAAATAACAACGCCTGAAGACTTGGATTTTGCCGAAAAAATAGTCGAAAAATTTCTTTAATTTTTTTGAGAAAATGTGTTGACAAGGATAACATATTTTGTTAAGATAACAAAGTCGCTGACGGTTACAGCGACTTTTAAATATGTAAATATATATTTAAGCTTGTTATGGAGAGGTATCGAAGTGGTCATAACGAGGCGGTCTTGAAAACCGTTTGTCCGAAAGGGCGCGAGGGTTCGAATCCCTCTCTCTCCGCTAGCTCAAAAGAGCTTAAGTGATTCAAACGCTTGTTAGGAGAAGTACCCAAGCGGTTGAAGGGGCTCCCCTGGAAAGGGAGTAGGTCGTTAATAGCGGCGCGAGGGTTCAAATCCCTCCTTCTCCGTTAGATTTTCCTAGGTTTGAATCAAGAACCTTTGACAAATTAATAACATGATAACCCTGAAAATTCTTTAAGAGATTTTCAAAAGATTTAGTACAAATCTTACATTCAACAGAATGGAAACACAAACAGTAATTTAGGGACATTATT
>JAFTPO010000029.1 GCA_017463225.1 Lachnospiraceae bacterium | reverse complement strand
TTCCGGAGCACCTATAGATACAAGCGGATTCACTGTTACAACTATGACAGAGGATGATGTGGCAGATTACTACAATGTAGGTCCTGACGATATCCATGTTATAGAGGAGACAGGAGAGCTTATATTTGGAGAAAATGTATATAATACTCTTAAGACAGCTGATAAGATAGATGTAAGCTATGCTAAGACACAGTTCTTATCAGGAGACCTTAGACCAGAGCACTATTTTGACTGTACTCAGTATACAGTTCAGACAGATGGCAGTGTGAAAGAAGTTGAGTATGAGAGACCTGAGGATGGTCAGGCTATATACTATGAGGTAAACTTCAATCAGAGCCTTCAGGTTAACACAGAGGGCAATCAGGTAATCTCTGAGGAGATGAGCAATGACATTAATGATTTGATATATGCTCTTACAGACCTTTCAGAGGCAGAGGATGCCAAGATAAGATTGACTAAGATGTTAGAGGATGTTCAGTATTCATCAGATGATGCAGCTGTAGAGCAGATTAATCGTATGATTAATGACCTTGATACAGAGATAGCTATCAAGAAAGAGAATATGCAGAAGACCTTCTCAAACAACATCACTAACTTCCAGACCTATATGTCAGTTGTATCTGCAATGCAGTCAGATATAGGAAGCCGTATGAGTAAGCTTGAGATGATAAGCACCAGAGTAGATGAGCAGTTTGCAGCCTTCAAGGAGCTTAAATCTCAGAACGAAGATACAGAAACTGATGCAGCGATTATAGATTTTAATGAAGCAGAGCTTGTGTACGAGTCAGCCTTAGCAGCTACAAGTAACATAATGCAGACTACATTGCTTGATTACTTATAAAATTTTAAGGAGGGTGTTTACATGGTAGCAGAGACTAAATTTTTTGGAACTATTGATATTGAGGATGACAAGATAATCAACTTTCCTAATGGTATAATCGGATTTGAGAATCTTAAGAACTTCGCTCTCATCTATGACTCAGAGCGTGAGGAGAGATCTAAGATTAGCTGGTTACAGTCTATGGAGGAGCCACTTATGGTGCTTCCTGTAATTAATCCACTTGACCTTATGGATAATTACACTCCAACTATAGAGGACGAGCTTATGAAGAATATAGGAGATCCTGCAGATGCAGATTTGCTTATATTCGTAACTCTTTCTATACCATCAGATATTGAGCTGATGACTGCAAACCTTAAGGCACCATTTATCATTAACACTGTAGAGAGAAAGGCTATGCAGGTTATAGTTGAGAATGCTGAGTATCCGGTTAAGTTCAATGCTTACCAGGCTATTCAGGCTATGAAGGAAAAGGGAGGGGAGTAATATGTTAGCACTATCAAGAAAGCAGGGGGAGTCCATTATGATAGGCAGCGACATCGAGCTCACTGTCCTTGAGGTAAAGGGTGACCAGATTAAGATAGGTATAAGTGCACCTAAGAGTGTACCTGTATATAGAAAGGAAATCTATACTCAGATTCAGGAGGAGAACAGAGCTACTGCAGCAACTGTGGATATAGAGAGCCTTAAGAAGCTGTTTTAACAGTTCTTTAAAATATAGGAACGAGAAGTTTACTTTCTTGGCCGGCCTGCAAGATGTGAAATGGGCTGTGCGACTCGGATTTACTGGCCGACCTGCCTAGGGATAAAGCTCCGCTGACACTAACACGGTCAGCTTCGCTTTACCCTGGCGCGGTCGGGATGTAATTTCTTGGCACAGCCCAGATAACATATACTTTCAGTTGCGGTCGAAGTTAAGTAGGTTTCTCGTTCCTTTTTTTAAAGGACTGTTCCAGATAATGGACTTGTGTTTATGAAATGAAGGAGCACAATATATAGGTGTACAGAATCCGGGTTAAAACAGAGACTTTAAAAAAGGGTTAAAAAAACTAGAAAAAACGTGGAATTTGGTTGAGTTTTTTTATTTTAAAGTATAAAATTTATAAAGTAAGGTGTCGATATATTAGATAGCAGAAAAAGGCTAAGTAGGACTATGTCCTAAGTAACATATTAACTTTTACAGCTCTCAAGGGATGAGAGAAATACACACGGAGGTGGAAAAAATGGGAATCGAAAGAATCGGTGGCGCAAGTGCAATGAGCTACACTACAAGCGCACAGAAGGTAAGTAAGCCTGAGATTCAGGTTACAGACATGGGCTCAGCTCCAGTAGCTATGAAGCAGGACAGAGTAGCACCTGTGACAACAGAAGCTAAGGGTGGATACTCACAGCAGGCAAACCAGGAGCAGATGCCGGGAACTGTTCAGAAGGACAAGGAGGTTACTTCAGAGCAGGTTAAGTCAGCAGTTGATAATATCAACAACCAGCTTAGACGTACAAGTTGTAGCTTTAAGTATCATGAGGAGACTAACCGTATCTCTATCACAGTTAGAGATAAGGATACTGACGAGGTTATTAGAGAGATACCTCCAGAGAAGGCTCTTGATATGATAGCTAAGGCATGGGAGCTTGCAGGTCTCATGGTAGACGAGAAGAGATAGAAGGGAGAGATAGACTATGGCAATCAGAATGACAGGTCTTATTTCCGGTATGGATACAGAGGGCATGGTTAAGGAGTTAGTTGCAGCCAGCTCTACAAAGGTTGATAAGATTAAGAAGGAGCAGCAGCTCGTAGAGTGGAAGCAGGAGGCTTGGCAGGACCTTAACACTAAGCTTTATAACTTCTATAAGGGTGAGCTCTTTAATTTCAAGAGTGCTAATGCATATCAGACCAAGAAGGCAACCTCAAGTGATGAGACTAAGGTAAAGGTTAGCGCAGGTGCGAATGCTCCTAGTGGTTCACACCAGGTGTCAGTGAAGCAGCTTGCTTCATCAGCATATCTTACCGGAGCAAGCATAAAGAGTGATAAGGCATATGTAAGTTATTCAGATATAACTACATCTACTAACTTTGCAGATATGACAGATGCTACAGGCAACAGCTTAGGCCTTGAGGGTCAGACTATATCTATTAGTAGTGTGTATAAAGACGAGAATGGTCAGGAGGCTACAGAGGTATTAGAGTTTAAGCTTGGCGGTTCTGGTGAGAACAGCATAGCTAATCTTAGTGAGCTGAATTCTAAGCTTGCAGCTAACGAGCATTTCAAGGGTCTCAGCGCAAGTATGGTAGATGGTAAGATTACCTTCACTAACTCTACCGGCAAGGAAAATGAAGACTTCCAGATGGAAGGTAATACATTTAATATCTCGGCAGATGCATTAGGCCTTAATGGAGAGCTTACCTTTAAGGCAGATAAGACTGCAGAGAAGCATCCTACATTGGAGAGCACATTAGATGCTAACTTCAAGAAGGAGTTTACAGGTGCAGATATCACTAAGGGAACTAAGCTTACAGATATAGGTATAAAGGTTGGTACGTCCTTTAGTATTAATGGTAAGGAGTATGTGGTAGATGATGACTCCACTATAGCAACATTCACAGAGGAACTTTCCAAGATGGGTGTAGGAGCAAGCTTTGATGCTAATCATGGAAGATTCTACATCAACTCATCTAAGTCAGGAGAGGCTAATGACTTTGAGCTTACATCATCCGACAATGATGCTCTTGAGATACTTGGATTAGGTGCAGACGCCACTAAGGTAGATGCTCAGGATGCTATAATTGAGTACAATGGTGTTGAGTACACTGGAGACAGCAATACTTTTGAGATTAATGGTCTTACCATTACAGCTAACTCTGTAACAGGAAAGTACGATAAAACTACAGGAACATTTACAGATGATGCTCCTATTAGTATAAGCGTGGCCCAGGATACTGATAAGATGTATGACAGTATCAAAACCTTTGTTAAGAAGTATAATGAGCTTATCGATGAGATGAATAAGCTGTATGATGAGAAGAAAACGGATTATGAGCCTCTTACAGAGGAGGAGAAGACACAGCTTTCAGAGAAACAGCTTGAAAAGTGGGAGGAGAAGGCTAAGCAGGGTATCTTAAGAAGAGATTCCACTATAGATAAGCTTCTCTCTAATATGAGAAATATACTTAACAAGTCAGTAGAGGTGACTATGGAGGATGGTAGCAAGCAGAGCTTTACTCTGGCATCTCTCGGCATAGTTACAGGAGATTACACTGAGAATGGTAAGCTTCATATCCTTGGAGACGAGGATGATCTTACATATTCAGGAGAGACTAATAAGCTTAAGGCTATGCTTGAATCTAACCCTGAGATATTCCAACAGGTTATCGCTGGAACAGGAGATGCAAATGGTATAGGTGAGCAGTTATATAGCTCCCTCAGCGATGCTATGAAGCGTACATCCACTAGCCGTTCACTCACCTTCTATGATGATATCACCTTAGAGGATCAGATGAAGGACTATGACGAAGAGGTTGATAAGTGGCAGGAGAGACTTCAGAAGTTAGAGGATAAGTACTATGAACAGTTTGCAGCTATGGAGTCTGCTATGGCAGCTCTTCAGCAGCAGCAGTCATATCTGTCAGGTCTTATGGGAATGTAATTATTACTAGAATAAATACGGGAGGTACATTATATGGCAGCATATAATGCGTCAAAGGCATACGGGAATAACAAGGTACTTACAGCTACACCAGCAGAGCTTACACTGATGCTCTATGATGGAGCAGTTAAGTTCGGTAATAGGGCTATAGATGCTTTAGAGAAGAAGGACTACGAGAACACAAATATGAATATCCAGAGATGCAGAGCTATTATCGTAGAGCTTATGTCCACACTTAACTTTAAGTATCCGGTAGCGGAGGACTTTAAGAGGATGTATGACTATATCTTCGGACTTCTGGTGTCAGCTAATATGGAGAAGGATATGGAGCTTCTTCAGAGAGCGGTAGAGGAAATCCGTGGTATGAGAGATGTGTGGAAGGAAGTTATGGCTAAGGCCAAGGGACCACAGCTTGTATTGGATACTAATTAGTGTGAGGTGTGCTCATGAACCAAACCGGAACATATGTAAATATTATGAAGGAATCTCTTGTAAGGAAGAAGACTTACTTACAGGAGATTCTGGAATTAACTAATAAACAGGGGGAACTGGCAGTAACTCATAACTTTGATGAGGAAGCCTTCACTGCTATAGTGGACAGGAAGGATGTCCTCATATCTAATGTAAATGAGGTAGATAAGGGTTTCACTGCAGTATATGACAGAGTCCGCAAGGAGATACTTGAGGACAAGGAGTTGTATAAGGATGAGCTTAAGAGCATACAGGAGCTGATAAAGCAGTGCGTAGACTTAGGGATAGCTATAGAAAGTGCAGAACTTAGGAATAAATCAGCATTAGAAACTGCCTTCGCCAAAAGCTACAGAGGTGTTAAGCAACTTAAACAGTCCAAGCAGGTAGTAAATAAGTACTATAAATCTATGTCAAACGGCATGGTAAACGACTCAATATTATACGATAGAAAAAAATAATAAAAATTTTAAAAAAATATATAAAAAGGGGTTAAGTTATAAATTTAAACTCCGATATATAGAGTGTAAGGAACAAAACAACACCTTACAGATAACATTGGTAATAACCCATTAGGGTATTACATAAACTAATTAACGGTGGCAAGGACCACTAGTACATGTCGCAAGGACGCGACATTATATTCAAGGAGGAATTATTATGGTAGTACAGCACAACATGCAGGCAATCAACACTAACAGAATGTTAGGACAGAACGTTAAGGCAGTAGCAAAGTCAACAGAGAAGTTATCATCAGGTTACTCAGTTAACAGAGCGGCTGATGATGCAGCAGGTCTTTCTATTTCTGAGAAGATGAGAAATCAGATCAGAGGAATTAACCAGGCTGTTAAGAACTCAGAGGATGGTGTATCACTTATCCAGACTGCAGAAGGTAACATGAATGAGATCCACTCAATTCTTCAGAGAATGGGCGAGCTTGCTAACAAGGCAGCTAACGACGTTAACTCAGCAGATGAGCGTACATCTATCAAGGATGAGATTGATGAGCTTGTAAACGAGATTTCTTCTATCTCAGCTAAGGCAGAGTTCAACGGAACTAAGCTTCTTACTGGTAGTTTTACTGGCAAGTTCCTTCAGGTAGGAGCTAATTCTGGACAGAATATGCAGATTGATATTTCAAAGTTGAATGCAACCACTTTAAGTGTAAATAATCTTTCAGTAAGTTCTCATTCAGCTGCATCTGCTGCAATGGATAAGATTACTGAGGCTATCAAGACTGTATCAGCTAAGAGATCACTTCTTGGTGCTAAGCAGAACAGACTTGGTTACACTATCAACAATCTCGAGAATTACTCAGAGAACTTAACTTCAGCTGAGTCAACTATTAGAGATACTGATATGGCATCTGAGATGACTAACTACACTAAGACTAGCATTCTTCAGCAGGCTGCGCAGTCAATGCTTGCACAGGCAAATCAGTCTACACAGGGTGTACTTTCATTAATTCAGTAGTTATCATACTGACAAACATGGCTGGCTCGATTTTCGGGTCAGCCTATTTTGTTTATTTAATAGGTGTATGAATTTGTTGTTAAATTTTGTATAATAAAAAAGCGAGGTAAAAATATGGAGAGAAGCAAAATAGCTGAAACTATAGATATGTTAAATGACATTTCTAATCAGATGTATAAGGGGGATGTGTTAAACGGAGTGGCATCTATGGCCACCGTTATCCCTAGTCTTGCAGAGATAGCAGGCTGCTTAGATGATTGTAAACAGGAATGCTTTGTTAATGAAGCATTAAAACCGGCACTCGAAGCTATGGAGGAAAGGGATGGTACTATGCTGGCGGATATTCTTACATATGAGATGATACCAGTATTGGAAGAATTACTATAATATAAGGAGTATTATTGATGCCATATTCAAAGAATTTAAGTGCACTAAAGGATGTGTATCCAAACATATATGAAAAAATAGAGGAAGAAGAGATATTAACAGGCAACCATATTGTTGATGTAGAAGAAGCAAGGAATGGAGAAATAATAATAAAAATTGATAATAATGGGAGATGGATATATCTAAACTCAAAGTATAATCCGACATTAGAGGCTGATAAGTATATGTCAGATATGTATGATATGCCAGAAGAATCAATTCTGACAATTTTTGGTATGTCTAGTGGTGTGTTTGCAAGGGAGTTTTTAAAGAATAATAAGGATGCAGACAGCTGTGTAATATATGAGCCGTCTTTGGATATCTTTATGCGTGTAATAAAAAATATTGATATAACAGATATTATTAAAGATGACAGAGTAAAGATTGTGATTAATGGCATAAACGAAGAGCATTTTACTGCATATATGGAGTACATGATCAAGGCAAGAAATACTCTGACAAATAAGCATATTGTGCTTCCTAAGTATGTTGATTTATTTGCCGAGGAATTTGAAGATTATAATCGTGTAATTAGAGAAAGTAATATTAAACTTTTTGCTATAAGAAATACGGTTCGATTATATGGTAAAAGGGTTGCGGAAAACTGCATACATAATTTAAGGTATTTGGAGAATTGTTCGAGTTCGGTGGATTTTATTGGAAAATTTCCTGAGAATATACCAGCTATAGTTGTGGCTGCCGGACCGTCCTTAGAAAAGAACATGCATCTTTTGAAGAAGGCGAAGGGTAAGGCCATAATAACAGTGGTGGATACAGCTATACCAAAGGTGTTAGAAGCAGGGATTATACCAGATATGGTAATAGCAATAGATTTTATAAAACCATTGAAATATTTTGAAAACCCACTATTGAAGGATATTCCAATATTGTGTGATGCGGACATGAATAAGGATATACTTGATAAGGTAAAACCAAACAAGTGTATATTTTTTAATGCAGATACTATGATTTGGGCTAAGCTGTTTGAAGAAGAGGGCAGTGAAATAAGAAGTGTCAATACAGGTGGATCAGTAGCTACAGCACTTATAGCAAATTATATCCATTGGGGTATTAAAAAAATTATATTAGTGGGTCAGGACCTAGCATTTACAGGAGAAAAAGGTCATATTGGTGAAGATAAAATGCTAATAGATGAAACTAATCCTATTTATACACAGGTTAATGCCATAGGTGGAGGTAAAGTATACACTAGATGGGACTTTTTGGCTTATATTAGATGGATAGAGAATCAAGCTGCTATATGTAAAGATGTTGAATTTATTGATGCTACAGAGGGAGGAGCTCTAAAGGAATATACAAAGGTAATGTCTTTGCAGGAAGCAATAGATACTTATTGTATATCAGATGTTAATGTTGAGGAGGTGATTAATCAATTACCTGTGCTATTTTGTGGTAATGGCAAGGAAAAGATTAAAACTCAATTAGTTACTGCGACAAAGAATATTCGTAATATAAAACGAAGATTAGATGAAGTCGCTTTAGATTGCCACAGGGCTGTGCGTATGATTGAGCAGAAGGATTATAACAAGAAAGAATTGAAAAAAATCTATAATTCTATGGGTAAGTTGGATGAAATCTTTCTTGAAATGGATGAGAGAGTAATTCTTGAAAAATACATTTCTGATGCAGAAACAGAGTTTGAGATGGATTTGTATGTAACAGCTGACGACGATATAGACGAGATGCTGAGATTATATAAGAAAAGCGAAAAGTATTATAGGAGCATAGCGGATGCGATTCCTGAAATATTAGATATAATCCAGGATTGCTTAGATAAGATGGAAAAGGAAGACTAATGAGAGTAGAAGAAATATGCGTATTAGAGAGTGAAAATTTAATAGGCGCTATGGAAAAGCTTGATAGCCTTGCCACTAAGATATTGTTTGTAGTAAAGGACAATAAATTGGTGGGAACTCTGACAGATGGTGATATCCGAAGATGGATTCTTAAAAAGGGTGGCTTGGATGCCACTGTAGATAAGATTGCCAATTATAATCCTATCTATCTTAAGGCGGATACTCAGGAGGATATATTTGCGTATCTTGCTGAGAGGAAGATTGAGGCTATTCCTTTGGTCAATGAGGATCTTACCATAGATAGAGTTGTGTTCTGGAGCGATAGAGATTTAGAGGTGAAGAAGCCTCAGCTTAACATGCCTGTGGTTATGATGGCTGGAGGTAAGGGTACCAGATTATATCCTTACACTAAGATACTGCCTAAGCCGCTTATTCCTGTGGGAGAGGTGCCTATAGCCCAGAGAATCATAGAGCATTACAGAGAGTATGGCTGTAAGGATTTTCATCTGATAGTTAATCATAAGAAAAATATGATTAAGGCATATTTCAATGAGATAGATAAGGATTATAATATCTTTTATGAGGATGAGGATATTCCTTTGGGAACCGGTGGCGGTCTGGGCTTATTAAAGGGAAAGATAGATGAGACCTTTATTATGACCAACTGCGATATACTTATCAGAGAGGATTTTTCTAAGATAGTTAAGCTTCACAAGGAAAGTGGAAATATGATTACCATGGTTTGCTCACTGAAGAATTTTAGGATTCCGTATGGTGTAGTTGATATAGCCCAGGATGGTCAGATAGAGGCTATGAGAGAGAAACCGGAGCTATCATTTTTCACAAATACAGGCTGTTACATAGTGGAGCCAGAGGTTATAGAGGATATAAAGGAAAATGAGAGGATAGATTTCCCAACTATAATAACTAATTATCAGAAAGCAGGAAAGAAGGTTGGAGTATATCCTATAAGCGAGAACTCATGGCTTGATATGGGACAGATGGACGAGCTGGAGCGTATGAGAAGTATGTTAGAAGGGGAGTAGGCTATGAAGAAGATATTAGTTACAGGCTCAGAGGGCTTTATAGGCTCTCATTTGGTAGAGGAATTAGTATTAAAAGGATATAAGGTTAAGGCCTTTGTGTTATATAATTCCTTTAATACATGGGGATGGTTAGATACATTGTCTAAGGATATTATGGATAATGTGGAGGTTTTTACAGGTGATGTTAGAGACCCTAATGGTGTGAAGGAAGCTATGAAGGGCTGTGATGCAGTATTTCATCTTGCTGCTCTTATTGCTATACCTTTTAGCTATCATTCACCTGACACCTATGTGGATACAAATATTAAGGGAACCTTAAATGTATTACAGGCGGCAAGAGAGCTTAACATAGAGAGAGTATTGGTTACATCCACTTCTGAGGTGTATGGAACAGCTCAGTATGTTCCTATAGATGAAAAGCATCCTTTCCAGGGACAGTCACCTTATTCAGCTACAAAGATAGGTGCAGATAGATTGGCGGAGTCCTTCTATCGTTCCTTTGACTTGCCTGTGACTATTGTAAGACCATTTAATACTTATGGACCAAGACAGTCTGCCAGAGCGGTAATACCAACTATTATCACTCAGCTTCTGTCAGGAAAAACTGAGATTAAGCTTGGATCTCTTACTCCTACCAGAGATTTTAATTATGTTAAGGATACTGCAAATGGTTTTATATCTATATATCAGTCAGATAAGACCATAGGTCAGGAGATTAACATAGCTACTCAGCAGGAGATATCTATAGGAGATTTGGCAAATGAGCTTATCAGACAGATTAATCCTCAGGCTCAGATAATATGTGATGAGCAGAGATTAAGACCTGAAAAGAGCGAGGTTAACAGACTGCTGGGAAGCAATAAGAAGATTTTAGAGCTTACATCCTGGAAGCCACAGTATACATTTGAGGAAGGTCTTGCAGAGACCATAGCATTCTTAAGAGAGAATTTATCAAAGTATAAATCAGATATATATAATATTTAGAGGTGTGTATGGGAGACAGATTTGTGCCATTATCAGTGCCTAACCTTAAGGGCAATGAATTAAATTACATAACAAAGGCAGTAGAGACAGAATGGGTTTCTACAGGTGGTCCTTATGTGGATGAGTTTGAGAAAATGGTGGCGGGATATGTACATTCTGCGGGAGCAGTATCCTGTCAAAATGGTACGTCAGGACTCCACACTTCACTTATGCTACTTGGTGTTACACCGGAGGATATAGTGCTTGTTCCAACGCTTACATTTATCGCGGCAGTAAATCCAGTTAGATATATAGGGGCAGAACCGGTATTTATGGACTGTGATGATTCCCTATGTATGGACCCGGAGAAGCTGAGAAGCTACTGTGAGGAAGAGTGTGAGCTTGTGGATGATAAGCTGATAGATAAGCAGTCCGGAAAGCAGGTAAAGGCTGTAGTAGTTGTTCATGTATTTGGAAATATGGCTGACATGGAAGCTATAATGGATATAGCTGACAAGTATAATCTAAAGGTGTTAGAGGATGCTACAGAGGCCATAGGAACCTATTATACTGAAGGTAGATATGAGGGTAGATATGCGGGAACCATAGGTCATATGGGAGTGTACTCATTTAACGGAAATAAAATCATCACCACAGGAGGTGGTGGAATGATAGTTTCTATGGATGAGAGCCTGCTAAAGAGAGCTAAGCATCTTACTACTCAGGCTAAGTCTGACGAGGTATTCTACACCCATGATGAGATAGGCTACAACTACAGGATGACAAATCTTCAGGCGGCTATGGGTATAGCCCAGATGGAGCAGCTAGAAGGCTTTATTGAGACAAAAACTGATAATTATAATAGATATGTAGACAAGCTAAGAGATGTAGCTGGGGTTAGCTTATACAAGGTTAGACAGGGAATTAGAAGTAATTATTGGTTCTACGGGTTGGATGTGGAGAAGGTTTGTATGAATCTTAGAGAGATGATTACATACTTACACAGTCAGGGTGTTCAAAGCAGACCCATATGGGGATTGATACATCAGCAGAAGCCATATGAGGGTTCAAGAGCTTATAAGATAGTAAAGGCAGTGGAGTATCAGTCTAAGACCATAAATATCCCTTGTAGCACAAAGCTTACATATGAGGATATAGATTATGTTATAGAGGCCATTAAGAGGTATATAGATGAGCATAGATAAGAAAAAAATTCTTATATTGGGAAGTGGAGGTCACGCTAAGGTGGTGGCCGACACTATAGAGCAGGCGGGAGAATATCAGATAGCCGGGTTTGTTGACAATATTAATACCGGACATGTATATCTGGATTATTCTGTTATAGGAAATGATGACCAGCTTAAGGAGCTGTTTGATTCCGGCATAACCTGTGCGGCTATGGGAATAGGATATCTGGGAGAGAGTAATCTAAGACAGAGATTATATCAAGTGCTTAAGGATATAGGCTTTGAGATGCCTGCCATCATAGATAGGACAGCAGCTGTTGCGAAAGAGGTTGTACTGGCTGAGGGTGCTTATGTGGGAAAGCAGGCAGTGGTAAATAGCGAGGCAAGCTTAGGCATTATGAGCATAATTAATTCTTCGGCTGTAGTAGAGCATAACTGTGATATAGGAGATTTTAGTCACGTGGCAGTGGGAGCTACTGTGTGTGGTGGTACCTATATAGGTGATGCTACCCTGATAGGAGCAGGAGCAGTTGTGGTACAGGAAAAACATATTGGTAACAATGTTATAGTGGGAGCAGGCAGTGTTGTGATAGATGATGTAAAGGATGGACAAAAGGTAGTCGGCGTACCTGCTAAGAGCATATAAGGAGACAGATATGGACAAGGTTTTGATAATAGCCGAGGCAGGTGTAAATCATAATGGTAGCCTGGATATGGCAAAGCAACTGATAGACGTGGCTGCGTCATGTGGAGTTGATATAGTAAAGTTTCAGACAGCAAGGCTTGACAGCCTTGTATCTAAGTGTGCTGCCATGGCAGATTATCAAAAGAATAATATTGGACAGGAAAAGACTCAAAAGGAAATGTTAGCTGAGCTTCTATTACCTTTTGAGGATTTTATTATATTGGCAGATTATTGCAAGGAAAAGGGTGTGGAGTTTCTATCAACTCCATTTGATATAGACAGTATAAACTTTCTTAAGGATATGGTTAATGTGTGGAAGGTTCCATCAGGAGAGATAACAAATTATCCATACTTAAGAGAGATAGGCAAGACAGGTAAGAAGGTAATCCTTTCCACAGGTATGAGTACTATGGAGGAGGTTGAGGCAGCAGTAAAGGTGCTTAAGCAGTTTGGCACAAAGGATATAATATTGCTTCACTGTACTACTGAGTACCCTGCACCTTACGACCAGATTAACCTAAGAGCTATGAATACCATGGCGGAGCATTTCGGACTTCAGGTTGGTTATTCTGACCACACAGAGGGAGTTGAGGTGTCTTTAGCAGCAGTTGCTATGGGAGCAAAGGTTATAGAGAAGCATTTTACACTGGATAAGACTTTACCGGGACCGGATCACAAGGCAAGCATGTCGCCGGATGAGTTAAGAAGCTTGGTGGTGGGAATCAGAAGGATAGAGAAAGCTCTTGGAGATGGAGAGAAGAGACCTACAGAGGCAGAGATTAAAAATAAGGAAGTTGCAAGAAAGAGTATAGTGGCAGCAAGGGATATAGCTAAGGGAGAAATCCTTACGGAGGAAAATCTTACTACCAAGAGACCTGGAAGCGGTATAAATCCTATGAGATGGGATGAGGTTATAGGAACTATTGCAGTTAGAGATTTTGAAGAGGATGAGATGGTAGAAATATGACAAGTATAGCTGTGCTTACTGCTACAAGAGCGGAATATGGGTTGCTTAAGCCTGTGATTGAGGAATTAAATAAGATAAAGGAAGTAGATGTTCGTGTGCTTGTTACAGGAGCACATTTGTCACATCATCAGGGTAGTACTTATAAGGTCATAGAGGAAGATGGGATAGAGATAGCTGCCAAGATAGAAATCCTCACTCAAGGAGATAAACCATCAGATATTTCCCGAAGGATGTCTAATGCTATAACAGGATTTGCAGAATACTTTGAAATAGAAACTCCGGACGCTCTACTAGTGTTAGGAGATAGATACGAAACACTGGCAGTGTGTATAGCGGCTATGAATGAGGGAATACCTATCATTCACCTGTATGGTGGAGAGACAACAGAAGGAGCTATAGATGAGGCAGTAAGACATGCCATAACAAAAATGAGTTATCTACACTTAACTAGCACAGAGGATTATAGAAGAAGAGTTATACAGTTGGGAGAAGCTCCAGAGAGGGTATTTTGTGTTGGCGCTCTTGGCGTGGAGAATGCGATTAAGCAGGAGCTACTTTCTAGGGAAGAACTAGGAGAAAGCTTAAATATAGATTTAAATAAAGGTTATGCAGTTGTTACTTACCATCCTGTTACATTAGAGAAAAATGCTATTGAGGCACAGGTGAAGGCTTTGATAGAAGCTATGGAGGAATATAATGATTTGCAATATATCATTACTAAAGCAAATACGGATGCAGGTGGTATAATGGTAAATAAGATGCTACAGGATTATGCAGATGGTAGGGAAAACGTATTTATGTTTTCTTCGTTAGGCATGAAGAAGTATTTGAGCGCTGTGAAATATGCGGAATTTGTACTAGGCAATTCGTCAAGTGGTTTGATAGAAGTGCCGGCATTTGGAGTGCCTACTGTCAATATAGGTGATAGACAGAAGGGAAGAATGAAAGGTGAAACGGTTATTGATTGTCAGGCGAGTAGAGATAGTATAATAGAAGCTATTAGGAAGGTAAGGGACAGTAGGTTTAGAAGCAAAGCAGCGATGGCAGTCAGTCCTTATGGAGACGGTGAGACTGTGAATAAGATAGTAGAAATAATACTTAGTGAGATGTGCGGTAGAAGAGTAGACGTAAAGAAGAGGTTTTATGATTTGGATTTTTAGGAGGTCTAAAAACATATGAGTTTTTGCGAAGAAAAATATAGTGAGGGCTTGAGCTTATTTGAAGAATGTAACTATGTAAAGGCAGTCGAGGCATTTATTGAAGTGTATAATCAAGGCTTTCGTCAGGAAGAAATAGTAGATGATATATATAGCTGTTTTATCACTCCAAATGAGGATGAATTTTTACAGAATTATAAAGAAAGTAGAATGTCAAACAAGGATATAGTCGATGAATTAGCCGTTGATTTTATTCCAGTGGCAGAAAATGTTTTTTTCTATTATAACAAGTTACAAAAAAGCTTTGGAAATATATTATATTTAAAAGATAGTACCACACAGGAATTATGTAAAGAATTTGAAAGACTTCTGATTGTAGGGTTAAACGATTTATCTAGTGTACTATCTGCTATGAGCGTCAAAAATTGGTCAAAGATTTATATCATATTAGGACAGGAAAAATGTGTTTTTTATTCTTTGTTTAAGCTTCCTGAATTTGAAGGTAAATATATGGATAATGTTGTCTTATTTGATACAGAAGAACAATTTATAGATTACTTTAGCAGTAACAATGAATATTTACCTAAGACTGTTATATCTAATGATAACGAAAAATACTTAAATATTATAGATGAACTTCATAAAATAAGAATTGAGGATATGGATAAAGTAAACAATAATGTTTTTTTATCCATATGTATACCGACGTACAACAGGGGAAATATTGCCCTAAATTCTGTCAATAATATTCTGAAGTTAAAATATGACTCGGAAATTGAAATAGTTATTTCGAATAATGGTTCTGTAGATAATACCGAAGGTTACGAGAAGATAAAAAATATTAAGGATAATAGAATAAGATATTTTGAGTTTGAAGAAAACCAAGGATATGCATCTAATGTAAGAAAGGTTTTAGAGGAATCAAAGGGAAAGTTTGCTGTTGTAGCAAGTGATGAGGATTTGATGATTATACAGAATGTCGGGCAGTATATGACATATCTTCTTAATAATATGGAAACTGGGATTGTACTATCAACAGGATATGGTAACAATTTTTGTGATGAATCAGAACGAACTTATAAAAAGGGCTTTGAGGCTGTAATAAAAGCGATGAACTCGAATTATGTTACAGGTACTACATTTAATATGAAGTATTTCAAGGAGCGTAACGTTCTTGCCAGATTTGACGCAAATAGAGGCAATAGGTTTGTAGAGGATTATGCCCACTGTGTTATGGCTATGATGACCAGCGAAGAATCAGATGTTAGGGAAAGTGGTATTTATCTTTGGGATGCGAGAGAGGAGGCTGTATCAGAAAACGGGCAGGTTAAAATACAGCATTACACATTACCTGAGAACAGGATAATTCAACAAAATTCAGCGGTTGACTTCCTATACAAAGCTATGGAGTTGCCTGATGAAGATTTTTTAAATGCGTTTATGGAGAGGGTTCGGAAGACGTATTTTCTTGTTAAACTGGCAGGTGTTGTTTATAGAGAAGAGTATTTGAATAAGTATAAATGGGTGAATGTATGTAAGAGGCTACACATTAATAATTTAGAATTAGTAGATATATATTTTGGTGATTATGAAGAAGAACTAAAAAATCAGATAAAAGATATTTTATTACAGTATTATATTGAAAATATTAAGGATGACTTTCAAAATAATATCGTTGACGACAGAGCAGCGCTGATACAGTTAACTCTGGCAAATATTATAGCGTACAGGCTGGAAAGCAAGGTATCAATCTATGATATTGATGTAGATTTGCTGGAAGAAAAAATTTCGGAAATAATATAGACTGATAGAATTTCAAGCGGGGGAGGTATAGTGAATGAAGGTTGTTATTTTAGCAGGAGGCTTTGGAACTAGAATATCTGAAGAATCTGAATACAAACCAAAGCCTATGATTGAAATAGGTGGTAAGCCTATTTTGTGGCATATTATGAAGGAGTATTCCTACTATGGTTATAATGAATTTATAATATGTGCTGGTTACAAGCAGCATGTTATAAAAAAATGGTTTGGAGATTATTTTTTACACACCTCGGATATTACCTTTGATTTTACAGAGGGTAATAAAACTATAGTACATAATCAATATTCTGAGCCGTGGAAGGTAACAGTAGTTGATACGGGTTTAGAAACCATGACAGGAGGCAGAATTAAGAGAGTTAGACCATATATAGGCGATGAACCTTTCTTGATGACTTATGGAGATGGAGTGTGCGATGTAGATATATCGAAGTTGGTTGAGTATCATAAGTCACATGGCAAGATAGCGACACTCACATCTGTTATGTTAGAACAGGAAAAGGGAGTTCTGGATATAGGTGGAGACAATGCGGTTCATTCCTTTAGAGAAAAAAGTGTCACTGATGGTTCTCCTATTAATGCAGGTTACATGGTGTTGAATCCTGAGATATTTGATTATATTGAGGGAGATACAACAGTATTTGAGAAAGGACCATTGGTCAAACTGGCACAAGAGGGACAGCTAATGTCATATTCCCACAAGGGATACTGGCAATGCATGGATACAAAGAGAGAGATGGATGTATTGGAGCGATTGTGGAATGAAGGAATAGCTCCTTGGAAGAAGTGGGAGAAATAGGTATGTTCGAAAATAAAACAGAAGCACAGGCAAAGCAGGAAATATTAAGTATGGTAGCAGAGTATTGTGATATCTATCACAATCAAAAAATGATATAGAGGTATATGCTTTTTGTAGAGCAAACTCAAGCAGAGTGCATAGAATTCCTAAGCATCCAAAGGTTCATATAGTATTTTGTGATTTGCAGGATTTATTGTTTGTGGATGAGAAAAGCATTCCTCCGTGTGAGGTGTTTTATCACTTTGGATGGGCAGCAACTATAGGAGATGGACGTAACGATATGAGCTTACAGCTGAAAAATGTTCAGTATACCCTAGATGCTGTAAATCTGGCAAAGCGAATATGCTGTGATACGTTCGTTGGAGCAGGCTCTCAAGCTGAATATGGAAGGTATGAAGGTAATTTGGATGCCAATGTTCCTACATTCCCTGAAAATGGATATGGTATAGCGAAGCTTTGCGCTGGACAGATGAGTCGTTTAGAGTGCGAAAAGCTGGGAATTAAACACATATGGACACGAATATTAAGTGTTTATGGTCCTTATGACAGTGACAAGACGATGATTACAACTTGTATAGAAAAACTGTTAAGAGGAGAAAAGCCCTCTCTTACCAAGGGCGAACAAATGTGGGATTATTTATACAGTCAGGATGCGGCAAAAGCTATGATTCTGATGGGAGAGAAGGGTGTATCTGGCAAGGTATACTGTTTAGGTGGAGGTATTGCTAGACCACTTAAGGAGTATATAACGATTTTGAGAGATAGCATAGATGCTAATCTAAAACTGGGATTAGGAGAGATACCGTATGGTCCCATGCAGGTGATGTATCTGTGTGCTAATATAGAAGAGCTAACAAATGATACAGGTTTTGTTCCCGAAGTATCTTTTAAAGAAGGAATTAAAAAAACGATTGAATGGATGAGGACAAGAGGTAGGCTATGAAAACTATAGATTTCGCATTTTACAAGGATAAAAAGGTTTTGATTACTGGACATACAGGATTTAAAGGAGCATGGATGTGTCAATTGCTCATTATGGCGGGAGCCAAGATTACAGGGTATTCCTTGAAGCCTCCAACAAATCCAAGTTTATATGAGTTGTGTCATATAGACGATAGCATGAACTCCATTATAGGAGACGTGAGAGATTTAAATCATATGATGAAGGTGTTTAATGAAACACAGCCAGAGATAGTAATTCATATGGCAGCACAGCCTATAGTTAGGGAGTCTTATAAAAATCCAGTATATACGTATGAAACAAATGTAATGGGAACAGTAAATGTCCTTGAATGTGTAAGACAGACTCTGTCAGTTAAATCTTTTGTTAATGTTACTACTGATAAGGTGTATCTTAATAAAGAGTGGGAGTGGGGATATCGTGAAAGTGATGAACTAAACGGGTATGATCCGTATTCAAATTCCAAGTCGTGTTCAGAGCTGATAACGAGCAGTTATATTAAATCGTTTTTTAAGGATAGATATGTGGCTATATCTACTGTCAGAGCTGGAAATGTTATAGGCGGAGGCGATTTCGCAGCAGATAGAATTATACCGGATTGTATAAGAGCAGTGGAAAGGAAGGAAAATATAATTGTTAGAAATCCATTTTCTACAAGACCATATGAACATGTATTGGAACCAGTAGCTGCATATTTGATGATAGCCAAAGCGCAATATGAGGATAAAAACCTAGCTGGTAGTTATAATGTAGGACCTGATGATGCAGATTGTTGGACTACAGGGGAATTGGTTACCTTGTTTTGCGAAAAATGGAATGTAGCTACAGGTGACAAAATTAAGTGGGAAAACAAATATGAAGGTGGTCCACATGAGGCGAACTTCCTGAAACTAGACTGTTCGAAAATAAAAAAATTCTTTGATTGGAAGCCTAGATGGCATGTGGAAGAAGCAATGGAGAAAATAGTTGAATGGTCTGTGGAGTATTTTAAGGGTGGAGATGTTTCGGAGTGTATGAACAAACAAATTAAAGAGTTTTTGGAATAATTATAAAAGGGCTATGAGGTAAAGACGTCATAGCTCTTTTATAGTTATGTTAGCTGTGCGATTTCTAATATCTGAGCTAATCTATTATCGTAAGTATGCAGTTTTTTTACTTTTTCATACCCGTTTTGTGCGATTTGAATACGTTCATTATCATGCTTCAGGTAGTGGTCGATTTTACTTAGCAAATCTGGGATACTGTCATATAGTACTATTTCCTTATCTGGTACAAAGTACTCAGTAAGTTCAGGTTGATAGTTAGATATGATAAAACCACCACAACCCATTATGTCCAGTACTCTAAGAGGTATGCCTGAGCGTATGGCGCGATTAGTTATATTAATATTAATTTTGCTGCACTTAAATATCTTGGGCATCATAGTGGAAGAATCGGCTACCCCACGTACATTTACGTTTGGTAGCATAGACGCGTCACTGGCTGTCCATAAGTCTATATTAAAATAGTTGCTGATAGCCCTGAGGGTATTGATTCTTTCCTGCTCAGTACATTTGTAGCCGAGATAGTTGTCTGCAATTATAGCTCTTATATCGTCTTCGTAATCCTCTGCTGGTAGAGATAATTCGGCGTATTTTTGAAATTCTCTGGCCCACTCTTCGGTTATAGAATCTTCTATAAAGTAATATCCATACACGTTTTGCTGGGCGATAATAAGACCATCTACATATCCTTTCATGATTTGAGGGAGTTTATTTTCAATCCTATTGTATTGACATTTTTCTGTGTAAAGTGAGCCTACAAACGATACGTCACAGTTGAAAATTGATATATCATCCTTTGATAAAGAAATACTATGCCAGTATTCTACATCAGTAGCAAGTGGGATGTGATGTATGTTTTCTGGATTCACAGGCATAAACTTTTCTGCTTGTAGTCTGTCGAATAAAAAAACTCTATTGTGAGGATACTCAAGAGTTTTTGAGTACAGTGTGGAGCATGGACAATCAGCATTTAATGATATGTAAGGAATCTTAAAAGGTTTACATGCTCGAGAGATTATAGGTATATAATTTATAGAAAAAACACAAGAGGCATCAGTATTCGCACTGATAAAAGATACAAGAGATGTGAAGTAATTCTTATCGTAATCTACGTCTGTATAGGACTGAGTAAATGTTATTAAATTATATCCTAGTCTTTCGGCAGCGGATATGATACCTGACTCGCATAAACTGCCCCATGTGCATAGTATAATTTTCATAGTTCTCTCTCTTAATTTTATTTTATATTCTCTCTTACAGTTTGAAATTCTGCATTATTATCAAACAAATATTGAGCTATAACTTCCATAAGCTCAAAATCGTTCTCGTGATCCAAATCCAAGATTCCTGTATCCATCATTTGAATGACCTCACAATAACCATCGAGGACACCTTTTCCTGATCTCAAGTGTTCGATGGAGTAGGCATATAAAGATGCATTCATATCGTAAATATCCGGAGCCTGTTGTCTGGCAGTGTAGTTGGATGCAATGACCCTTTTTACTCCCTGTTCAGTTCTCATTAACTGGTTAAAATAAGGATTTCTTCTGGCTAGGGTAACTGAGGTTGTCAAATCTGGATTCTTGTTCCAGTGAGTTGAGATTAAGTCATCCAAATTCTTTACAGTTCTAAGTGGAGATGTAATGTCCAAATCTACTATCATATCATATTTTGTGGTATTTCTTATTTCCATTTCATCTAGACAGTTTCTAATTACATCTATTTTACCAACAACATCACCGGCAAGACTAGCTTTTCTAACAATCAGCTCTACCTGTCTCATATTATTGCTTTTCATCATTTTTAGTAGCTCCTTACTGTCCGAATTGACAACAATATCATAATCAACTTCCGGATGCTTGCTTAAATATAAATCTATTGCAGATAAAGTGTAATATGGTAAAGGCTTGCCTACAAAGTTCTTTATGTTCTTATTCTTTATGCCTTTAGAACCAGCTCTCCCGCATATGGTAAATAGTATTTTCATATTTATTTCCTTTCAAATTATGCCTTGAGTTAATTTTAATACCTGTACAGCATTAGTGATATTATTACTTGATGGTTGGTTGCTTAGAACTAAATTCAAGAAGTGATTCAATTCTTTCATTTGATAGGAGTCGCGCTCCTCTGGTAAGTCTATAACGATACCCTTTTTTAGGTATGAGATTGTGCCACATATCAGGTCTGCTATGATAGTATCATCGTCGGTGTATAATTCCATCTTTCGTATGGATTGTCTTCCGTAATAATCCAGGTGTAATTCCACAGTCATAGAATCATATGTAGCGATATAAATGGCAAAATCATCGCTGTCTATTTCCAAGTTCGAGACCTTGCCTTTAAAGAATTTTACATCTCTCGGCATACCAAAAATATACGAAAGGTAATCCCACTCATGGATTAAATCAATGCTTACGCCTCCGCCTAAATCATTATGGGCACTGTAAGTATTTCTATAGTCTGTGTGTGGTCTCCAATCTGGCAGATAGCTTGATGATATACTTCGTACACTGTTTACTGTGGATACGTCAATGTTTGCTTTGATATACTGTATTACGTTGTTGTATCTTAAAGGGCATGCAACGTAATACACGGAAGATTCTCTAAAATGTATATTTTTAAGATTATCTACTGTAGTTAGAGATGCTACAGGCTTTTCTATAAAAAAGTGCTTTGATTTGTGGTGGAGCTGTTGTAGCATATCTGCATGATATTCAGTTGGATTTGTTAAGAATATAATATCGTAATTGGAAGGAAGTTCTTCCGTGGAGTAATAAACATTATACGACAGGTCTGGCTGATCATCCTTATGAGAGGACGATGATCTTCTCAACGCGTCAATATGGAGGTCAATTCCTTTCTCCTTACATATTATATGCAAATTGCGAATATGTCTTTTGGCTATTGAACCGATACCTACAAAGCATACTTTCATCAGATGTTTTCTCCTTCAATTTGGTCAATTATTTCAAGAACTTTAATGTCCTTTTTAAATGAGTATCTGGCTGATTTTATTCCTTTCACTTCTTCTAAGAAGCTAATTAATTCATTCTTATACGCGTTCTCTATGATAAAGGAAGCATAGCCTTCTTTTTTATCTATATTATCGTATAGATTTATCACTTCTTCTACTTTATCCTCGTAGTTGAATACTTTAAGTCCGGTAGGGGACCCATTCCATATTAGATATAAGTCCTCGCCAAATATTTCCAGATTTCTAACAGCCTTTCTGGATATTACGTCTACAGCAAGCATGCCCTTATTACCATTTCCGTGTTCAATAACAAGCATATAGTTATCATTATAATTTATAGGCAACTTACTATTTTTGCTTGAAAGGACACTGAAAGATTTTATATCTCCAAAAACTTTAATAAGCCATGGAAGCTCTATGGCAAAAAGTTCTCTACAGCCATTTGTTCTTTTGTCTCCAACGAAGTATTCGTTAATGTTTTCCCAAGGATGCCAGTCAGGTAGATATTGACCTACATGATATGCATAATTTAATGTACCAGCAGCAGATGAGATTTTGTCATTTATGTATGATATTTCCTCTCGATAGAGAAATGTGGATGATAAGAATAAAACCTTATTTTTATCTTCTGCAAGCTTTATATTAGTTTCATATCCGGTATTTACCAGGTTTAACTCTGTAAAGACATTACAGCCATGCAACAAACATTTCTCGATGATTGTAGCGTGGGATAGAGGGGATGTTGACACAATTACACATTCTGGATTGATGGCGGTTAAAGCATTTTCGAGAGAATCCATAGTAGTTATGTCAAACTCTTCCTCAACTTGCTTGCGTCTATCTTTTTTGCTATCAACTCCGGTTATAATCAGTTCTTTAGATATTTGTTTTAAAAGTCTGATTCTACGTCTACCCATAGAGCCGAGACCAACAACTACAATATTCATTTAGGATCCTCCTAATACTACTATACCTATAATATTTTGTTTCAAAAACATCTTAATGTCAAGTGATATTATTTTATTGAAACTATGGGGGTGGTAATATATAATCATTATGTCTTAAGAATGTGTTGTTGTATTAAGGAGGATTGTGGTGATTTCAGAAAAGGGGTATAGATACGAAGTGCATATTGGTAAGCGTTCTTATGTAGATGATTCTATTACATTTGAACCGAGTTATTTGGTAGCCACCAGTCTTATGAACACTTCGGCGGAAGAAAGAGAAGGTGGACATATTATTATTATGAATGACTGTCGCATAGAAAAAAATGCAATAATTAGAGGAAATGTGATCATAGGAAGTGGGGCATTTGTAGGGGCAGGATCTGTTATAACTAAAAATGTACCTCCTTATGCAATAGTTGAAGGAAACCCTTCTAGAATTGTAGGGTATAGATTTCCGCAGAGCGTTATTGATAAGTTGAATATTATACGATGGTGGAATTGGGAGAGTGACAGAATTAATCAGCTTACTTCAGAAATTTTTGACGATGTGAGAAGATTTGTAGACAAATATGAGGAAGAAGCTAAGGAAAAGCTAAGGAATTTAAAGCCTGTTTATTACAATGATATAAAAAAGCTGCATCAAGGTGAGTCAAAGAGATTGCTTTATGTTTTGGATGTGGAATCCAAGAATCCTATATATGATAAGGTTATAGAAAACTTCGTTAAGACCTACAATAATACTAATTTTGAACTAGTGCTTTATCTTGAGGAGAATGAAAATATAGAACAAAATCTTGTTAGTTTGGAGCATGAATTTAGTAAATATGAGAATGAGAATTGTTATGTAAATCTGTTCGTTGGTAATGTTCAAGATAAAATATGTTTATTTCCGCAGGTTGATGCTTACATAGTGAATCATCAAGATGATAATGTTGAGTATGTTGATTGTGCAGAGCTATTTAATATACCTATATTGATGCTTAATAATCTTGATATGAAACATGCGAGGGAGAATACTTTAACTTTGGACACGCAGCATAACGAAATTAATAATAAGTATGCAACTGTGGAGTTGGTTAGGCTCCTTAAGGACAATGTAGCGAAGAATTTAGATAAAATATATTATGAGCTAGAGGACGTTTCAAAGATTCAGATTGCTGTAAATAACGCAATTGATAATTTAAAATATGAGTTATTTGAGAAAAAGCTTAATTTAACATTTCCGTACATAGAACCAGAGGAAAAGGCTATCGAAAAAATAATAAAGGAAAATAAATCTATATGTAGATTTGGAGATGGAGAGTTTAGTGTTATATTAGGTGTTGATAGACAGCGCTTCCAGAGTCCAAATAAAAGATTAGGTGCTCGACTTCTTGAGGTTTTGAATTCAAGAGAAGACGATGTGTTAATTTGCATAGCAAATAATTACGGAGATTTGTCTAAGTATAATTTGTTTAGCAGGTATAATATAAGACATTATATGACTGAGGAAACAAGAGCTATGCATTATGGACTCTTAGATATGGATAGGGTATATTATGATGCCTATTTATCTAGACCATATGTTGATAGAGCTGATAATAGTACAGATGGTCCTCAAAGAAGATTTGAAGCGCTAAAACAAATTTGGAATGGTAAAAAAATATTGATTGTTGAAGGTGAAAAAACAAGAATGGGTGTGGGTAATGACCTTTTTTCAAATTCAGCTTCAATAAAGAGGATATTATGCCCTGCAGAAAATTCGTTTGATAGGTATGGCGAAATACTTGAGAAATGTAAGTGTTGTGAAAAAGACAATTTAGTGTTGATTGCACTAGGTGCTACAGCAACAGTTTTAGCATACGATTTAGCGAAATTAGGATATCAGGCATTAGATGTAGGACATATTGATTTGGAATATGAATGGATGAAGGCAGGACAAGGGAAGAGAGTTCCAATAAGGAGTAAATATAATAATGAGGTACAAGACGGTTATATTGTAGATGATATCAATGATTCTTGGTACGAAGAGCAAATTATTGCTAGAATATATTAACAATAATACAAATGCCAGTGGTTTATAGAAGGCCACTGGCATTTAAAACAATTTAAGTCAGCTAAATATATTGGGGGGATTAAGCTGAGCTATTTTAATTTATCGCTACCCCTATCATCGGATTTTTTAACTATTTTAACGAGCAAAAATTTTTTCGAAAAATTCTCCCAATTCCTTGAAAACACAGGTTTCTACGAGGATTATAGTTTTATTTGTTCAAAACATTTCGTAAAAGGTCACTAATCGCGACATTTGTTCAAATCTTTACTCTTTACTTATACTTGAAATTTTATCTATAATTGAGCTACAGGAAATGCATTTCTAAGTTTATGATGCGCTATGGCCAGGCGCGTAGTTATCATACTTGGAAAGGATAAAGATTAATGGACAATACCACATTCGATTATTCAGGTCTTACTGGACCACTGAAGTACAGACTTACCAACGACTATATGTTTAAAGCCTTTTTGCAGAAGAATGAGAAGGCGCTGCGAGGATTGCTGTGCGCTTTGCTTAGATTGAAGTCCGAGGATATTAAAACAGTTGCTATTACAAATCCTATAGTTCTGGGTGAGACCATAACTGATAAATCCATTGTTATGGATATCAGACTTGTTATGAACAACGACAGAAACATAAATATCGAGATGCAGGTGGATAACCTGGGAGATTGGCCGGAGCGTTCCCTTACATATCTATGCAAGAGCTACGACCAGCTTAAAAAGGGAGAGAATTACATTGACTCCATGAAGGTGATTCATATAGGAATCTTAGATTTTACACCTGATGGCTTTCCGGAGAAGCTGTATCTGGATTATCACTTTGTTAACAAAAAAAGTGGTCACATCTATAGTGACAAGCTTACGATTCTTATGCTACAATTAAACCAATTAGGAAACGCAGAGGATGAGGCGAATATGCCTGATTTGTACCACTGGGCGCGGCTGTTTCGCGCTACCACTTGGGAGGAGATTATAATGTTAGCTGAGAAGAATGAGAGTATAAAGGATTGTATAGTAACTCTTAAGGAACTGTCTGAAGATGAGAAGATTCAGCTTGAATGTGAGGCCAGAGAGCGTCATAGGATGGATCTTGCAGCGGCTACTAGACACGGAGAGAAAATGGGTATGGAGCAGGGCATCGATAAGATGTCAAAACTTATTATACTTTTGCTAAAAGAAAATAAGACCGAGGAATTAGCCAAGGCATCTGAAGACGAGGAGTATAGAGAAGTATTATTTAAAAGGTATAATTTATAGCTCCGGTAAAACTGATATATCACACGTCTTATGCACATATGGCAAAAGCCAGCGACTTAAACAAGTCCGCTGGCTTTTAATATCTCTGTCAACCTCACATCATAGCTATGATACTCCTTAACCTTCTCATAACCATTCTTTGCTATCTGCTTTCTCTCATCCTCATGCTCCAGATAGTACTCTATCTTCATAAGCAAATCCGGGATGCTATCGTACAATACAATATCCTCTCCTGGAACAAAAATCTCAGCTAACTCAGGCTGGTAATTCGAGATGACGAATCCGCCGGCACCCATAATGTCAAATACTCTAAGCGGAATACCTGATTTGAAAGGACGGTTGGTCATGCTGAGATTAATCTTGCTACACTTAAAGATTCTAGGCTGCATCCAATTTGAATCCGCACCGCCACGATTGTTGATTTTTGGTAGCATAGAAGTATCACTTAAGGTGTATAGATCCATTTTAAAATTCTCGCTGATTGCCTTAAGGGTTCTGATTCTTTCCTGCTCGGTACATTTTTCACCTATGTACATATCTGCCACAATGCCCTTAACGTCCTCAGTGTAGTCCGGACCCAGCGGAACCCAATCTGCATATTTCTTAAAGTCCATAGCCCACTCATCACTTATGGAATCCTCTATAAAGTTATATCCGTACACCTGAAGCTGGGCATCGATTAAGCCTTCCACATATCCTCTCATATAGTCAGGAAGGTCTTTTTCAATAAAATTATATTTACATTTCTCTGCGTATGTAGAGCCCACGAAGGATATGTCGCAGTCGAAGGTCTTGTGGTCTTCGGCGGATATTTTCACACTATCCCAGGTTGCCAAGTCGCAGGCCATAGGCATATGGAATATATTGTCCGGATTTATAGGTGAAAACTTCTCGGCCTGAAGTCTATCCAATATGAATATCCTATTGGTAGGATAGGCAACTGTCTCTGAATATAGCTGAAAGCTTGGACAGTCCACTGTCCAGGATATATAAGGAAGCTTGAACACCTTGCAAACTCTGGCTACTATAGGCTGGAAATTTACTGAGAATACACAGTCCACACCTGGGTTTGCCTGTATGCAGTCGGCTAAGTCCTTAAGATATGCCTTATCGTAGTCCACACT